>NZ_JARJLM010000356.1 GCF_029335485.1 Cupriavidus basilensis
CTTGGGCGTGGGCGGCCCCTTGCCATCAGGAAAGCGCATGCGCATGCGCTTGAAGTTGATGTCGGCGCTCATTTGTTTGACGAGGGCGAGGTCATTGGTTTCGTCCGTCAGCGGTTGGTTACCGAAGGCATAACGATGCAGGTTGTTTTGTAACTGCAGCAACGCCCAGTTGATACGGGCCTCGCCGCCCCAGCCCGCGGCGGCACCAGCGGCGGCATGCAGGCCTACGCCGGCATCGCCGACGCCTTTCCAGAATTCGGTGCCGACGCCCGGGACGTAGGTTCGATATCGGTATCGACGGTCTTCGCCGGACTTGATTTCTTCGTCGAAGACGTCGTACAGCCGAGCGACATTGCTATGGGACTCGTGCTTCTTGTCGTAATAGAGGTTATTGCGCGTGCCATCGAAGAAAAAGCCGAGATACAATGTGCGTTGGCACGACATGGCGTCATCGGGCGACTCGGTGCAAGTAACGCCCGTGCGCTCGTTCGCCGTGAGGGCCCACGGGTTAGCACCCACGTTGTCGGGAAGGCGTGAAATCGTCATGGTCTCTTGTCCTCCGTGTGGGCGGCCTTGCCCTTTCTCATGAGATCCCAGAGTTGAGTGGGACCTTCACAGTACTCACTACCGGGGTGCTCCTTGCGGCATTGCAGTTTTGGCTCGAGCAGTCCCTCGGGGAAATCGGGATGCCCTGGACCCACCCAAGTAGGGAAGAGCTTGACGACACCTCCGGGGAAGAATGCGACCCACAGCGTCCCCATGCCGCCCGTTTCGCTCAACTGGTAAGGCTCCGTTGCCACCTGGCGCTCGTAGAACGCGTCAGGGTCCTTGAGGTACAGCGGCTCGGTGCGCCACCGGACGGTGAGCTTGTAGTTCGGATTCCATTGGCGCGGCAATTCGGCGAAGCCCGCGAAGCTGCCACCGCCCGCGTGCTTGACCATGCCGCCGGCCCAGGAGCCGTTGACGTACACCTCGTCGATATAGTCGTCGGTGTAGTTGAGGATGCTGAGTTGCGGCCCTCTGGTGTCTTCGTGTGCTGTTGCGGCGGCGGGGGCATCGGATGGCTTGCAAGCCGCCAGCGCGAACAGCAAAGCTATCTGCAGAAAGCATGTCAGAGCGTTACGCATCGCGTTCTCCCGTCAGTGGATGTGCGGAGCGACGCGCGGCCGATGCGGACAGCTTCGCGTCGTCGGTCGCGCGGCTGCGCCCAGCCGCCGT
>NZ_JARJLM010000357.1 GCF_029335485.1 Cupriavidus basilensis
CTTGTAGCGCTTGCCGATGCGCTCCCACTCGTCGGCTTCCTGCGCGAGGCTGTATTCGACCAGCGGGTTGGCCTCGATCCAGGCTTTCGGCAGGCGAACCTCGAAGCCCTCGTCCAACGCATCGGAACGCTGGCTCACCGTGATCTCCGGCAGCGGCTCGTCGGCACGGCGGCGGCAGAGCACGAAGGCCAGGCGCAGGCTGAACAGCATGCGCCAGTCGAGGAACTTGCCGCTGCCGGAAAGCTTGCCCAGCTTGCCTGCATGACCCAGCAACAGCGTTGCCAGGCGGGCCTGGTCGGTCCTCGAGAAGCCGGGCATATCAGCGTGCGTGGCGATATAGGCGGAATGCTTATGATAGCCGCTGTGCGAGATGGTCATGCCGATCTCGTGGAGCCCGGCGGCCCAGCCCAGCAACGCGAGATTGTCGTCGCGGCGCTCATTGCGCGGCTCCGGGAATTGCGCCAGCAAGCCCAGCGCGGCACCCCGCACGCGCTGCGCCTGGGCGCGGTCGACGCCATAGCGCCGCATGAACTGGTCGACCGTGATGGTGCGCATATCCTCATGGTGCGTGCGGCCCAGCAGGTCGTAAAGCACGCCGAGGCGCAGCGCGCCGTCGGTGACGTCCATCCGCTCGATGTCCAGTTCGGCGAACACGCCCAGCATGATCGACAGGCCGCCGGGCAGCACCGGTATGCGGTCGGCCTTCAGGCCCACCAGCTTGACCCGGTTGGTGTTTTCCGCCTTGACCAGCGCGCGCTTAAGGCGCTCCAGCCCTTCGCGTGTGATGCCGTGCTCGGCCGGATTGTCGTTCATGCCGTTCAGCTCGATCAGCTCCGCCAGCGCGCGCGCCGTGCCGGACGAGCCCACCGCTTGCTGCCAGCCGGCGGCGCGATACTGGCGCACCAGCACCTGGATCTCCCTGCGCGCCGCCAGTTCGGCCTGCTTCATCGCGTATTCGTCGACGTTGCCGCTGGGGAAGAACTGCCGGCTATGTGACACGCAGCCGATATACAGGCTTTCCATCAGCTTGGACCCATAGCCGCTGCCGATGATGAACTCGGTGGACCCGCCGCCGATATCCACGACCAGCCGGTTGCCCGCGCAGGCCGGGGCGTCGTGCGACGCGCCCAGGTAGATCAGCCGCGCCTCCTCGCGCCCGGCGATCACCTCGATCGGGAATCCCAGCGCGCTCTCGGCCTCGATCAGGAATTCCGAGGCATTCTTGGCCACCCGCAAGGTGTTGGTGGCCACCGCACGCACATGGTCGGCCGAGAAATCGCGCAGGCGGTCGCCGAAGCGCCGCAAGGCATCGATACCGCGCCGGCGCGCCGGCTGGTCCAGGTACTTGTCCGGTGTCAGGCCCGCGGCCAGCCGCACCGGCTCGCGCAAGGCGTCGACCTGGAATATCTGGCTGGCCGGCCCGGATGCGGTCTGGCTCTCGTCAACCCTGCCGATCATCAAGCGGAAGCTGTTGGAGCCCATGTCGACGGCGGCCAGCAAGCGTGGGGTTTCGTTCATCGCTGTAGGGGAGTGTTGGTGAAGGCCGCAAGCGGCGGCGCAAATAGTTGTGTCAGTTGTGTCGGGCGGTGCGCTTGGCCCAGCCGTAGAAAATATGTCTTTATCATGTCTATATCGTGACAAAATCACTTTGTCATCAATTTGACATGATTCTATGAAAAAGTCGCCGCATTAACATATGAAGGTCATGCCAATGTCGACAAGCCCACCCGGCACGCTGCTCAACCGAGAACTGGGCATTCTGGAATTCAATGCGCGCGTGCTGGCACAGGCCGCTGATCCGGCGGTTCCACTGCTGGAACGGTTGAAATTCGTCTGCATCGTTTCAAGTAACCTGGACGAGTTCTTCGAGATCCGCATGGCGGGCTTGAAAGAGCAGATGCGCGACAATCCCGCCGGCATCACGCCCGATGGCCTTTCCTTGCAGCAGGCCTACGAAATTGTCACTGAACGTGTCCAACAGTTTGTGGCACTGCAGTATGACATGCTCCAAAACGTGATTTTCCCCCTGCTGGAAAAAGAAGGGGTGTTCTTTCACCTGGCTTCCACCTGGAACGAAGCCCAGCGCGAATGGGCCCGCGGCTTTTTCCTGCGCGAACTGGGCCCGGTACTGACGCCGATCGCGCTGGACCCGGCCCACCCGTTCCCCCGCGTGCTCAACAAGAGCCTGAATTTCGTCATCGAATTGTCGGGCAAGGACGCCTTTGGCCGCGAGGCTGACCTGGCCATCGTGCAGGCGCCGCGCGCCTTGCCGCGCATGGTCAGGATGCCCGTGGAGCTGTCTGGCTACCCCTACGGCTTTGTACTGCTGTCGTCCTTCATGCAAGGCTTCGTGCACGAGTTGTTCCCCGCCATCAAGGTCAACGGCTGCTACCAGTTCCGCGTCACCCGCAACTCCGACCTCTTCGTCTCCGAGGACGATATCACGGACCTGCGCGAGGCATTGCAGGGCGAACTGCCGACGCGCCATTTCGGCGACACGGTGCGGCTGGAGATCTCGTCCGACACCCCGCCGGCGATAGCGCGTCGGCTGCTGCTGGAATCCGGCCTGGGCGAGCAGGATGTGTACCGCGTGAGCGGTCCCGTCAACCTGGTCCGGCTGATGCAGATCCCGGACCTGATCGACCGCCCCGCCCTCAAGTACCCGCCCCATGTGCCGGCGCCGGTCAAGGCGTTCACCCCGGGCGTGCCGATGTTCGACGCGATCCGCCAGCAGGACGTGCTGCTGCATCACCCCTACGAGAGCTTCAGCTCGGTGCTCGACCTGCTGCAGCAGGCTGCGGTGGATCCCGCCGTGGTGGCGATCAAGCAGACGGTCTATCGCACCGGCAACGAATCGCCGGTGATGGAAGCCCTGATGACCGCGGCCCGCAATGGCAAGGAAGTCACGGTAGTGGTGGAGCTGCTGGCGCGCTTCGACGAGGAAACCAATATCAACTGGGCCGAGCGGCTGGAATCCGCGGGGGCGCACGTGGTCTACGGCGTGGTTGGCCACAAATGCCATGCCAAGATGCTGCTGATGGTGCGGCGCGAACCGGAGGGCGCGAAAAGCAAGCAGTTCAAGTTGCGCCGCTATGCGCATCTCGGGACCGGCAACTACCATCCGCGCACGGCGCGGCTGTACACGGACTTCGGCCTGCTCACCGCCAACGAGCAGATCTGCGAGGACGTCCAGCATGTATTCCAGTTGCTCACCGGCACCGCGGGCACGATCCGCCTGAATCACCTGTGGCAGTCGCCGTTCACCATGCAAAGCAAGCTGGTCGAACATATCCGCGCCGAGGCCCGCAACGCCCGCGCCGGCAAGCGCTCGCACGTCATGGCCAAGATGAATGCGCTGCTGGAACCTTCGATCATCGATGAGCTGTACAAGGCTTCGCGCGCCGGCGTGAAGATCGACCTGATCATCCGTGGCGTGTGCGCGCTGCGTCCGGGCGTGCCGGGCCTGTCGGAAAACATCTCGGTGCGCTCCATCGTCGGGCGCTTCCTCGAACATCATCGCGTCTACTACTTCCTGGCCGATGGTGCCGAAGTGGTCTACCTGTCGAGTGCCGACTGGATGGACCGCAACCTGTTCCGCCGCGTCGAGGTGGCGTTCCCGGTACTGGACAAGGCGCTGAAGGCGCGCGTGATCAAGGAGAGCCTGCGGGTTCACCTGCGTGACAATGCGTCGGCGTGGATCATGCAGCCGGACGGCACCTATCTGCGCAAGCACACCAAGTCCCAGCAGCCGCACGTCAGCCAGAACGATCTGCTGGCCATGTTCGCCGGCAACTGAGAAGCGCTCGTGCGGCATGGGCAAGTCCCTGCCGCACAAGTGACTTGAAGGTCCGGAATAGCCGCCCTGGACCGGCGCCGGTAATCCCCCGCCCAACAGCGGTGCCGCGGCTGCGCAAACCGCGCACCGCACCAGGCCCAGGCTCAGGCGGCCTTTTGCGGCGCCTGCCCCGCGCGCGGCAAGGCAACCGGCATATAACCGCTGCGATCGAGTGGGAATACCACGCGGAACACGCTGCCCCGGCCGACCTCGCTACTGATGCGCAGGTCCGCGTGGTGACGCGACAGCACGTGCTTGACGATGGCCAGCCCGAGGCCGGTGCCCCCGGTATCGCGCGAGCGGCTGCGGTCGACCCGGTAGAATCGCTCGGTCAGGCGCGGGATATGGTCGGCCGCGATGCCCAGGCCGGTATCGCTGACCGAAAAGATCGCGTGCTCGTTCTCATACGTCAGCGCGATGCCGATGCGCCCGCCATCCGGCGTATAGCGGACCGCGTTGGTCACCAGGTTGCCGAAGGCCGACATCAGCTCGCTCTCGGCACCGCGCACGATCACAGCGGGATCGATCTGCACCGAGACCTGATGATGCCCCTGCGACAGGGCTTCGGCATCGTGCACCAGATGCGCGACCAGCCCGTCCATCTCGATGCGGTCCTGGCTCGGCGGCTGCGCATCGCTCTCCAGCTTGGCCAGCACGAGCAAGTCTTCCACCAGGTGCTGCATGCGCATGGACTGCACCAGCATCATGTCGAGATAGCGGTTGCGATCCTGCTCCGACACCGGCAGGTCGCGCACCGTTTCCAGGAACCCCGTCAGCACGGTCAACGGCGTTTTCAGCTCATGCGAGACGTTGGCGACGAAATCCCGCCGCATGGCCTCCGTGTTCTCCAGCTTGGTGATGTCGTGGGTCAGCACCAGCTTGCGGTTTTCGCCGTAAGGCAATATCTGCACGGCAATCACGCTGCGCTTATGCTCGCCCATGTCGCGCATCAGCAGCGGATCGTCGAAACGCTGCAGCGTCAGGTACTGGACGAATTCGGGGCGCCGGATCAGGTGAGTGATGCGCTGGCGCACGTCGCGCCGCGCGTTGAGGCCAAAGTGCTGCTCGGCCACATCGTTGCACCACTCGATCTGGTCGGCGTCGTCGAGCATCAGTACGCCGTTCGGCGAAGCCTGGATGGCCTGGATGAAGCGGGTATGCTGCTGCTCCACCTGCAGCACCTGGTTGCGCCAGCGCTTGACCAGGCGATGCAGGCGGTAATACACCTCGCCCCACAAGCCGAGCGCGCTGGGAATCTCGCCATAGGTGGGCGCATCCAGCACTTTCCACAGCCGGTTGATCTGGTACAGGTAATAGAGCAGGAGGCCCAGCAGGGCCGCGCACATCGCCGCCAGCGCCGGCACCGCGCCGAGGAAGAAATACAGGCCGGCCGAAGCCATGGCCAGGAAGATCAGGATGGCCGCCGAACGGGCCCAGATGACGTTCATGAAGAGATGAGAAGGTCGGGCAGGCGGCTAGACCGCGTGGAATGCGGTGGAGTGTGCCATGAAACTGGCGACAAGCGGGTGACAAGCGTGCAACTGCCAGGACAACGGGCAAACGCCACGCCTGCCAGGACGTGGCGCACCATGGCATCTCAGTGGCTGGGCCCGCGAGCGAGGCGGTATCCGCTGCCGCGCACCGTTTCGATCATATTGCTGTAGCCGCCGGGAGTCAGCGCGGCGCGCAAGCGCTTGATATGCACGTCGACGGTACGCTCTTCGACAAACACGTGATCGCCCCACACCTGGTCCAGCAGTTGCGAGCGGCTGTGTACGCGCTCCGGGTGCGTCATCAGGAAGTGCAGCAGACGAAACTCGGTGGGCCCGAGATCCAGCTTGAGCATGCCGGACTCGTCGTGGCCCGTGACCCGGTGCGTGGCCGGGTCCAGCCGCAGGCCGTTGATCGCCACCACGTCGTCGGTCAGCTGCGGCGCGCGGCGGCGCAGCACTGCCTTGATGCGGGCCAGCAGTTCCTTGGGCGAGAACGGCTTGGTGACGTAGTCGTCGGCGCCGGCCTCGAGCCCGAGCACCTTGTCCTGCTCCTCGCTGCGAGCGGTCAGCATGATGATCGGAATCTGCTTGGTGCGGTCGTTATTGCGCAGTTCCTTGGCGAAGGTTGCTCCCGACTTGCCCGGGAGCATCCAGTCGAGCAGTACCAGGTCGGGCAGTACGTCGCTCATCAGCGACAGCGCCTGCTCGGCGTTATAGGCCCGGATAGGATAGTGTCCCGCGTGTTGCAGGTTGACCGCGATCAGTTCGGCGATCGCCGGTTCGTCTTCGACAACAAGAATGCTGCTTGGCATGTAATTTTCTCCGCAGTGGCGCCGTTCAACTCAGCGCTTCGCGCTCCATGTCCTCACGCGAGGCGTGGCGGACGTCGGTTCCCTTGACGATGTAGATGATGAATTCAGCGATGTTCTTGGCGTGGTCGCCGATGCGCTCGATCGCCTTGGCGATGAAGAGAAAATCCAGCGCAACCGAGATGGTGCGCGGGTCTTCCATCATATAAGTGATGAGCTTGCGCACAAAAGCGCGGAATTCGTCATCGATGGCCTTGTCATCCTTGACGATCCGGGCCGCGGCAACGGTGTCCAGGCGCGCGAAGGCATCGAGCGCCTGGCGCAGCAGCGCGATGGCCAGATCGCCCGAGAGCTTGACCTCGGAGTAGTTGATCTGGTGGGCGCCGGCGTCTTCCATGATGTGCTTGGTGCGCTTGGCGATCTTTTCCGCCTCGTCGCCGGCGCGCTCAAGGTTGGTGATGGTCTTGGAAATTGCCATCACCAGGCGCAAGTCGCGCGCAGTCGGCTGGCGGCGCGCGATGATATTGCCGCAGTCGGCGTCGATCTCGAGTTCGAGTGCGTTCAGGCGGCTCTCGCGTGCGATCACCTGGTCGGCCAGGCCGGCATCGAATTCCGATAGCGCCCTCATGGCCACTTCGATTTGCGACTCGACCAGCCCGCCCATCTGCAGCAACTTGGTGCTGATGGCGTTCAGGTCGGCGTCGAATTGCGTCGACAGATGCTTGTCAGACATGATGTTTCTCCTGGCCGCTATTCGCTATTTGCTATGCGTATGCTATGCGTTATATGCGCAACGCTCAAATCAGCCGAAACGGCCGGTGATGTAGTCTTCGGTTTCCTTGCGCTGCGGCTTGATGAAGATCTTCTCGGTCTCGCCGAATTCGATCAGCTCACCCAGGTACATGTACGCGGTGAAATCCGAGCAGCGCGCAGCCTGCTGCATATTGTGGGTCACGATCACCACGGTGTAGTCGTCCTTCAGCTCGGCGATCAGCTCTTCGATGCGCCCGGTCGAGATCGGGTCGAGCGCGGAGCAAGGCTCGTCGAGCAGCAGCACTTCGGGACGGATGGCGATGCCGCGGGCAATGCACAGGCGCTGCTGCTGGCCGCCCGACAGGCCGTAGCCCGACTGGTTGAGCTTGTCCTTGACTTCGTTCCACAAGGCCGCCTTGGATAGCGCCCACTCCACGCGGTCGTCCATTTCGGAGCGCGACAGCTTCTCGAACAGGCGCACGCCAAAAGCGATATTGTCGTAGATCGACATCGGGAACGGCGTGGGCTTCTGGAACACCATGCCCACCTTGGCGCGCAGCAGGGCAATGTCCTGCTTGGCGGTCAGCAGGTTGTCGCCATCCATGTTGATCTCGCCCTCGGCGCGCTGCTCGGGATAGAGCGCATACATCTTGTTGAAGGTGCGCAGCAGAGTCGACTTGCCGCAGCCGGACGGACCGATGAAAGCCGTCACTTTGCGCTCGGGGATCGACATGTTGACATTCTTCAGCGCGTGGAACTGGCCGTAGTAGAAGTTCAGGTTGCGCACGTCGATCTTGGCGCGGGTCGTGTCGGGAATGTCGATGACAGTCGAGGTCATGCTCGTCTCTCGCAATGGATTTCGGGAAGGCCGGGTCTGGCTATATGGCTGTATGCGTACTGGCGATATCGCTGCCGGTCACTTCTTGAACAGCATGCGGGCCAGGATATTCAGTGCCAGCACCCCGACGGTAATCAGGAATACGCCTGCCCAGGCCAGCTGCTGCCACTCCACGAACGGGCTCATGGCGAAGCGGAAAATGGTCACCGGCAGGTTCGCCATCGGCTTGTTCAGGTCGCTGCTCCAGAACTGGTTGGACAAGGCCGTGAACAGCAACGGCGCGGTCTCGCCAGCGATACGCGCCACCGCCAGCAGCACGCCTGTGACGATGCCCGCATACGACGACTTCACCGTGATCGACAGCACCATCTTCCACTTGGGCGTGCCCAGGGCGAAGGCGGCCTCGCGCAGGGCGTTCGGCACCAGGTTCAGCATGTTCTCCGTGGTACGCACCACGATCGGCACCTGCAGCAGCGCAAGCGCGCACACCCCGGCCCAGCCGGAGAAATGGCCCATGCGGGTCACCACCAGCGCGTAGACGAACAGGCCGATCACGATCGACGGCGCCGATAGCAGGATGTCGTTGATAAAGCGGATGAAGCTTGCCAGGGCCGACTTCTTGCCGTATTCGGCCAGGTAGATGCCAGCCAGGATGCCCAGCGGCGTGCCGCACAGCGTGGCCAGCCCGACCATCACGAAACTGCCGTAGATTGCATTGGCCAGACCGCCGCCGGCGGTATTCGGCGCCGGCGTCATCTGCGTGAACAGGTCCATCGACAGCCCACCCACCCCCAGCGAGATGGTGGTCCACAGGATCCACGCAAGCCAGAACAGCCCGAAGCCCATCGCGCCCAGCGACGCGGCCAGGGCATAGAAATTGGTACGGCGGCGGCGCGCCTGCAGGCGCGTGCGCATGGCGTCCGCATCCGGGCTCACTGCCGGCATCGACGAGGTGGAGGTAGAGGTAGTGGACATCGCGGCTTGACTCATTTTGCACCCTCGCCCTTGGCCAGGCGCAGCAGCAGGACCTTGGACAGTGCCAGGACCACGAACGTGATGAAGAACAGAATCAGGCCAAGCTCCATCAGCGCGGCGGTATGCAGACCTACGCCGGCTTCGGCGAATTCATTGGCCAGCGCCGAGGTGATGCTGTTGCCCGGCGAGAACAGCGAGGCGCTGTCCAGCAGGTTGGTATTGCCGATCACGAAGGTGACGGCCATGGTCTCGCCCAGCGCGCGGCCCAGGCCCAGCATCACGCCGCCAATCACACCAGCGCGGGTGAAGGGCAGCACCACGCGCCACATCACTTCCCACGTGGTGCAGCCGATGCCATAGGCCGACTCCTTGAGCAGTACCGGCGTAACCTCGAACACGTCGCGCATCACCGAGGCGATGTAGGGAATGATCATGATGGCCAGGATCACGCCGGCGCACAGCAGGCCGATGCCCAGCGGCGCGCCCTGGAACAGCTTGCCGATGAGCGGGATCTGGCCAACCGTAGCGCCCAGGGGCTTCTGGAAGTACTCGCCGAAGATGGGCGAGAAGACCAGCAAGCCCCACATGCCGTAGACGATCGAAGGTACCGCCGCCAGCAGTTCGATGGCCGTGCCCAGGGGGCGGCGCAGCCACGCCGGCGACAGCTCGGTCAGGAACAGCGCAATGCCGAAGCTGACGGGCACGGCGATGATGAGGGCGATCAGCGAGGTGACGATGGTGCCGTAGATCGGCACCAGCGCACCGTAGACGTCCGCCGGTGGATCCCACTCGGCGGTCCACAGGAAGCGCAGGCCGAAAGTCTCGATGGAGGGCCATGCGCTGATCGCGAGCGACACGATGATGCCACCCAGCAGCAGCAAGGTCACGATGGCGGCGCCGCGCGTCAGGCCACCAAACAGGATGTCACCGGTACGGCTGGGCGGCCGCACAGCGGATAGATCGGATGTAGTCGCCATGATGTGGTATTGGAGTTCGGTTAGGCGGCAGGCCGCCGGCTGCGTTGCGTCGCAAGTGCCGGGCTGCATTGCCGCGGGTACTTTGTAGCTACTGCCGCAGCGGTCGCGGCTGCTCTGGCCTCATTGGCTTCGGTGCTGCCTTCACTACTGTGTTGCGGCTGCTTTCCCGCCGTACTGCTGTTGCTGCCGGACCGGCGCCTGCGAGGCCCCGATCCGGCTCGGCTGCTGATCCCGCCCGCTGGTGCGGCCGGGATATGGCAGTCAGCCGATCAGTTGTAGAGCGCCTTGCCCGAACCGTCCTTGACCGAAGACTTCCAGGTGGCACGGATCTGGTTCACGACACCTTCCGGCAGCGGCACGTAGTCCAGCTCGCTGGCCAGGTGGGAACCGCTCTTGTAAGCCCAGTCGAAGAACTTCAGCACTTCCGCGCCCTGTGCCGGTTTATCCTGGTTCTTGTGCACCAGGATGAAGGTGGCACCGGCGATCGGCCATGCGCTCTTGCCCGGCTCGTTGGTCAGGATCTGGTAATAGGTCTTGCTCCAGTCGGCGCCGGCAGCGGCGGCCTTGAAGCCTTCGTCGCTAGGCTGCACCACGGCGCCTGCCGCATTCTTCATGCTCAGGTGGGCCATCTTGTTCTGCTTGGCGTAGGCGTATTCGACATAGCCGATCGCGCCGTTCAGGCGCTGCACGAACGCGGCCACGCCTTCGTTACCCTTGCCACCGGTGCCGCCACCCGGCCAGTTGACCGTGGTGCCTTCGCCCACCGAGCTCTTCCACTCCGGGCTGACCTTGGAGAGGTAGTTGGTGAAGATGAAGGTGGTGCCCGAACCGTCGGCACGGCGCACCGGCAGGATGTCCTGGCTCGGCAGCTTGGCGTGCGGGTTCAGCGCCTTGATGGCGGGATCGTCCCACTTCTTGATCTTGCCGAGGTAGATGCTCGCCAGCACTTCGCCGGTGATGGTCAGTTCGCCCGGCTTGATGCCTTGCAGGTTGATCACCGGCACCACGCCGCCGATCACCGTGGGAAACTGCACCAGGCCTTGCTTGGCCAGCTCTTCATCCTTCAGGGGCGCGTCGGATGCGCCGAAATCGACGGTCTTGGCGCCGATCTGCTTGATGCCGCCGGACGAGCCGATGGATTGATAGTTGACCTTGTTGCCCGTTGCCTTTTGGTATGCATCGGCCCATTTGGAATACACGGGCGCCGGGAAGGATGCGCCAGCACCGGTAATTTCCGCCGCGAACGCAGTGCCCGCCACCACCAACGACACGATGCCTGCAACGGCAGTCTTGACCAGCTTCATATGTCCTCCAGAGACATGGTTGGGGAATGACAATTTTTTGACAAGTCGAACTGTATGCTCTGTATGTGACAATTCAATGACATCACGAAATGTTCTTCAAAAGTGACATCGGTCAGCCACGAGCGGTCCCTTGACGCACATTTGTTTCACCCCATGCCGCTGCCCTGCGGCTCCCGGATCACCTTCGACGTTCGGCGGTTAATTGCTGTTTTTCAGAAAAAAAGCCGGGCAATATGCCCGGCATCATTTTCAGCTACGGCTGCCAGCTCTGCGCCGGCGTTCAGGCCCGCAGGGCGTCCGCGAGCGTCTGTGCCGCGCGCTCGGCGGTCTCGACCTGCTCGGCCTCAACCATCACGCGCACGACAGGCTCGGTCCCTGACGCACGGATCAGCACCCGGCCCTTGCCTTCCAGCTGCGGCTCGATCACGGCCCGCGCGGCGCTCAGGCCCGGGTGCGACTGCCAGTCGAAGCCCTTTTCCACGCGCACATTGATCAGCGTCTGCGGGAACAGCGAGACGCCTTCCAGCAACTGGGCCAGGCTCTTGCCGCTGCGGCGCAATGCCGCCAGCACCTGCAGGGCCGACACGATGCCGTCGCCGGTGGAATGCCGGTCCAGGCAAAGCAGATGGCCCGAGCCCTCTCCGCCCAGCATCCATTTCCGCTTGTTCAGTTCCTCCAGCACATAGCGGTCGCCCACCTTGGCCCGCACGAACGCTACGCCCTGCCGCTTCAACGCCAGTTCGACGGCCATATTGGTCATCAGTGTGCCCACGGCGCCTTCTACCTTCTGGCCCGCGTGGAGGCGATCCTGGACGATCAGGTAAAGCAGCTCGTCGCCATTGAACAGGCGGCCATCGCGATCCACCACCTGCAGGCGGTCGGCATCGCCATCGAAGGCCAGGCCCAGGTCGGCGCCATTCGCCTTGACCGCTTCGATCAGCTTCTCGGGCGCGGTAGCGCCATAGCCGGCGTTGATATTGCGCCCGTCCGGCTGGTTGCCGATCGAAATCACGTCGGCGCCGAGCTCGTGGAAGACGTGCGGAGCAATGTGATAAGCGGCGCCATGGGCACAGTCCACCACCAGCTTGAGCTTGTGCAGGTCCTGCTCGTAGGGGAAGGTGCTCTTGCAGAACTCGATGTACCGGCCGGCGGCATCTTCGATGCGCCGTGCGCGGCCCAGGTCGTCCGAACGCACGCACACCATCGGCTCTTCCAGGGCTTCCTCGATGGCCATCTCCACCGCATCGGGCAGCTTGTCGCCGTCGGCGGAGAAAAACTTGATGCCGTTGTCGTAGTACGGATTGTGGCTGGCGGAGATCACCACACCCGCCGACAGGCGAAGCGCGCGTGTGAGGTAGGCCACGCCGGGCGTCGGCAGTGGTCCGGTCAGCAGCACATTGACGCCGGCCGAGGTGAAGCCGGCCTCCAGCGCAGCTTCCAGCATATAGCCGGAAATGCGCGTGTCCTTGCCGATCAGCACGGTCGGACGGCCCTGTTCCTGCTGCCTGGCGCCATGGGCGAGCACCATGCCCGCAGCATAGCCAAGGCGCATCACGAAATCAGGCGTGATCGGCGCCTCGCCAACCCTGCCGCGCACCCCGTCCGTGCCGAAATACTTGCGTGTCATAAAGTCTTTCTCCCGTTGTTCTGATTGCGAAGGCTAACCGGCAATTGTTTCACGACGGACGGCCCACCAGGTCTTGAGCGCATCCACCGTTTGTTCTACGTCATGTACACGCACGATATACGCCCCCCGCTCCACGGCGCAAACCGCGGCGGCCAGGCTGGCCGCGACGCGTTGCGGCGCCGGCCGGCCACCGAGGATGGCGCCGAGCGTCGACTTGCGCGACAGCCCCACCAGCACCGGCAGCCCATCCACGGCCAGTTGCGGCAACTGGCCCAGCAGGCGCAAATTATGATCCGGTGTCTTGCCGAAGCCAAAACCAGGGTCCAGGGTGATGCGGGCGTCGTTCACGCCTGCCGCACGCAGCACATCTGTCCGCTCGCGCAGGAAATCGGTCACATCGCGCACCACGTCGTCGTACCGGGGCTGCTCCTGCATGGTTTGCGGGTCGCGCTGCATGTGCATCACGCACAGCCCGGCCTGCCCGGCATCCACCCCGCTCACCGCCTCTACCGCACCGGGCATGCGGAAGCCCCAGATGTCGTTGATCAGGTCGGCACCGGCAGCCAGCGCGGCGCGCATGACTTCCGGCTTGTAGGTATCGATCGACAATGGCTTGCCGCAGTCCCGCAGGACCTCGACCATCGGCAGCACGCGCTCCAGTTCCTGCGCCAGCGGCAACGCCGCCGAGCCGGGCCGGCTGGACTCGCCGCCAATGTCGATGATGTCCACCCCTTCGGCGATCATGCGCTCGGCATGGCGCAGGGCGGCATCTCGGCTGGCATGCTGCCCGCCATCGGAAAAGGAATCGGGCGTGACGTTGAGTATGCCCATTACCAGGGGACGGCGGCTGCGCTCGAAGCGGTAGCGGCCACACTGGAAGTACGAATCAGCGGAGAGCGGCGACAAGATACGAAAACCGAAAGCGATAAAGGTTGGGAGGCCGGGCCATGGCGGGCACGGCGCCGGCCGCAAAGAAAAAGCCGGCGCACAAGGCGCCGGCTTCAGGCTTGTCAAACGGCTGCGGCATCCACGTCAACGGCACTGCCTACTGGCCTGGTGACCGTCGACGCGGTCAGCGCCGCCGCATCGGCCAGGCCGTCAGGCCGTGGCCGGCGCGTTCGAGGGCGTCACCGGCAAGCCGCCCGACGGCGTATTGCCACCGCCGCTGTTCGGGCCGGACACGCCACGCGGCGGCCGCGGAGGCTTGCCTGCCATGATGTCGTTGACCTGATCGGCGTCAATGGTTTCCCACTCCATCAGGGCCGTGGTCATGGCCTCGACCTTGTCGCGGTTTTCCTCGAGCAGGTGCTTGGCCAGCGCATATTGCTCGTCGACGATGCGGCGGATTTCCGCGTCGACCTTTTGCTGGGTGGCTTCGGAGACCGTCTTTGCCGACATCTTGCCGAACATGCCATCCTGCTCGCTGTCCACATACACCATGGTGCCCAGCGTATCGCTCATGCCGAAGCGGGTGACCATGTCGCGGGCCGTCTTGGTGGCGCGCTCGAAGTCGTTGGAAGCACCGGTGCTCATGGCGTTGAGGAAGACCTCTTCCGCCGCGCGGCCGCCAAACAGGATGGCGATCTCGTCGAGCATGTTGTCCTTGTACTTCGAGTACTTGTCATGCTCCGGCAACTGCCAGGTCACGCCCAATGCCCAGCCGCGCGGCATGATGGTGACCTTGTGCACCGGGTCCGCCTTGGGCAGCAGCTTTGCCACCACCGCATGGCCGGACTCGTGGTACGCGGTAGCGCGGCGTTCTTCCTCGCGCATGACCGTGGACTTGCGCTCCGGGCCCATGTAGATCTTGTCCTTGGCGTCCTCGAAGTCCTGCATGTCGACCACGCGCTTGCTGCGGCGGGCGGCGAACAGGGCTGCCTCGTTGACCAGGTTGGCCAGGTCGGCGCCGGAGAAGCCGGGCGTACCGCGTGCGATCACCGAGGCGTCCACGTCGTTGCCGATCGGCACCTTGCGCATGTGGACCTTGAGGATCTGCTCGCGGCCGCGGATGTCAGGCAGGCCGACATAGACCTGGCGGTCGAAACGGCCCGGACGCAGCAGCGCCTTGTCGAGTACGTCCGAACGGTTGGTCGCCGCGATCACGATCACGCCGGAGTTGGCCTCGAAGCCGTCCATCTCGACCAGCATCTGGTTGAGGGTCTGCTCGCGCTCGTCGTTGCCGCCGCCCATGCCGGCGCCGCGATGACGGCCTACCGCATCGATTTCGTCGATGAAGACGATGCAGGGTGCCTGCTTCTTGGCGTTCTCGAACATGTCGCGCACACGGGCCGCGCCCACGCCGACGAACATTTCAACGAAATCCGAACCGGAGATGCTGAAGAACGGCACCTTGGCTTCGCCGGCGATGGCGCGCGCCAGCAGCGTCTTGCCGGTACCCGGAGGGCCGACCAGCAGCACGCCGCGCGGGATGCGGCCGCCCAGTTTCTGGAATTTCTGGGGATCCTTGAGGAAGTCCACCAGCTCGACCACTTCTTCCTTGGATTCGTCGCAACCGGCAACATCCTGGAAAGTGACGGCATTCTGGTTTTCATCGATCAGGCGCGCACGCGACTTGCCGAAGGAAAAAGCACCGCCCTTCCCGCCGCCTTGCATCTGCCGCATCATGTAGAACCAGAACACAATGATCAGCAGGGTGGGCCCGAGGTAATACAGGGCCTGCACCAGCACATTGGGCTCGTCATCGGCCTTGCCGGTCACCTGAACGCCGTACTTCATCAGGTCGCCGACCATCCAGATATCGCCCGGCGAGATGATGGTGTACTTCTGCCCTTCCTTGGGCGTGACCACCAGATTGCGGCCTTGCACGTCAACCCGGCCCACCTTGCCGGCCTTGGCATCATCCATGAACTGCGAATAGGTGACGCCTTCCTGCGTGCGGGGCTTGTCGAACTGCTTGAAGACGGTAAACAACACCAGCGCGATCACGAGCCAGATTGCCGCCTTTTGAAACAGGTTGTTATTCAAGGCCAAACTCCTTTACGAACGCCTTGCCAACGGGATAGCTGCATTGTAATGCAGCGCCCGGCGTCGGGGGAAAAAGCAGATTGATCGAAGCGATAGGCTCGCTTCACCCCGCCGACTTGAGGTAACGCCCAAGAATGAAGGTCTCGGAAGACTTGTCGCGTGACGCCTTGGGCTTGCGTTTGGCGACCACCTTGAACTGGCGCTTGAACTTCTCCACGATCTGGCTGTAACCACTGCCATGGAAACACTTTACCAGCAATGAGCCCTCCGGCTTCAGATGCGTCTGAGCAAATTCCAGCGCCAGGTCGCATAAGTAGTCGATACGGGCCGCATCGGCAAAGGCCACACCGGATAAATTGGGGGCCATGTCCGACAAAACAAGATCGATCTTTGCACCGCCGGAGGCCTGCAGCACAATTTCCTCCAGTTGACGGAAAACGTCCTCCTCGCGGAAGTCGCCCTGGATAAATGTGACGTCGGCGACAGGCTCCATGGGCAGCAGGTCGATCGCCACCACCGCGCCGTCGATCCCGCCGTCCTTGGCGCGTGGCGAGGCCGCCAGCTTGTTGCGGGCGTACTGGCTCCAGCTGCCGGGGGCAGCGCCCAGGTCGACGATGACCTGTCCGGGACGGATCAGCTTGTCCTGCTCGTCGATCTCCTTCAGCTTATACGCTGCGCGGGCCCGATAGCCCTCCCGCTGCGCCATTTTGACGTAGGGGTCGTTGATATGGTCGTGCAGCCACGACTGATTGAATTTGTTCTTGGCCATTCCGAAAGACGCCTGATTGGAAAAACACCCGCCGACCCGCGGCCGACCGTGCGTTTTTCACTCGTTTTGCTGATTTTGCAGCCTGACCGTGCCAGTTTGACGGATAATACGCGCCGATTCGCTTTTTCGGCACTTCGGTGCCCTGGTTTGCGCACCACTTGCGCGCCCATTTGCGCCCTCGCCTGCGCTTTACTTATGCCCGCTCTTCAACTCATTCCCGCCCAGCGTTCCGAACTCCGCTCACGTGCCCATGGCCTCAATCCGGTCGTGATGATCGGTGCTGAGGGCCTGACGCGCCCCGTCCTGGCGGAAATCGACCGCAGCCTGGCTGCCCACGACCTGATCAAGATCCGTGTATTCGGCGACGACCGCGAAAGCCGTATCGGCATCTACGAAACCATTTGCGCGGACCTCGACGCCGCCCCGATCCAGCATATCGGCAAGCTGCTGGTGATCTGGCGCCCGGGTCCGGCCACGCTGAAGGAAAACCGCCCCCAGGATCTGGGCCGCCTGGCGCCCCGCAGCGGTGCCGCGCCGCGCACCGTGACCGTCAAGAAGCCCAGCGCGGCGCCTAACCGCCGCCCCACCCGCTCGCGCGTGACGGTGCTGGGCAATGAACGGGTTACCGCTGGCGGCAACGTCAAGCGCGCCCGCGCCCGCCCGACCAGCCAGAAGAAGAAGGCGCTCGACTGAGCGCCCGCCA
>NZ_JARJLM010000358.1 GCF_029335485.1 Cupriavidus basilensis
CTTTGGTGGAAGACTAGCTCGCGGGGTGAACGCCGGGCAGGAACTCGATGCCGGTCCGCTTTACCAGTTCGCCGTAGGAGATCGGCTTGCCCGGCCGCGCGCTGTCCGTGTTCTCGATCCAGTGTGCCCAGGCCCGGTTCGTCGACGGGTCATAGACGAGCTTGTAGAGGTAGGTAGGGACCCAGACTCTCCCATTGCCGATGGTACGGATATTCCCGTCGAAAACCGGCCCTGTGATCACGTAGACATCGCCGGCCGCGCGCATGGCGTACTTGCGCGTCGCTTTTTCGATGGAGGCCCAAGTCTTGCGGTTGTTCTGGCTGGACTGCGGCACCACGTTGGCCAGCGTGAAGGATTGCGCCATGGCTTGCGCCGTCGGCTGATCGGCCGCGGGCGACATATGGCCCCGGTCCAGGCCTTCATTGCCCTTGTAGTCGTCCAGTTCCGCCCGCTCCGCCCGCGGCAGGCGCGCGTCGGAGAAGAAGCGGTTGGTTCGTTCTTCGTCCTGCGCATCGATCAGTTGCGCGCGCGACAGGCGCTCGGCTACATACAGCGGTGTCCTGCTGCGGCCGGAATGCATGACCGCGAAGGCGTCGTAGCAGAGTTCGCGCAGCTTGAGCTCGGCCGAGGCTGGCGTCTTGGGTGCGGTGCTTTGCGCGAAAAATTGAGGACATTGGGAAAAGCCGCCGGAGGCGCTGGCCAGACCGGAGGTCAGGCACAGAGCCATCGAGAGGAAAAGCTTCTTCATTCGGGAACGCAATCCTTAAAAATCAGGGTGACCACCGGAGAGGTCGAGTCGGTGGTCAAGGCAGTTAAGCCCGCGCAAGGCGGCCGCATGGACGCGAGGCAGGCCGTGCGGCGCCCGGGGAGCAGATCGGCCCGGGCCGCGGGCGGCCGGGCATTTTGCCAGACTGGGGCGCAATGTGGCGACAGAGACGGCCAGGGGCGGCAATGAGAGGGTTCTCATTCCGCGCCGCCGCTCCTTCTATAATCCCGCTCTGCATCACCACCACGCGCGTGCATTTCCACGGCGCATATCACCATGCTCAACCGGCTCGAAATGCTGAGGATTTTCTGCGCCGCGGCGGAGTCGGCTTCGTTCAAGGCAGCCGCGACACGGCTGGGTACCTCGCCGCAGACCGTGACGCGCGCGGTCAAGGATCTCGAGGAAGCCGTGGGCGAGCCGCTGTTCCACCGCAATACCCGCCAGATCCGCATCACCGCCGCCGGCGAGCGCCTGGCCGAGCGTGCGCGCTCGGCGCTGCTCGATGTCGACAGCCTGTTCGCGCATCCCGCCAGCCGCTCGGACTCCGAACTCAAGGGCATCGTGCGGATCACCGCGCCCAGTACGCTCGGCCGGCAGCACTTGCTGGTGGCGCTGCGGCAGCTGGCGCTGGCGCATCCCGGCATCACGCTGGATATCCGGCTCTCGGACCAGCTTGCCGACGTGGTCGACGACGAAATCGACATCGGCCTGCGGCTTGGCATGTTCCGCGACCAGCGGCTGGTGGCGCGCATGCCCACGCGGGTGGGCTTTCATGTGGTGGGCACGCCGGAACTGGTAGCGCGCGTGGGCGAGCCGGCCGACCTGGCCGACCTGGCCGACCTGGCCTCGCTGCCCGCCACCGGGCTGATCGACCGCAGCACCGGCCGTGCCTGGCCCTGGTATTTTGCCGAGGGCGAGCAGTTCAGCCCGCGCTGCGCAGCGTTTCTCACGGACGATCCAGAGACCGAGATGGAGGCGATCCTCGCCGGCCTGGCCTATGGCCAGTTGCCGGACTACCTCGCGCTGCCCCACCTGCGCTCGGGCCGCCTGGTCAGCGTGCTGGAGCGCTATGCGCCGGCGCCATGGGGCCTGTATATCTATCGCTCGCGGCGCAGCCCGGTGCCGATGCGCATCCGGCTGGTGTTCGACGCGCTGGTGGCTTACTTCACCGACAAGGGCACCGCGCCGGTGCCCTGAACGCCACCACGCCCGGGACTTCCGCTTGCGCATCCCGTCCGCGCCATGCCAGCCGGCACGGCCCTTGTCGGTGGGAACGATTCCGAGAAATGGAATACAAAAATCGAGACGTTTCCATTTTGATTGATGCTGGTGGCAAACATAATCAGTCGGCGATTTCTACCAGCAAGCCATCCCGGCCGATTCCGCGGCCCGCGCGATTGCCTATGCGATCGAGCAGCCGTCCGAGGTGGATATCAATGAGATCGTGCTGCGTCCTGCGGTGCAGGAATTCCGAGCGCGGCGCCCCGGCGATGCGCCTGTCAGGCGGCGCGCGGCGCCTTGCGGCTACGCACGCCCGAGGGACGGACCTGCTGCAGGGCGCGCAGGCTCTGGATGGCATCCTCGATGGCTTCGATCCCCTGCGTGAGGCGGTCGCGGGCCTGGCCCAGTGCGGTCTGGGTCTCGGCGTCGAAGATGGCCAGGTGGTCGAGCGAGTCGACCTCGGCCTGCAATTGACCGACCAGCCGTCTGAGCTGCGCGGTGCTGTGTGAAGCGGTGGAGCGAATTGCCATTGCGGTCTCCGGGAAGGCAGGGCGCACATCCGTAAGGTAGAACGTATGCGCCGGAAAGGACAAACACTTTCTCGGCGCATACGTGCGCTTTACGGGTTTGGCAACCTATCGCAAAAAGAGTGCAATAAGACTGCAAGATTGCTGTTACACATGGCCGCGATGGCATGAACCTTGCCTTCCATGCCCTCTTCCTCGCGCGCGTGCCGGAACAGGCTGTGCCATTGCCGCGAGGCGTGGCCCTGGTTTCGCCCGGGAGCCTGGCAGGCAGATCCCGATCGCCGGTGCGAGGCCCTTAGAAAGTTTGCCGCATGCCAAGCATGACCCCGAGCCGCGTCGTGCCGCTGGAGGACATCACCGGACTGCCGCCCCAGTATTCGGTCTCGCGCCCCATGGCGCCGCTACGCGCCCGCACGGCATCGATTTCCAGGAACAGGCTGGTCCGCTTGGAGAGCGCATAGTCCGCGACCGCGGCAACGGCATCCGCCGACCCTCCGCCGAGGACCTGGGGCAGGGGCTGGAACTGCGTGGCGACGGCGCCGCTTTGCTGGTAGCGATAGTAGGCGGCCGACAGGTGCAAGGCCGGCGTCAGCTGATGCCCCAGTCCGGCGAAATAGATACCGAAGCGCGCGGCTCCCGCATCTTCGCGACGGCCCATATGCCCGAGATAGAGGGTGGACTTGCCGAAGGCGTACGAGCCGCCCGCGGACCAGTTGCGGATGGTGTTGGCGCCGTCCGCCGTGCGCCGCTGATCGTATGACACGCCAAGGCCGAGCGGCCCTTTCTGGTACATGAGGCCGGCCCCGAGGGTCCGGCCCTTGCTAGTGCTGCCGGCCTGCTCGCCGAAGCCGTAGTCCAGTTGCACGGTGACCGGGCCCAGGGTGCCCTTGTAGACCGCGCTGTTGTTGATGCGGTAGTCCTGGAAGAAGATATCGCCGCCGAGGTACAGCGGGTCCGACCAGAAGTTGCCCCAGCTCTGGTCCAGCGGATTGAAGCTCCAGCCGACATTGTTCAAGGCGTTGTACTGCCTGCCGAAGGTCAGGCTGCCCCATGCGGTGGCGAGGCCCACGTAGGCCTGCCGGCCGAACAGTGCGTTGTACGCGGTTTTCCCGTTGTCAGTGCCAAAGCCGTTTTCGAGCAGGAACACCGCCTTGTTGCCGCCTCCCAGGTTCTCTTCGCCCCTCAGGCCCCAGCGGCTGCCGCCGATGCCGCTGGACACCAGTTCCGTCTGGTTGCGATGCTGGCCATCGATATTGTTCGTGTAGCGCACAGCGGTGCTGATCACGCCGTACAGGTTCACGCTGGATTGCGCATGGATACTGCCGGCGGCGGGCAAAAGGGCCCCCGCAAGCAGCCAGCGCCTGGCTGTCTTGTGCATCAGTGTCTCCTCCGGTCTGTCGGGTCGCCAGTCAGCCGGGTGTCGTCCCCGGCTTGCCTGGCGTTGCTTGCTGGTCGGTGTTCAGAGGTCGAGCACGATCCGCTGCCCCCTGGCTCTGGACACGCAGATCATCATGGTCTTCTGGGCGGCCTTTTCATCGTCGCTCAGGTACTGGTCGAAGTGCTGCGCCTCGCCGTCGAGAATGCGGGTTTCGCAGGTACCGCACACGCCCTCCCGGCACAGGCAATCGACGCTGGCGGCATGCTCGCGTTCGATCGCCTTGAGGATGGTTTCGCCGCTGGCCACTTCCACCGTCTTGCCGGACTTTGCCAATACCACCGAGAAGGCGCCGCCGTTCTGCACGGTGGCGGCGAACTGCTCCCAGTGCACGCGGTCCTTGGGAACGCCAAGCGTTGCGGCGGTGTTCCGTACCGCGTCGATCAGCGGTTGCGGGCCGCACACGTAGACATGCGCGCCGTCCTGCAGGCCGCCCAGCAAGCCGCCGAGATCGAGCTTCTGGCCGAGACTGTCGGCATAGAAGCGGATCCGGCCGCTGTCCGGCGCGCCGGCAAGCTCGTCGCGAAAGGCGCCGTGCTCCGGGCTGCGAAAGGCGTAGTGCAGCTCGTAGCGCGCGCCGCGCCGGCGCAGGTCGTGCAGTTGCGACATGAACGGCGTAATGCCGATGCCGCCGGCGATCAGCACGTGATGCTGCGCTTGCTCGCGCAAGGCAAACATATTGTTCGGCGTGGTGATCGTCAGCGTATCGCCGGCGCGTACCTTGTCATGCATGAAGGCCGAGCCACCCTTGGAGCGTTCCTCGCGCCGCACGCCGATCTGGTAGCAGCTGCGGTCCTCGGGCGAGTTCATCAGCGAATACGCATTGCTGTAGCGCTGGCCGCCGTCTTCCATCTGCACGATTACATGCCCGCCGCCGGTAAAGCCCGGCATGGGGCCGCCTTCCGGAAGCGCCATCGTGAAGCGCTTGATCTGTGGCGTGACGTCTTCGATGCGGGTGACGGTGACGCGCATTGACTGGTAGGAGTTGCCCATGCTGCTTCTTTCTCTCTCTAAGCTTGGTGTTCCTGCATTGCGGGGCGGATTGCCGGGCTTATAGCGCCATGCAGAGGTATTTCTTTTCGAGGTAGTCGTCGATGCCATAGCGGGAGCCTTCGCGGCCCAGGCCAGACTGCTTCACGCCACCGAACGGCGATACCTCGTTGGAGATCATTCCGGTGTTGATGCCGACCATGCCGTACTCGAGCTGTTCGGCCACGCGCCATACGCGCCCGATATCGCGGCTGTAGAAATAGGCGGCCAGGCCATAGATGGTGTCATTCGCCATGCGCACCACGTCCTGCTCGGATGAAAAGCGCACGATCGGCGAGACCGGTCCGAAGATTTCCTCATCCAGCACGCGCATGCCCGGCTGCACCCCGGTCAGTACCGTGGGCTCGAAGAACTGCGCGCCGGCCGCATGCGGCCGTCCGCCGAGGCGCAGCTGCGCTCCTTTGGCGACGGCATCGCCCACCAGCTCGCTGACCTTGGCCACGGCCTGGTGCGTGATCAGCGGACCAATCTCGCTGCCCGCGGCGAAGCCATTGCCCACGCGCAGCCCGGCCACCCTGCGGGTAAAGAGATCGACGAAGCGGTCGTACACCGTATCGTGCACATACAGCCGGTTCACGCACACGCAGGTCTGTCCGGCATTGCGGTACTTCGCTTGCAACGCACCTTCGACAGCCGCTTCGACGTCGGCGTCGTCGAATACGATAAAAGGCGCGTTGCCGCCCAGTTCCAGCGATACCTTCTTGATGGTGCCAGCGCATTGCGCCATCAGCAGCCGGCCCACCGGCGTCGAGCCGGTGAAGGACAGCTTGCGCACCAGGGGATGGCTGGTGAACTGCCTGCCGATGGCCACCGCGTCGCCGGTGACGATGTTGAGCACGCCAGCGGGAATGCCGGCGCGCAAGGCTAGTTCGGCCAGCGCCAGCGCGGTGAACGGCGTTTCGTTGGCAGGCTTGACCACCATGGTGCAGCCGGCGGCGAGAGCCGGCGCGGCTTTGCGGGTAATCATCGCCGCCGGGAAATTCCACGGCGTGATGGCGGTGCAGACGCCGATCGGCTCCTGCACTACCACCAGCCGCTTGTCGGCGGCGGGCGAGGGGATCACGTCGCCGTAAAGGCGCTTGGCTTCTTCGGCATACCACTCGATGAACGAGGCGGCATAGCGCACTTCCCCCAGCGCTTCTGGCAAGGGCTTGCCCTGTTCGCGCGTCATCAAGGCCGCGAGATCGTTCTCATGCTGCAGGATCAGCGCGAACCATTTGCGCAGCAGGCCGGCGCGCTCCCTGGCGGTGCGCTGCTTCCAGGCGGACAGCGCGGCGTTGGCCGCCTCGATGGCGGCGACGGTCTCCGCCTCGCCCATCTGCGGCACGGTGCCGATCTGGTCGCCCCGTGCCGGATCGAACACCGCCACGGTTTCCCCGGAGGCGGCGCCGCACCAGCGGCCGTCGATGCAGGCCTGTTGCCTGAACAGCGTGTTGTCGTCGAGTGTCGTCATGCTGGCTCCTCTGGCCCTTAGGCGGGCTGGTATTGCTTGGCCATCTTCTGGTGGAAATGCACGATGCCGTGCTCGCTGATGCCGCTGCGCTGCTGGTCGACCATGATGCGGCCCTGGCCGCGATAGCCGCGCGACTTCAGCCCGCGCTGCACGCTTTCGACCAGGCGCAGGTCTTCGGGGCGGAACACGTCGCGATACCATTCGACGAGCTTCTGCTGCTCCTCGGTCAATTCCTTGTTGAGGAAATAGATCTCGTAGTGCTGCAGGGTGACTTCGGCGCTGGCGGGGAACTCATAGATCACCGTCATGAAGTTGGCGCCGGGCGGTACGTTGAACATCGTGCAGGGCCATGCCCAGAATCCGGCGAAGCTGGGGTCCTTGACCGATTCGTCGAGCTTGAACGATTTCTCGGACGACTTGGCATGGCCGAACTGCAGCGACCAGTTCTCGTGCAGCGTGTGCCAGTACCTGTCTACCTGCACCGAGTCCGCGAAACTGGGGTGAGCCGGGCCGCAGTGGTAGCACTCCATATAGTTGTCGACGATGCTCTTCCAGTTGGCTGGCGTCTCGGTCACGAAGCGCGCGCCCAGGTGCAGGTCGTCGATCACGGGACAGGCCTCGCGCATGCGCGCCTGCAAGCCGGGCAGCTGCGCTTCCACCGTCCCCGCGTCCGGGTTGAGGTTGATAAAGACAAAGCCGGCGTACTCCTCGGCCTTGACCGGCACCAGGCTGGACTTGTCCTTGTCGAAGTTGGCGACGTTTTCGCAATTGCGCGCGTGGGCCAGCTCGCCGTTGAGCTTGAAGGTCCAGGCATGGTACGGGCAGGTGATCACATTCCTGGCTCGGCCGCTGCCCGACAGCAGTTCATGGCCGCGGTGCGGGCACACGTTGTAGAAAGCGCGCAGCACGTTGTCGCGGTCGCGCAGCACGACGATGTTTTCGCCAATGACCTGGCGCGTGATGTAGTCGTTCGGCTGGGCGAGCTCGCTGCGGTGGGCGACGCAGATCCAGCTGTTGGCGAATACCTTTTCTTTCTCGAATTCGAAGACCGCTTCGTTGGTGTAGTACGACTTTGGCAGGGTCCAGGCGTTTTCGGGGTCGGCGCAGAAGTTGGGGGCGAGCGGAGCAATATTGTTCATGATCAAGTGGTTAACTGTTAATTGATGTTTAACAAATCAGGAAAAATGAAGGCCCGTTGCCGGGCCGGCGTCTTAAAGCGTGGCGGTGGCGTCGCGCGGCAGGGCTTCAGGGGGCCGGCCGTCGGCCGCGTGGGCGCCGCCGCTGCGGGCAGGGACAGCGCCAGCCTCGATGTCGTGCGCGGGCACGTTGCCGTAATCCTGCAGCAGCCAGCGGAACAGGCCGAACAGCTTGATGGCCAGGATCACCAGGAACGGGATCGCGGTCAGCACCACGGCGGTCTTCATGGTCTCCAGCGATGCCTTCGTGAACAGCATGGCCAGCGGCACGAGCGTCAGCAGTACGCACCAGAACACGCGGCTGCCCGGCGCGGGGTCTTCGCCTTCCCGCATATGGCGCGTGGTGGTTGCGGCCACCGCATAGGCCACGGCATCCACGTGCGCCGCCAGGAAGATGATCATGATGAACAGATAGGCCGCCAGGAACAGCTTGCCGGCAGGCAGGGCCGTCAACAGCATTTCCACCGCGGTTTCGCCGCCATGCTCCTTCAGGATGCGAGGCACATCGATCGCCCCGCTCATGAACTGGTGCATGCTGTAGCTCTCCAGCGCGCCAAAGAAGAACCAGCAACCGACGCTGCCGCCGAGCAGCAGGGCGTAGATCACCTCCTTGATCTTGCGGCCTTTCGAAACGCGGGCGACGAACATCGCCACGCCCGGCGAATACGATACCCACCACAGCCAGTAGAACACCGTCCAGCCGCGGTTGAAGGCACCGTCGCCCGTGGGATCGGTGAACAGGCTCATGTGGATATAGTTCTGCAGCATCAGGCCAAGACTGTTGACGACGTTGTTCGCCGTGAACAGCGTCGGGCCCACCGCGAGCACCGCCGCGGCGAGCAACAGCGCGCCCCAGCACACCATATGGCTAAGACGCTGCATGCCGCCGTCGATGCCGACATAGGAACTGAGCGAAAAGATCACCGAGACGCCGATGATCACGATCAATTGCGTGACGAAGGTATCGGGCACACCGGTCAGGCCCGACAGGCCGCGCGTAAAGGTGGAGGCCGTCAGCGCGATCGACACTGTCAGCGCGCCGAACATCGTCAGCAGGAAGATCAGGTCCACCGCCCGGCCCACCGGTCCACCGGCCTTGAAGCCGGTCACGGCCTCGACCATCGATGCCAGGTTCAGGCCCTTGTTCTTGCGCACATGGAAGTGATAGGCCATGGCGAGCGAAGGCAAGGCATAGACCGCCCACGCGCTCAGGCCCCAGTGGAAAAACGAATAGCTGACGCTGTATTCGAGCGCCTGGCGCGTGCCGGTCGTGATGTTCAGGCCCGGTGACTGGTAGTAGTAGACCCATTCCATCACGCCCCAGTACATGGTCGACGACCCCATGCCTGCGCAGATGAACATGAAGACCCACGAGAGCGTGGAGTATTCCGGCTTGCCCTCGCCCAGCCGCACGTTGCCGTACTTGCTGAAGGCCAGCGCCATGCAGGCCAGCACGCAGCCGAAAACGAAGACCTGGACAAAGGAGCCGAACGAGCGCGTGGCCCAGTTGAACAATTGCGACGCGGTGGCCGCCGCCTGGCTGGGCCACATGGTCATGGCGACCACGGTGCCGACGACGGCAGCCACGGTGCAGCCCGTCAGGAACAAGTCCCTGCTGCTTTTGGTAGTACTCAATTTCGTCTCCTCCATTGCGTCTGCGCGCATGGACCAGTTGACAGTTGCGGGGGGTGAAGTTTCTTTGAACGTCTTTGTTTTGTAAACTTATGGTTTACGATAACCATTGGTTTACGAGACGTAGTCTAAGGAAGAATCTGGGCTTGCACAAGCGGGATTTCGCGCTGTGATGCGGTGCCGGGAAGCTGCCGCTGGCAGGCGTGGCGGGCGGCGCACTTGGCCCGGCCGCAGCGGCCGTGAGCCGCGCCGCGGGAAGGCGTCGTTGCCGCTCGGTGTATCCTTTCGGACTCCTAGAATTTGCGACAGGCCGGGCCTTGGCTCACCCAGGGTCCGTGAGGCCGACACCATGACAGAAAACAGCTTTGCTTTCCGCCTGAAGGAATTGCTCGAGCACAAGAAGCTCACGCTCCAGGCCGTTGCCACCGCGCTGGGCCTGTCGCGCCCGGCCGTCCACAAATGGACGCGTGGCGGCGAGATCGACTACGACAACCTGCGCAAGCTGGCCGCGTTTCTCAACGTCAACTGGATCTGGCTGCGCTACGGCGAAGAGGCCCAGCGCGAGGCCGAGTCATCCAGCGCCGTATCGCTGCCGATGACCGATGTGCGGCGCAAGTACACCGCCGAGATCATGGACAGCGAGGCGAGAATGAAGCTCGCGCAGGAAGCCGCGCGCATCGTGACGTGGGAGTGGAACCTCATCACCGATGGCGTCACTTACTCGCCGAATGTGGAAAGCGTGTATGGCTGGCCCATCGCCAGCAATGCCGATTTCTGGAAGCGCGCGCACCCGGATGATATTCCGAGGATGGAACGGATCTACGAGGACTCGCTGCGTACCGGCGAGCCGCACGAATTCGATTTCCGCATCCTCCCGCCGGATGGCAGCATCCGCTGGATCTCCTCGCGCGCGACGCCTATCCGCGATGTGGAAGGCCGCCTGGTGAAGATGGTCGGCATCAGCATGGACAATACCGCGCGCAAGAATGTGGAGCAGTCGCTGCGCGATCAGCAGGCCCGCTTTCGCGCGGTCTTCGAACTCGCGTCCGAAGGCATGGCGCTGATCGGGATCGGCTGGCAATGGGAATCGGTCAACGCGGCGTTGACCGGGATGCTCGGCTATTCGGAAGCGGCGTTGGCTGCCGTCACGCTGCCCGATCTGCTGGCGGGCAGCAGCGAGGCGCTGCAGGGTCTGCTTACGGGAACCGACGACCGCTGCGCGTTCGAAACCCGCCTGTTGCGCAAGGACGGGCGGCAGTTGCCGGTCAGTATCCGCGCGGCGCTATGCCGCGACGAAGAGACCGGGCAGCCGACGCACGTGATCGTGGCC
>NZ_JARJLM010000359.1 GCF_029335485.1 Cupriavidus basilensis
GAAAAGTGACACCTCCATGTGCCCAAGAGCCCGACACCACTCCGCCTTTAGGCCCTGCAGACCATCATCAGGTCCCTAAAAAACCTCGAAATAACAACAGCAACCACATCGCTTCATTCTAAAACAACCATTAACCCAGAACGATTGAATGAAGTGACGGCCGTCGTCATTGCCGATGGCTTTGGCGCATCCCGTCACCCCAGCCCCAGCCCCACGCCTCCGCTCTTCCGGGCAGTCAGTAAGTCTCCAAATGCAACCGCCCATCCTTCTTGAGCGCTGCCCCCAGCGTCTCCCAGGACAAGCCAGCCTGTTGCGCCACGTCGCGCAAGGCCAGCACCACGCCCTCTTCCATGCTTTTCAGCCCGCAGACGTAGAAGTAGGTGCTCGGGTCGGCAAGCAAGGGCGCCAGGTCAGCTGCGCGATCGCGCATCACGTCCTGCACGTAGCGCTTGGGCTGGCCGGGCGTACGCGAGAAAGCAAAGTGGATGTCGATGAAATCCTTGGGCAGGTTCTGCAGCGGCCCAAAGTAGGGCAGTTCCTCCTTGGTGCGCGCGCCGAAGAAGAGTATCAGCTTGCCGCCTTCGAACTTGCCGGACTTGCGCAGCCGGCGGCGCCACTCGGTCATGGCACGCATCGGCGCGCTGCCCGTGCCGGTGCAGATCATGACGATGTTGGAGCGCGGATGGTTGGGCATCAGGAAGCTCGCGCCGAAGGGCCCGATCACTTCTACCTTGTCCCCCACCTGCAGGTCGCACATATAGTTCGACGCCACACCGCGCACCGGATTGCCCTGATGGTCTTCCAGCACGCGCTTGATGGTGAGCGAGATATTGTTGTAGCCGGGGCGTTCGCCGTTACGCGCGCTGGCCAGCGAATACTGGCGCGCGTGGTGCGGGCGGCCGGCGGCATCCACCCCGGGCGGCACGATGCCGATGGACTGGCCCTCCAGCACCGGGAAGGGCGACGCGCCGAAGTCCAGCACGATGTGGTGGGTATCGTAGTCGCGGCCAACCTCGGTAACGCGCACATTGCCGGTCACCGTGGCGGTGATCGTCTTGCCGGCGCCCTTGGCACCATACAGGTTGGTATAGGCATGCGCTGCGGACCACGGCGGCACGGTGGCGCCATACTGCGCGCTGTTGAATGCCGCTTCGCCACTGACGGCGCCGGGCAGGGAAACCACGGCTTCGGGCATGGGCTCGGCGCCCACCGCCACGCCTTGCTCCGCAAGCTGCTCCGGCGACAGCTCGGCCGGCAGTTCGTCCCAGCCGAGTTGCTCGGCGGTGCTGTAGGCCTTGGGGCGTGGCACGGTGCGCCAGTTGTCGATCGATCCGGTCGGGCAAGGCGAGATGCAGGCCATGCAGGCATTGCACTTGTCCGCATCGACCACGTAGTTGCGCGAATCGTGGGTGATGGCTGCGACCGGGCAGGTTGCCTCGCAGGTATTGCAGCGGATGCAGATCTCGGGGTCGATCAGGTGCTGCCTGATGACCTGGATGTCGGACAAGTCCATGGCGATCTCCGGGGGTGAAGC
>NZ_JARJLM010000035.1 GCF_029335485.1 Cupriavidus basilensis
ACCTGGCCGCTTTGTATCGCCACGCGACCGCATGAGTCAGTGACTCACGCGTGCATCTGCGCCGACCCCACAGACCCCGGCGTCTTCGCCAGCGGCGCGATCTGCTGCCGGCGTTCGCGCGTCGGCGCGACGCCAAACGAGTCGCGGTAGCTCTTGCTGAAATGGCACGCGGACTGGAAGCCGCACGCCATCGTGATGTGCATGATGGACATGTCGGTCTGCAGCAGTAGCTCGCGCGCGCGGCGCAAACGCAGCGTCAGGTAGTAATGCGTCGGCGTCATCCCGAGATGGTCGCGGAACAGGCGCTGCAACTGCCGCTGCGACATGCTCGCCAGACGCGCGAGCTCTTCGCGCGACAGCGGTTCCTCGATGTTGTTCTCCATCAGCGCGACCACCTCGAACAGCGACTTGTTCGCCGAGCCGAGGCGCGCCACCAGCGGCATCTTCTGCTGCGCGCTCGTGTCGCGCACATGTTCGACGATGAACTGCTCGGCGATCTGCGTGACGCGTGCGCTGCCGACGCGGATGGTGATCAGGTTCAGCATCATGTCGAGCGGCGCGACGCCGCCCGTGCAGGTGATGCGGTCGCGGTCGATCACGAATAGTTCCTTGAGGAAGCGCGTGTCGGGAAACTCTTCCTTCAGCGCCGACATGTTCTCCCAGTGGATGGCGCAGGCGTAGCCGGCGAGCAGCCCGGATTTGGCCAAGGCGTAGGTGCCGGTACACAGGCTGCCCAGCGCGATGCCCTCGCGCGCCGCGCGGCGCAGCGCCGACAGGTAGTCCGCCGTGGTCGAGCGCTGCACGTCGACGCCGCCGCAGACGAACACGATGTCCGGCCGGCCGATGCTGTCGGCGCGGGTGGTGTCAATTGCCAACCCGTTGCTCGCCGTAACCGGGCCGCCTTCCGGGCTGACGATGGACCAACGGTACAGTTCCTGGCCGCTGAGGTAGTTTGCCATCCGCAGCACCTCGATCGCGCTGGTAAACGCAATCATCGTGAAGTTGGGCAACGGCATGAAGGCGAAGTGGGACAGCGACGCGGTTCGGTCGGGCGACATGGGGGCGTTCCTTGAATTCTGATGGCGTTCAGGTCTGAAGCCTGGCGACCGTCGATGGCTTTAGTGATAAATCGGGCGCAACAAACGTGCCATACGGCGAAACCCTACGTTTGGGGCGGCGAGCTCGTTTGGGCCGAGCGGTGTTGCACCGGATGCGTGACAAGCGGCACTCGCGCTGCCGCGCGCGGCACTACCGTAGTGCAATGCAGCATGCGGGAGTGACGTGATAGGAATCCGCCTTTTTGCACTTGCCCGTGTGCGTCCCATGACCGACTTGTGCAAATCGGACGCGAATGGCGGAAAAGGAAAAGAACGCGTCTGAATTCATCAATCGACCTAACACCCGAACGACAAGAATAGACCCGTCGGCAACGCTGCGCCGACGACGCAGGAAGACCCGGCAACGAGGGCCTGTCCCGCCTGTCAGGCAGCCATCTCAATCCCTCACGGAAGCTCTATGTCGAACACCCAGTCATTCTTCTCGCAGCCCTTGGCCGAGCGCGACGCGCTGGTGCGCGGCGCACTCCTGAACGAACTCGAGCGGCAGCAGTCGCAAGTCGAGCTGATCGCTTCGGAAAACATCGTGTCGCGCGCCGTGCTCGAAGCGCAAGGCTCGGTGCTGACCAACAAGTACGCGGAAGGATACCCGGGCAAGCGCTACTACGGCGGCTGCGAGTTCGCGGACCAGGTTGAGTCGCTCGCGATCGAGCGCGTGAAGCAGCTCTTCAACGCCGGCTTTGCCAACGTCCAGCCGCACTCCGGCGCGCAGGCCAACGGCTCGGTCATGCTCGCACTGACGAAGCCGGGCGACACCGTGCTCGGCATGTCGCTCGACGCAGGTGGTCACCTGACCCATGGGGCGAAGCCCGCACTGTCGGGCAAGTGGTTCAATGCCGTGCAGTACGGCGTGAACCGTGACACGATGCTGATCGACTACGACCAGGTCGAAGCGCTTGCGCACGAGCACAAGCCGAGCCTGATCATCGCCGGCTTTTCCGCCTATCCGCGCAAGCTGGATTTCGCCCGCTTCCGCGCGATTGCCGATAGGGTCGGCGCGAAGCTGATGGTCGATATGGCGCACATCGCCGGCGTGATCGCCGCCGGCCGTCATCCGAACCCGGTCGAGCACGCGCATGTGGTCACGTCGACGACGCACAAGACCCTGCGCGGCCCGCGCGGCGGCTTCGTGCTGACCAACGACGAAGAGATTGCGAAGAAGATCAACTCGGCCGTGTTCCCGGGCCTGCAGGGCGGCCCGTTGATGCACGTGATCGCGGGCAAGGCGGTCGCCTTCGGCGAGGCGCTGCAGCCGGGATTCAAGACCTACATCGACAACGTGCTTGCCAACGCAGCAGCGCTCGGCGAAGTGCTGAAGTCTGGCGGCGTCGACCTGGTCACGGGCGGCACCGACAACCATCTGCTGCTGGTCGACCTGCGGCCGAAGGGGCTGAAAGGCACGCAGGTCGAGCAGGCGCTCGAGCGCGCCGGCATCACCTGCAACAAGAACGGCATCCCGTTCGACACCGAGAAGCCAACCATCACGTCGGGCATCCGGCTCGGCACCCCGGCCGCGACAACGCGCGGCTTCGGCGTCACGGAGTTCCGCGAGGTCGGCCGCCTGATCCTCGAAGTGTTCGAGGCGCTGCGCGCCAACCCGGAAGGCGACCAGGCCACCGAACAGCGCGTGCGCCGCGAGATCTTCGCGCTTTGCGAACGCTTCCCGATCTACTGAACCGCGTACCGACAAGACTGGAGCAACCAATGAGCGCGCTGCATCAGGACAGCATCATCATCGACGGCCTGAACATCTCCAAGTTCGAGCGTTCGGTGTTCGAGGACATGCAAAAGGGCGGCATCACCGCGGCGAACTGTACGGTGTCGGTGTGGGAGAACTTCACCAAGACCGTCGACAACATCGCACTGATGAAGAAGCAGATCCGCGACAACGGCGCGCTGCTGACGCTGGTGCGGACTACCGACGACATCCTGCGCGCGAAGCGGGAAGGCAAGACCGGCGTGATCCTAGGCTTCCAGAACGCCCACGCGTTCGAGGACAACCTTGGCTATGTCGAAGCGTTCGCCGACATGGGCGTGCGCGTGGTGCAGCTCTGCTACAACACCCAGAACCTGGTCGGCACCGGTTGCTACGAGCGCGATGGCGGGCTGTCCGACTTCGGCCGCGAAGTCATCACCGAGATGAACCGCGTCGGGATCATGGTCGATCTGTCGCACGTCGGCGGCAACACGTCGTCCGAAGCGATCGCGTTCTCGAAGAAGCCGGTCTGCTACTCGCACTGCCTGCCATCGGGCCTGAAGGAGCATCCGCGCAACAAGAGCGACGCGCAGCTGCGGGAGATCGCCGATGCGGGCGGCTTCGTCGGCGTGACGATGTTCGCGCCGTTCCTCAAGCGCGGCATCGAGGCGACGGTCGACGACTACATCGAGGCGATCGACTACGTCGTGAACCTGGTCGGCGAGGACGCGGTCGGTATCGGCACCGACTTCACGCAGGGCTACAGCACTGAGTTCTTCGACATGCTGACGCACGACAAAGGCCGCTATCGCCGCCTGACCAATTTCGGCAAGGTGATCAACCCGGAAGGCATCCGGACCATCGGCGAGTTCCCGAACCTGACCGCGGCGATGGAGCGCGCGGGCTGGAAGGCGTCGCGCATCCGCAAGATCATGGGTGAGAACTGGGTGCGCGTGTTCAAGGACGTGTGGGGCGCGTAATCCACACATAAGCCGCCAGTTCTTTCACGCAATCACAAAACACGGGACGTGCCCGCGCGACACAAGCGGGCACGCGGGCGATGCCGCGCCTGCGCGATGACGCGAACGGCCATTTTTCCTCACGGAGTCACCACGATGCAACCGCAACTGCCGATCAACGTCGATCCCGATACCGGCGTCTGGACCACCGATGCGCTGCCCATGCTGTATGTGCCGCGCCACTTCTTCACCAACAACCACGTCGCCGTTGAAGAGGCGCTCGGCCGCGATACGTACGCGGAAATCCTCTACAAGGCCGGCTACAAGTCCGCGTACCACTGGTGCGACAAGGAAGCGAAGCTGCACGCGATCAGCGGGATGGCGGTGTTCGAGCACTACCTGAAACGGCTGTCGCAGCGCGGCTGGGGACTGTTCTCGATCCTGGACGCCGATCCGGCAACGGCCCGCGCGCGCATTGCGCTGCGGCACTCGTCGTTCGTGCTCGCGCAGCCGGAAAAGGAGGGCAAGCTCTGCTACATGTTCGCCGGCTGGTTCGCTGGCGCGATGGACTGGGTCAATGACACGACGCCAGCAGGCAAGGGCGCACCGCGCGCGCAGTCGAAGGAGGTGCAGTGCGCGGGCGAGGGTCACGATCATTGCGTGTTCGAAGTGTCGCCAATCGCCCACTAAGCAAACTCCACCGACCGAACCAGTCCGCACTACGAAGCATACAAACGCCAGAGGTCGTCCGCGATGCGTTATCCCCACTTGTTCAAACCTTTGCAGCTCAACCAGCTGACGCTGCGCAACCGGATCGTCAGCACCGCGCACGCCGAGGTGTATGCGGAGCCGGGCGGCCTGCCGGGCGACCGTTACATTCGCTACTACGAAGAGAAGGCGAAGGGCGGCGTCGGCCTGGCGATCTGCGGTGGCTCGAGCCCGGTGTCCATCGATAGTCCCCAGGGCTGGTGGAAGTCGGTAAACCTGGCGACCGACCAGATCATCGATCCGCTTTCGCGTCTCGCGGAGACGATGCACCGCCACGGCGCCAGGATCATGATCCAGGCCACGCATATGGGACGCCGCTCGGCGTTCCACGGCGAGCACTGGCCACACCTGATGACGCCTTCCGGTGTGCGCGAGCCGGTGCACCGCGGCAACGCGAAGATCATCGAGATCGAGGAGATCCGCCGGATCATCGCCGACTTCGCCGCCGCCGCGAAGCGCGTGAAGGACGCGGGGATGGACGGCATCGAAATCTCGGCCGCGCACCAGCACCTGATCGACCAGTTTTGGAGCCCCCGCACGAACTTCCGCACCGACGAGTGGGGCGGCAGCCTGCAGAACCGGCTGCGCTTCGGCGTCGAGGTGCTGCAGGCGGTGCGCGAGGCGGTCGGCAAGGATTTCTGCGTCGGCCTGCGCATGTGCGGCGATGAATTCCATGAGGATGGGCTTGATCACGAGCAGCTCAAGGAGATCGCGCAGGCGATGTCCGAATCGGGGCTGATCGACTATCTCGGCGTGATCGGCTCCGGCGCGGACACGCACAACACGCTTGCGAACTGCATGCCGCCGATGGCGCTGCCGCCCGAGCCGTTCGTGCATCTCGCCGCGGGTATCAAGGCGGTGGTCAAGGTGCCGGTGATGCACGCGCAGAGCATCCGCGACGCGGGCCAGGCCGAGCGCCTGCTCGCCAGCGGCATGGTCGACCTGGTCGGCATGACGCGTGCGCAGATGGCCGATCCGCATATGGTCATCAAGATCCGCGACGGGCGCGAGGACGAGATCAAGCAATGCGTCGGCGCGAACTACTGCATCGACCGCCAGTACAACGGCCTGGATGTGTTGTGCGTGCAAAATGCCGCGACGTCGCGAGAGGCGACCATGCCTCACCTGATCGAGAAGTCGCGCGGCCCGAAGCGCAAGGTCGTCGTGGTCGGCGCGGGTCCGGCGGGGCTGGAGGCGGCACGCGTCGCGCGTTCGCGCGGACATGACGTCGTGCTGTTCGAGAAGAACGCCGAAGTCGGCGGGCAGATCATGCTCGCGTCGAAGGCGCCGCAGCGCGAGCAGATGGCGGGCATCGTGCGCTGGTTCGACATGGAGACCAAGCGCCTCGGCGTCGACCGGCGCCTGGGCGTCGAAGCCGACGCGAAGATGATCATGGCGGAGAAACCGGACATCATCGTGCTGGCGACCGGCGGCCGCGCATTCTCCGACCAGGTGCCCGCGTGGGGCGTCGCCGAGGGGCTGGCGGTCAGCTCGTGGGATGTGCTGTCCGGGCGCGTCGAAGCGAAGCAGAACGTGCTGGTCTACGACGGCGTGAGCACGCACGCAGGCGCGGGCGTGGCCGACTACCTGGCCAGCCGCGGCGCCAAGGTGGAGATCGTCACGCCGGACGTGAAGGTGGCCGACGACTGCGGCGGCACGACGTTCCCGATCTTCTATCGCCGGCTGTACGAGCAGGGCGTGATCCACACCCCGAACTACTGGCTCGATCGCGTCTACGAGGAGGACGGCAAGAAGATCGCGGTGCTGCGCAACGAATACACCGAAGAACTCGAGGAGCGCGCGGTCGACCAGGTGGTGATCGAGAATGGTTCGACGCCGAACGACACGCTGTACTGGAAGCTGAAGCCGGAATCGGTCAACCGCGGCCAGGTCGACGTGCACAAGCTGTTCGCGGCGGAACCACAACCGTGCCTGTTGGAGACGCTCGGCAACGGCCGCTTCCTGTTGTTCCGGGTTGGCGACTGTATCTCGATGCACAACATCCACGGCGCGATCTACGACGCGCTGCGGCTCGTGAAGGATTTCTGACGATGAACCCCTCCAACCTGATTACCGTCCTGCTCTGGCTGTCGGTGGCGGGGCTCGCCTTCGCGGTGTTGAAGCGCGCGTCGTACTGGCGGCTTGGGCGGGCGAGCGCGCCCGGCGCGTTCGGCATTGCCAATCTGTTCACGATTCCCAAGCGCTATTTCGTCGACCTGCACCACGTGGTCGCACGCGATCCGTATATCGCCAAGACGCACGTCGCGACGGCCGGCGGTGCGATCGGCGCGCTTGCGCTCGTGTTCGTCAACTACGGTCTCGCCATCTACTCGCCCTGGCTCGACAAGCTGACCTTTGCCGCGGCGCTGGCGATGCTGGTCGGTGCGGCGTTCGTGTGGCGCCGGCGCCGGGCGAAAGACGTGCCCGCGCGCTTGTCGAAGGGGCCGTGGAATACGCTGCCATGGTTGCTCGGTTCGTTCGCGCTCGGGCTCGCCCTGTTCTCACTGGTGCCGGCCGGTCTGATGTCGGGGGCGTTCGCCGTGTTCTGCGCGGTGCTGATCGCCGTCGGCGCGCTGGCCATGACGGTCGGCGCAGCGCAAGGTGGGCCCATGAAGCATGCGATCGCGGGCCTGCTGCATCTCGCATTCCATCCGCGCCAGGAGCGCTTCGCGGCATCGCCCGAGTCGTACACCGGAAGTGGCGCCGCCACGCCGCCGACCGCACTCAAGCTGCCCGACATCGAGCACCAGGAGTATGGCGTGGCGAAGCCGGTCGAGTTCCGCTGGAACCAGCTGCTGAGCTTCGACGCGTGCGTGCAGTGCGGCAAGTGCGAGGCCGCGTGTCCGGCGTTCGCCTCGGGCCAGCCGCTGAATCCCAAGAAGCTGATCCAGGATCTTGTCGTCGGGATGGCGGGCGGCTCCGATGGCGCGTACGCAGGCAGCCCGACGCCCGGCATTCCCGTCGGCCGGCATCGCGGCGAGCCGAACGGCCCGATCGTATCCGGGCTGATCGAAGCGCAGACATTGTGGTCGTGTACCACGTGCCGCGCTTGCGTGCAGGAGTGCCCGATGCTGATCGAGCACGTCGATGCCATCGTCGACATGCGCCGCAACCAGACGCTTGAGCATGGCACCGTGCCGGGCAAGGGTGCGGAAGTGCTGGCGAACCTGCGCGAAACCGGCACGATGGGCGGCTACGATACGGCTGCGCGCTATGACTGGTCGGTCGACCTGAATGCCCCGGTGGCGCAGCCGGGCAAGACGGTCGACGTGCTGATCGTCGCCGGCGAAGGCGCGTTCGACATGCGCTATCAGCGCACGCTGCGCGCCTTTATCAAGGTGCTGAACCAGGCGGGCATCGACTATGCGGTGCTCGGCGAGGTGGAAACCGACACCGGCGACGTCGCGCGCCGTCTTGGCGACGAGGCGACCTTCCAGCAGCTGGCGAAGCACCTGATCGGCACGCTCGGCACGCTGTCGTTCCGCCAGATCGTGACGGCCGATCCGCACGTGATGCACAGCCTGCGCAACGAGTACCGCGCGCTGGGTCTGCGCGTCACGGTCAAGCATCACACGGGCTATCTGGCCGAGCTTGCGTCGAGCGGGCTGATCGCGCCGAAAGCGGTCGAGGCGCTGCGCGACAAGCGCATCACCTATCACGATCCCTGTTATCTCGGCCGCTACAACGGCGAAACCGAAGCCCCGCGCAAGCTGCTGAAGACGATCGGCATCCAGGTGGTCGAGATGGAACGCAACGGCATGCGCGGCCGCTGCTGCGGCGGCGGGGGTGGCGCGCCATTGACGGATATTCCCGGCAAGCAGCGCATTCCCGACATCCGCATCGCCGACGCGCGCGCGGTGGGCGCGGACGTGGTTGCGGTTGGGTGCCCGAACTGCACGGCGATGCTGGAAGGCGTCGTCGGCCCGCGCCCTGACGTGCTCGACGTGGCTGAGCTGGTCGCCGCCTCGCTGGAGTGAATCGATGAACACGACTAAACGAATCGACCCGCGCCGGCCGTTCATCGTCACGGCGGCGGGCCTCAGGCGGGTCACGCTGGGCGAGTCCGGCAGCGCGGACGCAAGCGCCGCGCACTGGCCCGCGCACGGCCACGCAGCCGAGGCGGCAAAGCCGCGGAGGATGGTGAAGGCGCCGCGCTATGTGCTGCTCGTCGCCGCGCACAGCGAACGCGGCGCGCTGGACGAGCATGCGCGCCAGGCAGTCGCGGCGGCCGCGCTGCTCGCCGATGCGCAGACCGAAGTGGTGCTGATGGTGTTCGGGGAACTGAAGGACGACGCGGTGGAGCTCGGCGTCGACAAGCTGATCGCGCTGCCCGAGTTCGACCGGCGCACGTTCGCGCCAGACAGCGAGCTGCGGGCACTGCAGGCGTGCGCGACGGCGCTGTCACCCCGGCATGTCTTCCTGCCCGACAACGCAAACGGCGACGGCGATCTCGGCCGGCGATACGCGGCTGCGGCGGGCGCCAGCGTCGCGACGGAAGTGGTCGAGATCGACGCGCGGCACGTCGGCGTGTATGCGCACGCCAAGCGTGCGTTCGCGACCCGCGCGCTGCCCGAGGTCATTCTGCTCGCGCCGGGGGCGGTTGACACGAAGCTGCCGTTCACCGGCGCGGGCGAGCGCCTGTCCGGCGAGTTCCTGCACGCCAGGGGAGGGGCGCAACTGTATCGCGACCTCGGTGTCGAGGAAATCGATGCCGCCCAGGTCGCGCTGGAGGAGGCGGACTTCATCGTGGCGGCCGGCAACGGCGTGACCGACGTCGGCGCGTTCGAGCGGCTTGCGGGCGCGTTCGGCGCGGCGATCGCCGCCAGCCGCGTCGCGGTCGACAACGGGCATTTCACGCGTGACAAGCAGGTCGGCGCGACCGGCAAGACGGTCGAGGCCAGCGTCTACATTGCGTTCGGCATCTCCGGCGCGGTGCAGCACCTGCAAGGCATCAAGGACTGCCGTCACGTGATCGCAGTCAATCTGGACGGCAGCGCGCCGATCGCCAGACGCGCGAACCTGACCATCGTCGGCGATGCGCAGGCACTGATCGCCGCACTGATCGAGCAGGTGCAGGCCGCGCGCCCCGCACGGGGACAGCAGCCGGCCGCAGCCCGTCCCCGCGAAGCCGCAGGAGCCGCAGCATGAACGTCCCTACGCAAGTGCAACGTATCGCGGTGCTGGTGTCCGTCGGCCGCCATTCGGTCAGCGGCGCGCCGCGCTACAGCCGCAACGACGCCGCCGCGCTCGAGCTCGGCCGCGGCCTCGCGGAAAAATATCGCGCGCAGCTCGCCGTGATTCACGCGGGCGACGCCGCCAAGCCCGCGCTCAACGACTACCTGGCGCTCGGCGCGAGCGAAGTCCAGGTGCTCGCTTGCGCGGGTGGCGAAGACGCCGCGCGCGCGCTTGCGGCGTACGTGAAGGACTATGACCTCGTGCTGACCGGCACCCGCGCAGAGGGAGCATACGACACAGGAATGTTGCCCTACCGCGTTGCCGCGGCGCTCGGCTGGCCACTGGTCGGATCGGCCGTCGACGTCGACATCGCCGGTGGTCGCGTCGCCGTGCGGCAGTTCCTGCCAAAGGGCCTGCGCCGGCGCGTCGATGCCACGCTGCCCGCTGTGGTTGCCGTACATCCG
>NZ_JARJLM010000360.1 GCF_029335485.1 Cupriavidus basilensis
GAAACGGGCAGGTGCCCGGCGTTGACGGAACGGCAGAATCGCCCCTTGTTTTCACAAGCAGTGCAGGGCGCCGATGGCGCATAATCCCGCACTCGCACATCCACCCAGAAGGAGCAGTCCGTGTCCGTGCAGGAAGTCAGCTACGACCACGCCATCGAGCTAGCCAACGCCGAGCGCTACGATGAAGCGCTGGTCATTCTCGACCAGCTTTCGCTGGCGCAGCCGCAAGTGGTGGATTTCGATTGCCTGCGGGCCCGCCTGCATTACGACCGGGGCGACGCGCAAGCCGCCTTTGCCGTGCTCGACGCGGCGCTGGCGAAGCTGCCCGGGCTGGCGCTGCACCCGGCGCACCGCTGGTCCTCGCGCGGGGTGATCGCGCACCGCTACGGCATGCTGCTGATGGGGATGGAGCGCCTCCAGGAAGCGCTGCCGTGGCTGGAGGAAGCTGCGCTGCGCAATGGCTTGTCCTCGGGCGAGTGGAGCGCCCGCCTGCATGCGGGGCTGGTGCGCTACCGGCTGGGCGACTACGCTGCCGCCGGCGCCTACTGGTATGACCTGCTGTACCGGGCGCCGGACCTTGGCGCGGCGGATATCCTCGGCCAGGCGCTGGCGTATGTGCATGCCGCCGGCGAGCAGGCCGAGCCGATGCTGCGGTTGTGCCTGGCGCGGATTGGCCTGGACAACCCCGAACTGCTCGAACTCGACGAAGCTGCTGGCGACGCCTTTGCCGCCGAACAGGCCGGCATCGTGCTGGCCAGCCAGCCGGATCACCCCCAGGCGCGCCGCATCCGGGCCCCGCTGCGCTATCGTGCCGGCGACCTCGACGGCGCCTGGGACGACCTGGCCACCTATCAGCGCCAGGTGCCGGACCCGAAGGCGCAGGTGCGCGAGCTGGAATGGCGCCACCAGGCCGGCGAGGCAGAGCCGTGGCTGCGCTTCGCTTTCGCCGAGGGCGCCACCGATGCCACCGGCTACTACCACGCCGGCGTGGCACTGGCCGAATTCATGGCCGCCGTGCCGGCCGCCGAGGCCGCGCTCGCGCCGCAACTGATCAAGGGCTACCGGCTGGGCCTGGCGCGCTTCGAGAAGTACTTCGCCACCGGCGAAGGCGGCTATGACGATGCCGATCCCCATCTCTACTCGCTGCTGTGCCACAACCTGGCGCAGCGGCTGGAGGGCGCGGACCTGCGCGCCGAGCGCATCGCCCTGCGCGAGAAAGGCATTGCGGCCAGCGAATTCATCGAGCACTGGATCGACCTGCTCGCATGCCTCGAGGCGGCTGGCCAGCACCCGAAGGCGGTGGAAGTGGCGGGCGATGTGCTCAACCGCTATCCGCTGGAACGCGATCCGTCCAATGTGGGCTGGGTGTTCAGCCGGCTGATGAGCACCTGGAAGGCGATCGGGGGCGCGGAAGTGATGTCGGCGGCGCGCGACGCGCTGGCGCACGTCGATGCGCGCGCCGATGCCTTGCCGGTCGAGGAGCGTAGCCAGACCGCGCATGCGCTGGCGCACGCCCGCGCGCACTTCGCCGGGCTGCTGCGCAACGCCGCTGGCGGCATGGATCAGCACGACCGCACCGATGCGCTGGCCGAGATCGAGGTGCTGCAGCGCCGTGCCCTGCTGATCGAGGACGCGTGGCTGTGCAACGAATTCGGCCTGATCTGGCGCGACCTGGGCGCGCCGGAGCGGGCGCTGCCGCTGTTCGAGCAAGCCATCGCGCTGACCGCCGGCGATCCCTGGGACCAGGCCTTTCCGCGCGTGCAGCGCGCCCTGATCCGCAACGGCGAGAAGCAATATGCCGAAGCCCTGACCGATTTCCAGACCGCCTTTGCCGCGCGCGACCGCTGGGAGGGCGACGCCTACCTTGGCGCGGTCGAGGCCGCGCTGGGGCTGGAGCAGCGCGAGACCGCGCTGGCCTACTTCGACAAGGCGCGCGCGCAGGGCGCCGCGCAAGGCAAGACGCGCACGCTCTTCACGCGCGTGGAAGCAAGTCTGCGCGCAACCCGCCCGGCATGGAAGTTCTGGGGCGTCTAGCCCCCTGCAGCGCCAGTACCGCCGCTTCAGCGGCAATAAAAACGCCATCCCCGTAAGATGGCGTTTTTTTACGTCTGAACGCATCACGTTGCCAGCAACTTCCGTGCGGTGTCGGACAAACTCTGACATGGAATGTCATGTGCCTCCGCTACCATGTCATCTATGAATGGACTGAGCCAATTGTTTCCAAGCCTGCCCCTGGCACCGGGCGGGCTTTTCTGGGTCGGGCTGGCGCTGGTGGGCGCGGGCCTGGCGGGCGAGATATGCCGCATGTACCTGCGGCTGCCCCGCATCGTCGGCTACGCGGCCACGGGCCTCCTGGCCGGCATGCTGGGCCGCGGCATCGTCGACGAGAACATGATCGCGCAGAGCCGCATCCTGATCGACATGGCGCTGGCGCTGGCCTTGTTCGAGCTGGGCCACCGCCTGTCGATCACCTGGCTGCGGGCCAACCGCTGGCTGCTCTTCACCAGTGCGTTTGAAAGCCTGCTGACCTGGGGCCTGGTGGCCGCGGTGCTCCAATGGATGGGCGTGAGCCCGGCGGTGGCCATCCTGGCCGGCGGCATCGCCGTCAGCACGTCGCCCACCATCGTGCTGCAGCTGAAGAACGAGCTGCGCGCCGATGGCCAGGTCACCGAGCGCCTGCTCGCCATGGCGGCCCTCAACAGCATCTACGCCGCCGCCATCGTGCAGGTGGCCACCGGCTGGCTGCATTCCGAGTATGGCAACCTGGGCGCCGCGCTGCTCCATCCGCTATACCTGCTGGCGGGGTCCTGCCTGCTGGCCTGGGGCATCGGCAAGCTGGGGCACGCCATCTACGCGCGCATGGCGTCGGACGATCACTACAGCTTCCTGGTGCTGGTGGGCCTGGTGCTGTTCACGCTGGCGCTGACGCGCGTGCTCAAGCTCTCCATGCCGCTCACGCTGATGCTGGCCGGCGTGGTGTTCAAGCACCAGGACAGCCAGCCCCGCGTCTGGCCGGCCCATTTCGGCAGCGCCGGCAGTTTGCTGATCATCGTGATGGTGGTCTCGCTCGGCCTGCCGCTGACCGTGCACGACTGGGCCATCGGCGGCAGCGCCGCGGTGGTGCTGGTGCTGCTGCGCCACATCGCCAAACTGGTGGGCGTGGCCTCGCTGGGCTCCTTCTCGGGCCTGAGCCTGAAGCAATGCGTGGCCCTCGGACTTGCGCTGGCGCCCATGTCGGGCCTGGCCTACCTTTTGATGAGCGATGTCGCGCGGCTGTACCCCGGCACCGGCGAGCCGCTGGCCGCCATCATCCTGTGCGCGCTGGCGATCGAGCAATTGCTGGGGCCTGCCCTGGCCGCCTGGGCACTTCGCTATGCCGGCGAGGTCAGAGGCAATGGAGGAGGGCGCTGATGTCACTGGAACCGTTCAAGCACTCCGAGGCGCTGACCTTTGGCGTGGAGCTGGAGCTGCAGCTGGTCAACCGGCACGACTACGACCTGGCGCCGTTCGCGCCGGACCTGCTGCGTGCGCTGAAAGGCGCACAGCATGCCGGCGACATCAAGCCGGAGATCAGCCCGTCGATGATCGAGATCAGCACCGGCATCTGCCATAGTTATGCACAGGCGCTGGATGAGCTCGGCACCATGCGCGACCTGATGGTGGAAGCCTCGCATTCGCTCAATCTCGGCATCTGCGGCGGCGGCACCCATCCCTTCCAGCAATGGGCTGACCGCACCATTTCCGATTCGCCCCGCTACCAGTACATCTCCGAACTCTACGGCTACCTGGCCAAGCAGTTCACCGTGTTCGGCCAGCACGTGCATATCGGCTGCCCGAGCGCCGACGAATCGCTGTTCCTGCTGCATGCGATCGGCCGCTACGTGCCGCATTTCATCGCGCTGGCCGCCTCGTCGCCCTTTGTGCAGGGCGTGGATACCGGTTTCGCCTCGGCGCGGCTGAACTCGGTCGCGGCCTTTCCGATGAGCGGGCGCGCGCCGTTCCTGCTTACCTGGGATGCCTTCACCGCTTACTTCGAGAAGATGCGCAATACCGGCGTGATCGAAAGCATGAAGGACTTCTACTGGGATATCCGCCCCAAGCCCGAGTTCGGCACCATCGAGGTCCGCGTGATGGACACGCCGCTGACGGTGGGCCGCGCCTGCGATATCGCCGCCTATATCCAGGCGCTGGCCCGCTACCTGCTGCTGTCGCGCCCCTTCATGCCGCACGACGACGATTACCTGGTCTACACCTTCAACCGCTTCCAGGCCTGCCGCTTCGGCCTGGAAGGCGAATACGTGCATCCCAACGAACTGACGCGCATGCCCATCGCCGATCACATCATGTCGATCTGCGACGCGCTGGTGCCGCACGCGGAAGCGCTCGGCTCGCTCGATGCGCTGGCCAATATCCGCACGCTGGCGCAAAGCCGCAACGGCGACGCCGAACGCGTGCGCCAGATCGATGCCGACACGCGCAGCCTGCGCGAGACGGTCAGGCAGACCTGCGACAGCTGGGCGAGCTGAGGGCGCCTGCTGGTGGCGGCAGGTGGCCGACGGCTGCGGTTGCGCCGGCCGAGGCCGCCGGCCCGCCAGCAGGGTGACACCAGGACACTGTCTAGCTCTGCGCGCCGGCGTACACCGGCTCGCAGCGCACCTCCGACTTGACCGAGTTGGCGATAAAACAGGCCTCGTGCGCCGTGTGATGCAGGTGCGCGATCTCCTCGCGGGTAGGCTGGCATTCCCCGGAGAAGGTGACCTCGGGCCTGAGCGTGACCACCGTCATCGCCATCCTGCCCTCGGCGTTCTTTGCCATGGTCCCGACCGCCGCATCGAAATAGCGGTCCACGCAGAACCTGTGCTTGGCCGCAATGGAAAGGAACCACAGCATGTGGCAGCTGGAGAGCGAGGCGACGAACGCCTCTTCCGGATCGACGGCCGCGGCATCCGACATGGGCAGCGGCACCACGTGGGGCGATGACGATCCGGGTACCTCGATCCCGCCATCGAAGCGCAACTGGTGCTTCCTGCTGTAGCGGTTGCCGAGGAAGTCCTGCTCGCCACGCTGCCAGAGGATTTCTGCGGTGTATTCGGCCATGCTCTGCTCTCCGTTGAAGTGCTTGTCGCTTGTTCCGGGCCGGCGGGCTACCGGAAGGGGGCGGGTTCATCACGCCCCATGCGGCACCCGTTCCCCGTCCCGCAAGCCAAGCCGCTGGTTGGCCGGCACCGCCACGTCGATCAGCTTGGGCTTTGGCAGGTTGAGCTGCCCCATCATCTCGATGAACTGGGTACGCGTGCGGCCGGCCACGCGGCTGTTGTGCGCGCGTTCCTGGCCGATGGTGGACTGGGTACGGCCCTTGTAATCGTGGGCGGGATAGACCACGGTGTCGTCGGGCAGCCTGAAGAGTTTCTGCGTGAGGCTGTCGTACAGCGTACCCGCGTCGCCTGACTGGAAATCGGTGCGGCCGCAGCCGTCGATCAGCAGCGTGTCGCCGGTGAAGACGCGGCGCACCGGGCCCGCCGGCGCGGCTTCTTCCCACAGGTAGCTCATGCTGCCGGCGGTGTGTCCCGGCGTGTGGATGGCGCGCAGCGTCTGCGTGCCGAACTGCAGCGTATCGCCGTCGATCAGCTGCTTTTGCGCGGGGCGGATATCGCAGCCCGACGGCGCCGCCGTGTGCGCGCCGGTTTGCAGTGCAACATGGCCCGCGGAGGTGATGTGGTCGGCATGCGCATGGGTTTCCACCACCCATGCCAGCCTGGCGCCGCTGGCCTGCAGCAGCGCGAGGTCGCGCTCTAGCTGGTGATCGACCGGGTCGATCAGCAACGCCTCGCGCGTGGCGGCGTCGATCAGCAGGTAGGTGTACGTGGACGAGGTTTCGTCGAACAGCTGATGGAAGGTCTGCATGACAGTACCGCCGGAGTGGGATCGGACATGATAGCGCCGCGACATGGTGTCGCGGCGTTCGCTTCACTGCTTAGCTTCACCGCTTTGCTTCACTATTCACAATAGCCGTTCCCACAGCACGCGGAAGGGCACCGCCGGCACCAGGAAACAGAACGGCTGCGCGTGCTGCGCGCCGAGTTCGCGCAGCATCGGCAGATCGCACTCGTCGCTTGCCGCTTCCAGCGGCTGCACGGCGGCCAGGTCGATCGGCAGGTCGATGCCGGCGTGCGCGATGCGCCCGGCATCCTCCACCTGCGAGATGGCGCTGTCCTGCAGGCACAGGAAGGCCACCGCGGACTCCCAGGAATCGAAGCAGTCGGCAAAACCGGCGGGCAACCCGCGCACGGCGGCGGGCCGCACCGCGCTGCGCAGCGCAGGCGCGCTGCCGGCGCCGGGAACGATCTCGGTGCGGATCGCGCCGTCGTCCTGTTGCCGGTGCACGAAGCGCGCCGCCAGGTGCGATGGCAGGGCGTCGCTGAACAGGCGGCTGCCGAGCGCGTAGATGGCGCTGTCCAGCGTGTTCTTGACGAACAGCACGATACGGTCGGCGCGCATGCCGCCGGGCAGTTCGTCGACATAGAAGCGCCAGTTGCTCTGCAGCGGCGACGGATACAGCCGCCGCAGCGGCCCCGCGGCGGCCGGCCCGAAGTGCCGGTGCGCGTACGTGAGCGCGGTGAACAGGGTCTTGCCGTCACGCTGCCACAGGCGCACGCCGGGCGGCACGTACCTGGCGGCGGCCTTGGCGTCCACCAGCCAGTTCAGGTAGACCACCCGCTCGACCTCGCTTTGCAGCACCATGAAAGGCAGGCGCGAGAGCAGCGCGCGGCGGGCCGCCAGCAGCCGGGGCGAGGACACCAGCCTGCCCAGCAATCTGCCGGGCAGGCCGGGCCGGGGATGGACGAAACGGTTGTGGATAAGTTGCGGACGCGGCTGGGTCAAGCGATGGTCACCACGTCGCTAAGCTGCACCACCGGCACCGCATCGGTGTAGTTGGGAATATCGCGCTGCAATTCGTTGCCGGCTGCCTTGGCCGCAGCCGCGAAGTCCTGTACCGACTCGAACAGGAAATGGCACATCACCGTATAAGCCGGATCCGAGCCCGGCGCGCCGCCGCCCAGCCCACGTTCCACCGCCACGCCGCGGTAGCCGGGATGCGCGCCGAACAGCTCGATGGCGCGCGGCATGTGCCGCTGCAGGTAGTACTCCATGTCGAACTTGCCGCCCTTGCTGTGCGGGTAGAGAAAGCTGATCTTGATCATGCCGGACTCCAGGTGGGTGGGGGTGGATGCCCGGCAAGCGTAGCAGAAAGTGCCGTGGAAGCGCGGAGACGGTCTCAGCACTCCACGATGTTCACCGCCAGCCCCCCGCGCGCCGTTTCCTTGTACTTGGTCTTCATGTCGGCGCCGGTCTCGCGCATGGTCTTGATCACCGAGTCCAGCGAGACATAGTGCATGCCGTCGCCGCGCAGCGCCATGCGCGCGGCGTTGACCGCCTTGACCGATGCCATGGCGTTGCGCTCGATGCAGGGAATCTGCACCAGCCCGCCGACCGGGTCGCAGGTCAGGCCGAGGTTGTGCTCCATGCCGATCTCGGCAGCGTTCTCGACCTGCTCCGGCGTGCCGCCCATCACGGCGGCGAGGGCGCCGGCGGCCATTGAGCAGGCGACGCCGACCTCGCCCTGGCAGCCGACTTCGGCGCCGGAGATCGACGCATTGAGCTTGTACAGCATGCCGATCGCGCCGGCGGTCAGCAGGAAGTCGATCACGCCCTGCGGGCTGGCGTTCGGCACGAAGCGGTCGTAGTAGTGCAGCACGGCGGGAATGATGCCCGCGGCGCCGTTGGTGGGCGCGGTGACCACGCGGCCGCCGGCGGCGTTTTCTTCATTGACGGCGATCGCATAGAGGTTGACCCAGTCCATCACCGAGAGCGGATCGGCCAGCGCGCGCTCGGCGTGCTCGGTGAGGTTGCGGAACAGCTCGGGCGCGCGGCGCTTGACCTTGAACGGGCCCGGCAGCTCGCCGTCGGTGCGGCAGCCGCGCGCCACGCAGGCCTGCATCACGGCCCAGATCTGCAGCAGGCCGGCGTTGACCTCGGCCTCGCTGCGCCACACGCATTCGTTTTCCATCATCAGCCGCGCGATGCTTTTCTTGCTCGCGGCCGCCATCTCCAGCATGGCGCGGCCGCTGCGAAACGGATGCGGCAATTGATGGTCGGCTTCCAGGATCTGCGTATTGGCCGCGCCCGCGGTGATCACGAAGCCGCCGCCCACCGACAGGTAGCGCCCCTCGCGAATGGGCTCGCCGCCGGCATTGAAGGCATGGAACTTCATGCCGTTGGGATGCTCGGCCATGGCCTCGCGGCGATAGAAGACGATGTGCTCCTTCTCCACGAAGGGCACGGGATGGGTGCCGAGCAGCGACAGCGTGCGGCTGGCGCGCAGCGCGGCCAGGCGCTGCTCGATGGTGTCGGGGTCGATGGTGTCGGGCGCTTCGCCCAGCAAGCCGAGCATGACGCCCTTGTCGGTGCCGTGGCCGCGGCCGGTGGCGCCGAGCGAGCCATACAGCTCGACGCGCACGCTGGCGACCAGCGGCAGCAGGCCGTCGCGCGCCAGGCCCTGGGCGAACATCAGCGCAGCGCGCATCGGCCCCACGGTATGCGAACTGGAAGGGCCGATGCCCACCTTGAACAGGTCGAAGACGCTGACTGCCACGGGAAACTCCTGGTTGGGGACTACCTGACGCCGGCTTCAGACCGGCGTGTCGTTGCTGTCGTTATCCGGGGCGCGCCACAGGGAGCTGGCAGCGTCGCGCGGAGTTTGGGGGACTTCCTTCTTCACCATCACGCTGATGGTGCCGTCGTTCTCGAGGATGGCGAAATGCACATCCGCCACCCGCTGGCAGCCGGCATGGCGCAGCGCCTTATGCAGGTCGTCCCGGGTGATATAGGCGTTCTTCATCACGTCGGGATAAACGTGTCCTTCGTGCACCAGCACCTGCGGGCGCCCCTCGACCACGTTCTCGAAGCGCCGGCTGCGCCAGCTCAGCCAGGCCAGCACGAGGTTGGCGCCGACCAGCGTCACTGCCAGGATCAGCCCGGCGGTGACGGAGTTGTCCCCCGCGTTCATGGAATTCTGCACCGCGTTGGACAGCACCAGCAGCAGCACCAGGTCGAGCGATGTGAGCTGCCCGATCTGGCGCTTGCCGGAGAGGCGCAGCAACACCAGCAGGCTGCCGTAGACGATCAGTCCGCGCAGGACGAATTCCCACCAGGGGGCGCTGAGATTCCACATGGATGCTCCGTTCGCGAGGCGCGGCCGGGTGGCCGCGCTACCGCTTCGAGCATAGCGCGTTGGCGGGATCGCGGCTGCCGGCCACGGCCTGCCGACGGGCTCAGGCCTGGTCGGCGTACTCGCTCATCGGCACGCAGGCGCAGAACAGGTTGCGGTCTCCGTACACGTTGTCCGCGCGGCCGACCGGCGGCCAGTACTTCTGCGTGCGCAGGGAGGCCACCGGGTAGGCGGCTTCCTGGCGCGTGTACTTGTGCTCCCAGGCGTCGGCGGTGATCACCGCGGCGGTGTGCGGCGCGTTCTTCAGCGGGTTGTCCTCGCGGTCGAAGCTGCCGTCCTCCACGCGGCCGATCTCGGCGCGAATGGCGATCATGGCGTCGATAAAGCGGTCCAGCTCGTGCAGGGCCTCGCTCTCGGTCGGCTCGATCATCAGCGTGCCCGGCACCGGGAAGCTCATGGTGGGGGCGTGGAAGCCGTAGTCCATCAGGCGCTTGGCCACGTCCTCGTTGGAGATGCCGGTGGTCTTCTGCAGCGGGCGCAGGTCCAGGATGCACTCGTGCGCCACCAGGCCGTGCTGGCCGGTGTAGAGCACGGGGAAGTAGGGCGACAGGCGGCGCGCCACATAGTTGGCGGCCAGGATGGCGTTCTCGGTGGCGGCGGTCAGGCCGGCCGAACCCATCATGGCGATATACATCCACGAGATCGGCAGGATGCTGGCCGAGCCGAACGGCGCGGCGGACACGCCGCCGATGCCGCGGTCGTCGCGGCGATAACCCACGCTGTCCTGGTTGGGCAGGAAGTCGGCCAGGTGCGCGCCGACCGCCACCGGGCCGACGCCCGGGCCGCCGCCGCCGTGGGGGATGCAGAAGGTCTTGTGCAGGTTCAGGTGGGACACGTCGCCGCCGAACTGGCCCGGCGCGGCGGTGCCGACCATGGCGTTCATATTGGCGCCGTCCACATAGACCTGGCCGCCGTGCCGGTGAACGATGTCGCAGATCTGCTGCACGCCCTGCTCGAACACGCCATGCGTGGACGGGTAGGTGATCATGATCGCGGCGAGGTTCCTGCTGTGCTGATCGGCCTTCTTCGCCAGGTCTTCCAGGTCGACGTTGCCGTTCTCGTCACAGGCCACCACCACCACCTTCATGCCGGCCATCTGCGCCGAGGCGGGATTGGTGCCGTGCGCCGAGGAGGGGATCAGGCAGATGTCGCGATGGCTTTCGCCGCGGCTGGCATGGTAGGCATGGATGATCAGCAGGCCGGCGTACTCGCCCTGCGAGCCGGCGTTGGGCTGCAGGCTCACCGCGGCGTAGCCGGTGGCGGCGCACAGCATGGCTTCGAGCTGGTCGATCATCTCGCGGTAGCCGACCGTCTGGTCGAGCGGCGCGAACGGGTGGACCTTGCTGAATTCGGGCCACGTCACCGGGATCATCTCGCTGGTGGCGTTGAGTTTCATGGTGCACGAGCCCAGCGGGATCATGGTGCGGTCCAGCGCCAGGTCCTTGTCGGCCAGCATGCGCAGGTAGCGCAGCATTTCGTGCTCGGCGTGGTGCGTGTTGAACACCGGGTGGGTCAGGTAGGCGCTCTGGCGGGCCAGGCCGGCCGGGTAGGCGTCCTGCGCGGCGGCCTCCAGTGCGTCGAAATCGGGCACCGGCTTGCCGTGGGCGAAGATCTCCAGCAGGGCGGCCACGTCTTCGCGCGCGGCGGTTTCGTCCAGCGAGATGCCGATGCGGGTGGCGCCGGCGTGGCGCAGGTTGATGCCGCGGGCCGTGGCTGCCGCGTGCAGGGCCTCGGTGTTGAAGCCGGTTTCCAGCGTCAGCGTGTCGAAGAAGGTGGCGTTGGTGCGCGCATAGCCGAGCTGTTCCAGGCCGCCGGCCAGCGTGGCCGTCAGGCGGTGCACGCGTTGCGCGATGCGCTTGATGCCTTGCGGGCCGTGGTACACGGCGTACATGGACGCCATCACGGCCAGCAGTACCTGTGCGGTACAGATATTGGAGGTGGCCTTCTCGCGGCGGATATGCTGCTCGCGCGTCTGCAGGGCCAGCCGGTACGCCTTGTTGCCTTGCGCGTCGATGGTCACGCCCACCAGCCGGCCGGGCATGGAGCGCTTGAACGCATCCTTGACCGCCATATAGCCGGCGTGCGGGCCGCCGAAGCCGAGCGGCACGCCGAAGCGCTGCGAGTTGCCCACCGCCACGTCGGCGCCCCATTCGCCGGGCGCGGCGATCAGGGTCAGCGCCAGCAGGTCGGCGGCAGCCACCACCAGGCCGCCGGCGGCGTGCACGGCGTCGGCGATGGCGCGGTAGTCGGCGACGTCACCGTTGACGCCGGGGTATTGCAGCAGCACGCCGAAGGCATGGGCGCCGGCGGCTTCCGAAGCGGGGCCGACCTTGACCTCGATGCCCAGCGGCAGGGCGCGGGTGCGTATCACTTCCAGCGTTTGCGGCAGTACGTCGTCGGCCACATAGAAGGTGCTGGAAGCGTGCTTGTTGACGCGCTGCAGCAGCGTCATGGCTTCGGCAGCGGCGGTGCCTTCGTCCAGCATCGAGGCGTTGGCGATGTCCAGGCCGGTCAGGTCGGTCACCATCTGCTGGAAGTTCAGCATGGCTTCCAGGCGGCCCTGGGAGATCTCGGGCTGGTAGGGCGTGTAGGCGGTGTACCAGGCCGGGTTCTCGAAGATGTTGCGCAGCACCACGCCCGGGGTCAGGGTGTTGTAGTAGCCCTGGCCGATAAAGCTCTTGAACACGCGGTTCTTGCTCGCCAGGCCGCGCAGCTTGGCCAGCGCGGCCTCCTCGCTGAGCGGCTCGGTGAACTGGCCCAGCGGCATGCCGTCGCGGCGGCGGATGGCGGCGGGGATGACGGCGTCGATCAGCGCGGCGCGGTTGTCATAGCCAAGCACCTTCAGCATGTGCTGCTGTTCGGTCTCGTCGGGGCCGATATGTCGGGAGGCGAAGGCGTCGCGCGCCTCCAGTTCGGCCAGCGTGGGCCGGGCAGCTTGGGCGGCGGTCATGGGCAGAGGGGCGTTCATGGCAAGGATCTCGTGGGAGCGGTGCGGCGGGTGGTCGGCCCGGCCGCGTCGCGGCAATCTTTATCCGTCACTCCCGTGGCGCGGGAATGACGATCTGGCATCAGGCGCCGACGTTGGCCTTGTAGGCGTCGGCCGACATCAGGCCGTTCACGTCGTCGCTGTTGGCCGGCTTGAGCTTGAACAGCCAGGCGTCGAAGGCATCGGCATTGACGCTTTCGGGGGCCGCGGCGGCGGCATCGTTGATGGCGATCACTTCGCCAGCCACCGGGGCGTAGATGTCGGACGCGGCCTTGACCGATTCCACCACGGCCAGCGCGTCGCCGGCACCGACCGACTTGCCCACTTCCGGCAGTTCCAGGAAGACGATGTCGCCCAGCGCGTCCTGCGCGTGGTCGGTGATGCCGATGGTCAGGGTGCCGTCGGCTTCGACGCGCACCCACTCATGGGACTCGGTGTATTTCAGGTCGGCGGGGAAATTCATGGGATTCTCCAGATTCAATTTGTTATTCAGCGCCTGCCGGAGGGTGTCGATGGTCGACGGGGAAACCGCCGGCAGGCGCGCTGTGACCGGGTGCGAGCGTTCAGCTCACGAGTGCCTTGCCATTGCGCACAAACGGCAGTTTAACCACAGTCGCGGCGAGTTTGCGGTCGCGGATCTCGACCTGCACCTCGGCGCCGATGGCCACATCGCGCGGCAGGCGGGCAAAAGCGATGGATTGGGACAGCGACGGGCTGAAGGTGCCGCTGGTGATCTCGCCGTCGCCGGCGGGGGTGATGACCTTCTGATGGGCGCGCAGCACGCCGCCTTTATCGCGCAGGATCAGGCCGACGAACTGCTGGGTCTGGCCCGCGGCGACCAGCGCCGCCTTGCCGGTGAAGTCGCGTTCGCTTTGCAGGTCCACGGTCCAGGCCAGGCCGGCGTTGAGCGGCGAAGTGTGGATATCCATGTCCTGCCCGTACAGGTTCATGCCGGCTTCCAGGCGCAGCGTGTCGCGCGCGCCCAGGCCGGCCGGCGCCACGCCGGCGGCGATCAGCTTTTCCCACAGGCCAGCGACGTTCGCGGCGGGCACCACCAGTTCGAAGCCGTCTTCGCCGGTGTAACCGGTGCGCGCGACCATGACTTCGCCCAGGGCGGGGTCCTGCACCACCACGGCGTTGAACGGCTTCAGGGCTTCGCTGGGCTGCGTGGAGGGAAAGGCGCTCCAGACCTTGGCGCGGGCGTTGGGGCCCTGCACGGCGACGATGGCCAGCGGCGCGACGCCATCGGGGGCGTTGTCGCCGCGGCGCGGGGTGATTTTCACGCCGCTGTTGGTGGCGGCGTTGCGGGCCGCAATCCATTCGATATCGTTGTTCGCGGTGCCGGCGTTGACCACCAGGCGGAACCGGTCTTCGGCGAAGAAGTAGACGATCAGGTCGTCGATGACGCCGCCCTTTTCGTCGAGCATGCAGGAGTACAACGCCTTGCCCGGCGTTTGCAGCTTGTCCACATTGTTGGCCAGCAGGCCGCGCAGGAAGGCACGCACGTGCACGCCATCGAGATCGACCACGCACATGTGGGAGACATCGAACATGCCGGCATCGCCGCGCACGGCCTTGTGTTCCTCGATCTGGGAGCCGTAGTTGACCGGCATGTCCCAGCCGCCGAAATCGACCATGCGGGCGCCGAGGGCGCGGTGGATAGCATTGAGGGGCGTGGCCTGGAGCGTCATGGAATCCTCGGGGGAAGGCAAATCTCGGTTCGAAAACGAAAAAAGGGCCATCCGCCACAGGATTCGACGCGCATGGCGCTGCCAAATCCGCTGCGGCGGATGACCCCTCTGTCCTCGATACCTGAGAGATTACAAGGCGGGTCCGGTTGGGCCCGGGCCTTGCGCGCCCCTTCGGTGGGCACGCTCACCATCTATTCGACCATGTCGAAAAATGGCGGGTGCCGCTCTCCAGAGTACGGCGTGCATCGTGTGCCTGTTGCAAGCCGATCCAACCAGTCCATGGTGCCTGAGAGTTTTCGGGTGATACCCCTTCGGCGGCGCAGGATTCGCGCGCTCTCCCGGTCGGATGCGCGCAATTTACGGGAGCGCCCCGGCTTTGTCAACGCGGTCCGCGCCGACCCCGGCGCCATGGGAACGGCGCAAGGGCAGGGCGGCTCGCCTACCTCCTGCGAGGGTTGTCGGTCGTGACGTTACCGATCACGCCGCCAACCGCGGCGCCGCCGAGCGTGCCCAGCGCGTCACCGCCGGTCAGCACCGCACCGCCGACCGCGCCCACGCCGGCGCCGATCGCGGTGTTACGTTGCTTGGGACTCATGTCGGCACAGCCGGCCATGCTCGCTACCGCGATACCGATCAAGGCCACCTTGCCCAGGGATTGCAGGGTCTTCATGATTCGCTCCAATGTATCGTGACATGCATCCGGCACGCAGCGCACACGTGCGGACATGAAAATTAGACGGTGCCGGCATGCCCATGGCTCCGGACCTTACGAAGTGTTACTTCCTCCCTGCCGGGCCACTTTCATTGCCGCGGAGGCGCCTCGGCCGCGTGTTAGCATCCACCCTCCGCCCAGCCAGCGCGCGCCTCCGCGTTGCACATCCGTCACTTCCCGCCACGTATGACCCACGGACTCAATCCTGCCCAATCCGAAGCCGTTCGCTATCTCGACGGCCCCTGCCTGGTGCTGGCCGGCGCCGGTTCGGGCAAGACGCGGGTGATCACGCAGAAAATCGCCCACCTGATCGAGGACAAAGGCTTCCAGCCCAGGCACATCGCCGCGGTGACCTTTACCAACAAGGCCGCCAAGGAGATGCAGGAGCGTATCGCCAAGCTGATGGAGGGCAAGACCACGCGTGAGGGCAAGCGCATCCCCATCAAGCAGATCACCGTCAGCACCTTCCACTCGCTGGGCGTGCAGATCCTGCGGGCCGAGGCAGAGCACGTGGGCCTGAAGCCGCGCTTTTCCATCATGGATTCGGACGATTGCTTCGGCCTGGTGCAGGAGCAGCTCGCCACCACCGACAAGAAGCTGATCCGCAATGTGCAGAGCACCATCTCCCTGTGGAAGAACGGCATGGTCGATCCGGAGACCGCCATCGCCGAGGCCGCCAACGCCGACGATCACCAGGCGGCGCTGATCTACCGCAACTACGTGGCCACGCTGCATGCCTACCAGGCGGTGGATTTCGACGACCTGATCCGCCTGCCGGCCGAGCTGTTCGCTCGCAACGAGGAGGTGCGCCTGCGCTGGCAGAACCGGCTGCGCTACTTCCTCGTGGACGAGTACCAGGACACCAACGCCTGCCAGTACCAGTTGCTCAAGCAACTCGCCGGCGGCTCGCACCTGCGCGCGCCGGCCTTCACCGCGGTGGGCGACGACGACCAGGCCATCTACGGCTGGCGTGGCGCCACGCTGGACAACCTGCGTCTGCTGCAGACCGATTTCCCCGACCTGAAGGTGGTCAAGCTGGAGCAGAACTACCGCTCCACCGTGCGCATCCTGGAGGCGGCCAACGCGGTCATCTCCAACAATCCCAAGCTGTTCGACAAGAAGCTGTGGAGCGAGCACGGCATGGGAGATGCCATCGCCATCAACCCGATGAACGATGAGGAGCACGAGGCGGAATCCGTGGTGTTCCGGCTTTCCGCCCACAAGTTCGAGCGGCGCGCGCAGTTCCGCGACTACGCCATCCTGTATCGCGGCAACCACCAGGCGCGGCTGTTCGAGCAGATCTTGCGCCGCGAGCGCATTCCCTATGTGCTGTCGGGCGGGCAGAGTTTCTTCGACAAGGCCGAGATCAAGGACATCTGCGCCTACCTGCGCCTGATCGCCAACCCGGACGACGATCCTGCCTTTATCCGCGCCATCACCACGCCGAAACGTGGCGTGGGCAACGCCACGCTGGAAGTGCTGGGCACCTTCGCCGGCCAGGCCAAGGTCTCGCTGTTCGAGGCGGCCATGATGGGCGGCATCGAAGGCAAGCTGCAGCCGCGCCAACTGGAGCCGCTGCGGGTGTTTTGCGAGGCCATGGTGCGCCTGGCCGGCCGCGCGGCCAGCGATCCCGCCACCGAAGTGCTCGACGACCTGATGGAAGGCATCCACTACGAGGCCTACCTCTACGACACCTTTGACGAGCGCCAGGCCCAGTCGCGCTGGACCAACACGCTGGAATTCCTCGACTGGCTCAAGCGCAAGGGCACCAAGCCGGAAGCCACCGGCGAAGGCGAGGAGGCCACCGGCTTCGACACCGCCGATGGCTTTGGCGACGAAGGCAAGAACCTGCTCGAGCTGACCCAGACGGTTGCGCTGATGAGCATGCTCGAAGGCCGCGAGGAAGACCCGGACGCGGTGCGCCTGTCGACGCTGCATGCCTCCAAGGGGCTGGAATATCCGCACGTGTTCCTGGTCGGCGTGGAGGAGGGCATCCTGCCCCATTGCCGCGAAGACGAGGACATGACCGACGAAAAGATCGAGGAAGAGCGCCGGCTGATGTACGTGGGCATCACCCGCGCCCAGCGCAGCCTGCACATCAGCTGGTGCAAGAAGCGCAAGCGCGCCCGCGATACCTATTCCTGCGAGCCTTCACGCTTTATCGGCGAGATGAAGCTGGAGGAAGCCCCCGCGCCGGTGGACGAAACCCCGGCCATGAGCCCGAAGGACCGGCTCGCCGGGCTCAAGGCGCTGCTCGGCAAGCCCGCGGCTTCGTAAGCCGGCCATGCCCCGCGCCGGCACGGCGTACAAAGTCGATACATCGTCATACAAGGAAGACAAGACCTCGGCATGCGGCACGCATAACATCACCGATGCCCGGCTCGTTTCTTGAGCGGGCGCCGCGCCGATTCGTCCCTTCGTCTCGGCGTGGCCGGGCAGCATGCCCGACTTCTTCCCTGTTCAGCGCCTCCGCACTTCAGTGTCCGGGGGCGTTTTTTTGGCGCTGCCGCCGGGCCGCGAGACCGGGAAAGCGGCGGCGGATGCCAAAGCCGGATCCAGGTCAGGCGCGCACGATTCCCACCGTGAACTCGCCTTCCAGCGTGCCCAAGGCATCCTGCAGCCGCCGTACCCGCACCAGGCCCGGGTGCGTGCCCGCAATCGGGTCCTGGCTGTTCAGGAACGGCGAGGCGCCGCGCGCGCGGTAGGCGGGATGGCCGAGATGCACTTCGCGGTTCAGCGTCTCGTCGAAGAACAGCTGGCTGGTCAGCACCTCCCTCTGGCCCAGATGGATCTTGAGATGGATATGCACCGCGCGTGGCGCGTACCAGCCGGGATAGATCGTCACGAATCGGGCGCTGCCATCGGCCCCGGTGGGCTGCACGCCCCGCAGGAAGCGCGCGGCGCTGGTGGGCGCGGCATGCATGCCGCCTCCGCCGTGGGCGCCGCCGGGCGACGGCGGCATGCTGGCCAGGTCATAGCCGCTATAGCTGCCGCCGGCATCGCAATGCCAGATGCTTGCCTGCGCGCCTTCTACCGGCGCGCAGCCGCGGCCGGTATCCAGCACGATCAGCCGCAGCCGTAGCAACTGGCCCGGGCGGCCATCCCGGATATCGCTGCGCACCAGCGCCTGGTCGATATAGAAGGGCCCCTCGGTCAGGGCAGGAGTCAGCAGGCAGGCCGCCGGCGCGGGCTGCGCGGCAGGCAGTGGCCGGGCCGCGGGATTGCCGGCCCATCCCGCCACACCGGCGCCGAGCACGCCACCGAGAAAGCGGCGGCGTCCGGCGCTGGCGGCCTCGTCGCCGGGGTGAACGTGGTCTTTACTGCGCATCGCGTTTTCCTTGCCAGCGCGGGGCCGCAGCGCCGGGTACGTCGTCAGGGCCAGGCGCGGCAAAGGCGCAAGGCATTGGCCCCGGTCCGGGCCTCCTGCCGGTCATGGGCCCGGGCCCTTCTGCCATTGCACCGTGAAAGAGGCCGGGGGGCATCGGCCCGAACGGGCCCGCGGGCGCCAATCCCAGCCAGCGGGCGCCTTCCGGCATGGCGCGCAGGTGTTTGCGCTGGCCTGGATCCAGACTTTCGTCAAAGGCAATCCAGCGGTCGCGCACGGCGCGGCGATCCTTGTCGAGGGCATCGTGCAGGCGGTCTTCGCGCTCCGCGCGGGCGCGCAGCGACGACGCCGGCGCATCTGCCGCATCCGGGTCGCCGCCCTCGCGGATCAGGCGTGCACGCAGTTCCAGCGCATGGGCATGCGCTTCGCGCGCGGCGGCGCGGGCGGCTTGCCACAGGGCGGTCTGGGCCGGCGTCAGTGCCAGCGCGTCGCGCAGCGACACTGGCACCGGCGGCTGGGCCGGCCCGGGCAGTGCCGGCGCGCCGGTCTGCAGCGCGTGCGCGGGCAGCGCCATGGCGCCGGCGGCGCAGAGTACGCCGAGAGAAACGAGGGTGCGCAGGCGGGGCAGCAAGGCTTGTGGCTGGGTCATAGGAGTCTCCATGGACGTCATGCGGGAGCGTTCCCCGGGCTTGCTGGCGCCATGCCGGCCCATGAAGCATAGTGGGCAATGGCAAGGCAAAGCGGCGACCGGATCGCCGGTATCCGGCGCAAGCGCGCCAAAGCAGCGGGTTAGCGACATGCCATCTTAGAAAAGCGCGCCCCGGCATGCTTGAGCGCTTGGTCAGCGAGCCGAAGCAATGCCGTACAAAGCGGCTGGCGGGCGCCGGCGCTTCGTATCAGGATGGATACAAAGACGCCACACCGGGCCCATCAGCCAGGCGTGCAAGGCTGGTAGAGTGAATCCTGGCGGCAGCCAGCCGCAAGACCTGCCAACCTGCGGCCAACCTGCCGCCGCAAACCGTTGTAAAGCCTCCCGAATCCCGATGGACCTATCTCCCGCTTCGCCCCTGCACCTGCTGATCGTCGACGACGACCCGCAGATCCGCTCCATGCTGGCCGAATACCTCGCCACCTTCGGCATCGAGGCCGACGGCGCGGAGGGCGGCGCCGCCATGCGCGCCGCCATGGCCGTGCGCGACTACGACCTGGTGGTGCTCGATCTCTCGCTGCCCGGCGAAAACGGCCTGGCGCTGTGCCGGGAAATCCGCGAGCGCGGTGACCTGCCAGTCATCATGCTGACCGCGCGCACCGAACTGGCCGACCGCGTGGTCGGGCTGGAGGTCGGCGCGGACGACTACGTCACCAAGCCCTTCGAGATGCGTGAACTGGTGGCGCGCATCCATACCGTGCTGCGCCGCAGCCGGGCCGCCGGTGCCAATGGCGGCAATGGCGGCGCCAGGCGCCCCCCCGCGGTCGGCGGCCACGAGTTGCGCTTCGGCAACTGGCGGCTGAACACCACGCTGCGCCAGCTGGTGGACGGCGAAGAGACCGTGGTGCCCTTGTCCAATGCCGAGTTTCGCTTGCTGCTGGCCTTTATCGAGCATCCCAACCGCGTGCTCGACCGCGAACTCCTGATCAACCAGGCGCGCGGCCGCGATCTCGACGTGTTCGACCGCAGCATCGACCTGCTGGTCTCGCGCCTGCGCCAGAAGCTGCGCGACGACCCGCGCGACCCGACGCTGATCCGCACCGTCCGAGGCGAAGGCTATGTCTTCACCGGCACCGTCGAAGGCTGAGCGCGCGGGCTGGCTGGCCCGCCATGACTCGATGTTCGTGCGCCTGTTCCTGGTGATGGCGGCCATCATGCTGGCCGTGCATGTGCTCGGCGTCACGGTGATCGAGAGCCTGTTCCCCCGTCCGGGATCGGGCGGGTTCCATTTCGTGCCTGGCAACGAACCGCCACCACCACCGCCGCCAGGCGAGTCCGCCCGGCCCGGCGCGCCGGGAGGCCCCCCGCCGCAGGGCGGGGCGTACCCGGGTAACGGGAACGCCGCCATGCCACGGCCGCCGCACCGCTCGCGCGTATTCGGCCCACCGCGCCTTGGCCTGCTGTTCCAGCTCGCCGCCATCATCGCCGCCTCCTGGGTGGGGGCGCGCCTGCTGGCCAGGCCAGTCCAGCGCCTTGCCAGCAGCGCGGGCCGGCTGGCCCAGGATGTGCATGCGCCGCCGCTGGACGAGGAGGGCGGCCCGGCCGAGGCGCGCGCCGCGGCCGAGGCCTTCAATCGCATGCAGCAGCGCATCCGCACGCAGCTGGCGCAGCAGTCGCGCTTCCTGGCCGCGGTATCGCATGACCTGCGCACGCCGCTCACGCGCATGAGCCTGCGCATCGAAGGTATCGACGACAGTCAGGTGCGCTATCGCCTGCGCCAGGACCTGGCGGAGATGAACGGCTTGATCGACGCGACCCTGTATTACCTGCGCGAGCGCGACGGCGCCGCCGTGCCGCGCCAGCGGGTGGATGTGGAGGCGCTGCTGCAGGCGGTGGTGGACGATGCCACCGAGATCGGCCAGGACGTTCGCCTGTCCGGTCACGCCGAGCCCTTGCTGGCCTATCCGGCCGAGCTGCGCCGCGCCGTGGTCAACCTGGTCGAGAACGCGCATCGCTACGGTGGCAGCGCCCGCATCGAGCTGACCGACAGCCCCGAGCGCGTCGTGATCGATGTCTGCGACAGCGGTCCAGGCATCCCGGAGGAAGAAATGTCGCGTGTGCTGGAACCGTTCTACCGGCTCGAATCCTCGCGCAACCGCAGCACCGGCGGGGTCGGCATGGGCCTGGCGATTGCCGCCGATATCGTTGCGCGCCATGGGGGCGAACTCACGCTGGCAAACCGGCCGGAGGGCGGCCTGCGGGTACGGCTGGTGCTGCCGCGCGGCTGAATGGCCGGGCGCCGCGCATGAAATCTGCCGGGATGTGTCCGGCCACAGCTTGACCCCGGTCAACGCGTGCGGGGACGGGGACCTCTACGATGGATCATCGAATCCACCACGAAGGCCGCCCCATGGCTGCGACTGCCCCCGCCACCGCTTGCGCTACGCCCACCACGCTTGCCAATGTCCCCGACCCCGTTGCCGGCCAGCCACGCAGCTGCTCCGGCAATTGCGGCGAAACCTGCACTCGCAGGCAGGCAGGCTCCACCGGCGCGCTGCCGCCTGACCAGCATGCCTTGTCGGATTTCCGGGCACTGGCCGGCCGCATGGACATCAACGGCCCGCGCTACACCTCCTACCCGACGGCGGACCGCTTCCACGCCGGTTTTGGCGAGGCGGACTACCTCCAGGCGCTGGCCGATTGCGCTGCTGCGCCCGTCCCGGATTCCGGCCGGCTGGCCCCGTTGTCGCTCTATGTGCACGTGCCGTTCTGCGAGAACATCTGCTACTACTGCGGCTGCAACAAGATCATCACCAAGGATCACCGCCGCAGCGCGCGCTACGTGGATTACCTCGCGCGCGAAATGGCGCTGGTGGCGCGGCAGCTCGGCACGCGCCGCGAGGTGATGCAGTCGCACTGGGGCGGCGGTACGCCGACCTTTCTCGATCCCGCCGAGATGCGCAGCGTGATGGACGCGCTGCACCGGCATTTCGACCTGCTGCCCGACGGCGAGCACTCCATCGAGATCGACCCTCGCCGGATCGGCGACGCGCAGATGGCGTTGCTGGCCGAACTGGGCTTCAACCGTATCAGCCTGGGTGTGCAGGACTTCGACGCCGAGGTGCAGCGGGCGATCCACCGCGTACAGTCGCTGGCGGAAACGCAGGCCGTGGTCGACGCCGCCCGCAGGCTGGGTTTCCACTCGGTCAGCATGGACCTGATCTACGGCCTGCCGCACCAGACCACGGCGCGCTTTGCCGCCACCGTGGAACAGGTGCTGGCAATGCGTCCCGACCGGCTTTCGGTGTACAGCTACGCACACCTGCCGCACGTGTTCAAGCCGCAGCGCCGCATCGACGAAAGCGCGCTGCCCGCGCCGGCCGAAAAGCTCGACATCCTGGTCGGCACCATCGGACAACTCACCGCAGCAGGCTACGTCTATATCGGCATGGACCATTTCGCACGGCCGGACGATGCGCTCGCCGTGGCCCAGCGCGAGGGCCGGCTGCAGCGTAATTTCCAGGGCTATTCCACCCATGCCGGCTACGACCAGCTCGGCTTCGGCGTCTCATCGATCGGCGCCGTGGCAGGCCGCTACGTGCAGAATGCCCGCACGCTCGACGACTATTACGGCGCCCTCGACCAGGGTACGCTGCCGGTGATGCGTGGCTTCGCCATGCGAGGCGAGGATCACTTGCGCCGCGAGGTCATCGGTGCGCTGATGTGCAACGGCGTACTTGACGTGGCAGCGGTCGAAGCCCGCCATGGCATCGATTTCGCAGCGCACTTCGCTGACGAACTCGTCGAACTGTCGCGGCTGGCCGGGGAGGGCCTGGTGCGCTGCGAGCCCGGCCGCATCGCGGTGACGCCGCTCGGGAGATTGCTGGTACGCCGCCTGGCCATGGTGTTCGACAGCTACTTGCGCGAAGATGCCCGGCGGGCCGCAGCCGGCGGTCATGCCGTGGCTGCCGGAACGGGCCGGGGTGGCCAGGGCGCTGACACGGGTACGCCCGAGGCGGTACCGCTACGCTACTCGCGCGTGGTGTGAGGGCCTGAAAGCAACGCCCGGGCGTCCCGCCATACCGGATACGCTTCCCGGCGCCCGATAGCGGCGCCCACAAGAAAAAGCCCGCGGTATGCCGCGGGCTTTTTTTCGGGCCTTGCCGCGGCTTGCGCCACGGTGGCCAGGAATGACCGGCTGATTACTTCGAAGCGTTGGCCATGTAGTCGACTGCGGCCATCACGTCGGCGTCCGGGCCGGCGTAGCCACCCTTCGGCGGCATCACGCCCTTGCCCTTCAGCGCGAAGGCGTGCACTGCGTCCATGCCTTCCTTCAGGCGCGGAGCCCAGGCAGTCTTGTCGCCGAACTTCGGCGCACCGGCAACGCCGGCGGCGTGGCAGGCGGCACAGACCTGTTCGTAGACCTTCTTGCCCACTTCGGCGGAAGCCGGCGCGGCCGCGGCTGCGGCCGCCGGGGCGGCGGTTGCTTCAGCGGCGGCGGGAGCGCCTGCGGCCGAGGCGGCGGCACCCGTAGCGGCAGCAGCCGGCGCGGCGGGTTCGGGGAACTTGGCACCGCCCGCATCGGCCATGAAGACCACGGCGCGGCCGAGTTCGTAGTCGGTGTAGTCGTCGGCGGTGGTGCCGGCGCGGGCCTGCATGGCGCCCTTGCCGTGCAGCACGGAGTTCAGCAGGCCGTCGAAGCCCTGGCCGATACGCGCAGCCCAGTCACCGGCATTGCTGTACTTGGGCGCGCCGGCGGCACCGGTGGCGTGGCAGGCAGCGCAGACTTCCTTGTAAACCTGTTCGCCTGTCTTGAAGACACGCGGTGCGTTGGGGTCCTTCAGTTCGAGCGAGGCAACCGGCTTGATGCGGTCGTTGACGGCTTCCACGGTGGCCGTGGCGCCGGCGCCTTCCTTGGAGCCGTGTCCGACAAAGTTGACCAGCAGGATGATCACGATGATCGGCACCAGGAAGGCGGCAATCACCACAGCGATCAGCTGCTTGGGGGTCTTGATGGGAGACTCGTGTTCGTCTTGTGCGTTATGGACGTCGCTCATACTCAACTCTCAATTTTGCAGGAAACCTGTGGCCGCTCGCGCTCGGCTGCTTGTGTGGCCGCATGCCCAGTGGCCAATCCCCCCGGCCAGTTGCGTGCATCGGACTGTTATTCGGTGCCAACCGTCCCCAACCATCCCCAACAGGGCCAGCTGCGCAGGGTGCGCCACTACCATCCACCCGCCTCATGTGGACGCTGCGCAGCCCCGTTTTTGCACAAATAACTCGCGATTATAGCCCCAAAGCCCTACAGCATGGAGGCAAAAGCGGCTTGAAAGAGACGTCGATACACGACCCTGATCAAGGTCAACATGGACGTCCGGCGCTAAACACGGTATCCTATGCGACTTTCCAGCAGCGGCACTCGCGCGCTGCCAGCGAAGTACCCGTCATACCCTGTGCGCCCGTAGCTCAATGGATAGAGTACTGCCCTCCGAAGGCAGGGGTTGCTGGTTCGATCCCAGCCGGGCGCACCAAGTCCTACAACGGTTTGCGGCGATTCGCCCGCTTCCTGCCCACTGCACCTAAATTGCACCTAACTTCAGTGCCGGCGCCACCCACTGCGCCGGGTGGTCGGCCGACAGGTGGGCGTAACGTTGCACAATTTCCATCGTCTCCCAGCCCCCCAGCTCCTTGATCACCTGCAGGGGCGTCCCCCGCTGCACATGCCGGCTCGCCCAGGTGTGGCGCAGATCCCGGCCTGGACAGCAAAGTCCCGCTGGCGCCTGGTGTCGTGCCTGGCTACAGCAAGCGGGAAGCACGTCGACGGCGCAACGGATAGCGGAGACTGTCGAGGATGGGGTGGTGTTTCACCACCCCACGGCAGTGCACAATGCTGCCAAAGAATGCTGCCAAAGGAGAGGGAACATGCTTGCTGGAACCAGGTTGCACACGCGCGAATCACGCAACTCAGCCTGCAAGAAACGCCGCGAAACGGTCAATGTCCACGTTCCCGCCGCTAACGATGATGCCCACGCGCTTGCCCATCAGTTCGGCCTTCATGCCGCGTGCGGCGGCGAGGCCTAGGCAGCCGGTTGGCTCCACGACCAGCTTCATGCGTGACGCAAAGAAACGCATGCCATCGACCAGCTCCTCGTCAGTGGCGGTAAGGATATCGTCGACATCACGGCGAATGATCTCGAACGTGTGACGACCTAGGTGCTGCGCCTGCGCGCCGTCGGCGATGGTCTGCGGCGTATCGATATGCACGATCGCTCCGGAGCGGAACGATTGTTGGCCATCGTTGCCGGTGGCTGGCTCTACGCCGTAGATCTTGCACCGCGGCGCCAGGGCGCGCGCGGACAGCGCGGAGCCGGAGAGCAGGCCGCCGCCGCCCAGGCAGACGAACAGGGCATCGAGCTCGCCCGTTTCCTCGAACAATTCCTTGGCGGCGGTTCCCTGGCCGGCAATCACGTCCGGCTGGTCATAGGACCCGATCAGCGTCAGACCCTGTTCCTCCGCAAGCTTGTGGCCAATTGCCTCGCGGTCGTCGGTGTACCGATCATAGAGCACCACCTTGCCCCCGTAACCCTTGGTCGCCGCCACCTTGGCAGCCGGCGCGTCGTGCGGCATGAGGATCGTCGACGGTATCCCCAGCAATGCCGCCGACAGTGCGATGCCCTGCGCGTGGTTGCCGCCGGAGAAGGCGAGAGCGCCCCGGCGGCGCTGGGCGGCATCGAAGCGCGCCAGCGCATTGAATGCGCCACGAAACTTGAAGGCACCAGTGCGCTGCAGGTTCTCGCACTTGAAGAAAAATGCGGCGCCCAGTTCCTTGTCGGCGGTCTGGGAGCACATCACGGGAGTCCGGTGGGCAAAGCCTTCAAGCCGGCGCGCGGCCGCTAACACGTCCTCGAAGGTTGGAAGATTCAGCATCATCGTTAAGTCTTGTTAGATTGAAGGCGCTGTCAGGGCCGATGGATTCTGGGGCCCCTGAGCATCGATAGCACGCCGCTGGGTAGGCGTGCCATCGTAATGGCCTGCGGCGCCATGCCGGTCAGGTTGCAACTGGTGCGAAAGTCTCAATCAAACCGCGGGCCGCTTTCTTGTTCCTGCTCGAGCAGCTCTTGCTGCCTGCAGGCACCCAGAGGTGCGATCGATCTGTACATATTATCTATATCTGTATAATTTGTAAATTCATAGCCAGGGGATGTGGAACATCCCCCGGTCCTGACCAAAGGCCGGTGGGCCTTTGAGTCCGGCCGCCCCGCGCGCGTATGGCGCGGAACTTGGTCAATCAGCGCCTTCAAGTCGCGCCAACGGGGCAAAAGCAGCGCCCGTCGTCGGCGGCGAAGGCCGCTTTGCGCTTCCTGATGACTCGCAGAGCCTTATCTGGTGCGGGTCGAATCAGCGGCACGTTTTGAAAATCCTTGTGCCGGCGAACTGATTTTTGGCAGCTGCGTGGGCGTGGTGGCTCGGCATGCGAGCAGTTCAGACTGCACCTAAATTGCACCTAGGGTGAACTGGATTGGCCTTGCGTGACCTTGGTTAGCCTTGGTTTTGCAATTTGTGAGTTGCGAGTCGCGTAAGACATTGATTTATAAAGCGTTCTGGTTCATCACCAAAACTCCGAAGGCAGGGGTTGCTGGTTCGATCCCGGCCGGGCGCACCGCTCCCCACAACGGTTTCCAGCGTTTCGCCCTATTCCCGCGCGGCGCGACTGCACCTGAATTGCACCTGACTTCAGCGCAGGCGCTGCGGTGAGCGGCGCCACCCACTGCGCCAGGCACATCGCGTGTCGCCGCAATTAATGGGGATCATCCCCCACAACACTGGCGGCTTCGGCGACGCGGCGAAGGCGGGGGGCGGCGGCGTTCGCACGCAATGAGGTGAGGCCACGGCAGGATCGGCTGTTGGAGGTCAATGACTCGCCAGCCGCCGCGCCGCGCCGCCCGACACGCGCGGTGGCGGCAATCCTATCGTGCCCCCCGCTCGGTGGGCTTCTCGCGCGTTCTGGGTCCCCCGCTTCCCTGCGGGGGCTGGCGTTCGCCAGCGGATCCCAGGTTCTGAACCTGGCCGGCCGGCGTCACACAAATGAAACGCATTCGCCGATTTACCGTGCAACAGGCACGTCGCGCGAACGCCAGTCGCCCGCCCATCGGCCTCCCACCGCGGGTGGCCCGCGATATGCATCAAATTGTTGCTTTGGGCGATGATGAAACCCGAGCCTGCATGCCTGGACCTGCCATGCAGTGGATGTCACCAGCGCGGCTGGCGGCGGAATCGGGTGAGAGACGGCATGAAGAAGTCGGTGCCGTCCTCGCACCGCTCCGACCGGTCTGGCTGCCACCTCAGGAAGGAACGCGCCATGAAAAACAAGCTTCCCCCGATTGCCACCCTGGTCTTCGGCGCCTGCCTGACCATGTCCGCGGCATGGGCCGCCCCCGCGAGCCACGTGACCATGGTCACCCCCGACGAGATCAAATGGGCGGACCTGCCGCTCATACCGGGTGCCAAAGTCGCCGTCCTCGAGGGGCAGATGGACAAGAAAGGGCCGATCACGGCCCGGATCAAGCTTCCCGCGGACAGCAAGGTGGCAGCGCACTGGCACCCTGGCGTGGAGCGGGTGACCGTGCTTTCCGGGACGTTCAACTATGGCATGGGCGACAAGCTCGACCCGGAAAAGACCTCGCCGCTCGGCCCCGGCAGCCTGATCGTCATGCCACCCAAGATGCACCACTTTGGCTGGACCAAGGAGGAAACCGTCATCCAGATCAACGTGGCGGGGCCCTGGGGCATCACCTATGTCAACCCGGCCGACGATCCCAGGAAGAAGAAGTGATGCCTGGTGCCGGGCGACCCGGGCGAGGCAACATTCGGCACAGCGCGAACCAGCTCGGGGCAGTTTTCAGGTTAGCGAATGCCGCGCGGCAAATGCTTCGTTGGAGGGGGCAACGGATGTGCCCACGCGCCTGCTTACCCAGAAGATCGGTGACATCGCCGATCTCCTGCCGCAGCGCTGGACATCGGCCACCTCCATTGTCTAGTTGTCAATGCGGGTTCGCCGGTTGCTTACGTTCGTTGTCGTTGGTGATGCGATGTCATGGTGGAGCCAGCGGGAATCGAACCGCGCGCTCAAGTCTTCGCGCGAAGCTGGCCTGTCGGCAGGCCCGCACTGTAGCTAAATTTCACCTGGCGTGGCCCGGATTGAGCCCGCGCAGCCTTGTTTGACCTTGGTTTTGCACTTTGCGAGTCGCGTAATCGGCAAATGCGTCGCCGGGATTATTAAATCCCCACGTCATGGTGGCGATTAATGCCTGCCCATCGGATAAAAGGCGCTCGCCGATAATAGATGCCAAACGCCATTCCGTTCCCCGCGTCAGCCCAGGTCATCACATTGCAGCCCGCGCGTTGTGCCACTGCGACAGTCCCCGATGCCGGGACCGGCCTTCGGCTGGCGTGGACCGCCGCGGGTCGTCCCGGCGGCGCGCGCCCGCTATGACGCAAGGCGCATCCCGGGCTGGCGGCAGGCGGCATGTCGAGCACGTGCCCGGCGCGAAAGTGCCATGCCCGGCGCATGGCGTCGCGGACGGGCTTTGCGGTTGCCTGGCCGAGGGCCTGTCAACCGCAAAATAGACGCTTTATTTCCCCGGAATTGCGCCTTTTGCCCCCTGGACCCAGCGGGTAAATTGCAGCCCGAATCCATCCAATCGTTTCGGGAAGCCATTCCATGTGCAATATCGCAGAAGAGCCGCCCCGCGCATGGGCTCCGGCCGGGCGCCGGGCACCGCTTCATCCGCACATGGCGAAGCGCGCCTTGCGCATCGCTGGCAGCCTGCGCCTGACGAAGCCGCTGGCGGGCGCGGCCGTGCTGCTCGCTTTGGCCGGTTGCGCGCAATTATCCGAATCCCCGGCGACTTTGGGCACGCCGGCGCCGGCGGGTGCGATTGCCAGCTTCACGATCCCGCCGGACGCGCTTGGCGCACGCGATGCCCAACTCGCGGCCGTGCTTGCCAAGGCGGGCACGCTGGCGGCCCGGCAGAAACAGCCGGCCATTGTCGTCATCACGGCGCTTGCCCAGGATCTGCCGTACCTCAACCAGGCGATCTGGAAAGGCGTGCCGGCGCAGCGGACGGTCGCGGTTCACCTCGAGAACCTGACGGCCGGCACGAACCAGCCGTACAGCGTCACCATCAAGCCGGCGCAATAAGGAGTCACAGCCGATGCACCGCCTCACTCTGCTTGCAGTCAGCCTGATGCTGGTCACGCCGGCCTTTGCCATCGAGCCGGGCGCCGGGGCCACGGCGGCGCCGGCTGCGGACAAGGTCTATCCGCCGCTGCCTTCCCTGGCGATGCTGCCGCCCGCGAGCGGCAATGAGGAGCCCGCCGTGCCACGCATGGGCCATGCGGGCAGGGCCAGGCTAAAGGCGGCGCTGCCGGTGCAGGAACACAAGAGCTTCGCGCCGGTGGTGCGCCTGGTCGTCTCGGATACCTCGCGTGCGTACCTGGATACGGTCGGACGTCAGCTCGACCAGGCCCTGCAACAGTCGTCCGCGCCGGGACCATTGAACGACCGCCGTCCGCATCTGGCAGGCGAAGGCATCAATCGTGTCCGCTAACGCCCCGCGCCCGCGCCGCGGGCACGCCGGCAAGCTGGCCGGCACCGCGCTGGCCTTGTCCCTGTCGCTGTGCCATGGGGCCGCCAGGGCGCACGATTGCTTCGAGCAGGCGGGCGTCTACCAGGGCGTCAATCCCTCGGTCCTGCGCGCCATCGCCTGGTTCGAATCGAAGGGCGACCCCGCCGCGGTGAACCGCAACGCGAACGGGTCGATCGACGTCGGGCAGTTGCAGATCAACTCCATTCACTTCGGCGACCTGGCCCGCCAGGGCGTGCCTAGCCGCGCGCTGACCGATGCCTGCGTCAACATCTACGTCGCCGCCTGGCTGCTCAAGCAGAAGATGGTGAGGCACGGCAACACGTGGCGGGCAATCGGCGCATACCACTCCGAATCCCCCGCCCAGCGCGACGCCTACGCGCGCAGCATCCAGCGCATCCTGGTGGCCTGGGGCGAACTGTCGCCGGGCCGCTAGCTCTCCCGCCCCGCCCGGCCGGCTTCGCTGCCCGCGACCGGTAACCTGCCTGCGATATGGCGGGTGACGGCATGATGTGTCGCGCAAGCCCGGAGCCGGGGTGGAGAGAAAATGCGTTCAACACAGTTCCGAATAGTTCGCTGCGACATGCCCGGCGTGCAAGCCGTCGAGGCCAGCACGAGCCACGTCTTTGCCCGCCACACCCACGAGCAGTTCGGGATCGGCGTCATCTGGCAGGGCGCGCACAGATCGCGCAGCGGACGCGGCATGGTCGAGGCCGGTCCGGGCGACACCATCATGGTCAATCCGGGGGAGGTGCACGATGGCGCGCCGATCGGCGATGCCGGGCGCTCGTGGCGGATGCTCTATTTCGATCCGGCATGGATTGCGCGCGCCGGCCACGACCTGAGCGAGGGCAGGACAAGGCTGTGCGAGTTCAGCCGGCCTGTCGCCAGCGATGCCGCCGTGGCCGCCGGCTTCCAGGCGCTCTTCCACCTTCTCACGACGGGCCGCGGGGCCGGCATGGACCTGCAGCGCGAAGCGTTGTTGCTCACATTGCTGGCACGGGTGGCGGAGCCCGGCCCCGTGCGTAGCGAGGACGCAGCGCCGGCGGCGGTCGAGCGGGCGCGCAGCCTGATCGACGATGATCCGGCCACCCCCGTTTCCCTCGCCGATCTGGCGCGGGTGACCGGCCTGAGCCGGTTCCAGGTGCTGCGCGCCTTCACCAGTGCGACGGGGCTGACGCCGCATGCCTATCTCGTGCAGCGCCGCATCCATGTTGCGCGCGGGCTGATCGCGCAAGGCAGGCCGCTGGCCGAAGCGGCGGCGGCCAGCGGCTTCGCCGATCAGAGCCACATGACCCGGATCTTCGTCCGCAAGTACGGGGTGTCGCCGCGCGCGTATGCCCAGGCAGTGGCCTGACGCCATCCCCGGGCGCGCGCCTGCAATTTCGTTCAAGACCCGGCGCGGCCGCCTGATTAGGCTGCAGCCTTTCCATAGCCGGGAGCAGCGCATGCCGAGAAAGCTGGAGGGGTATGTTTTTCTGACGCTGGCCATGGTGCTGGTCGGCAGCACCGTGGTCGCAAGCAAGATCATTGCCGGCGGCCTGCCGCCGTTCACGGCGACCGCGCTCAGGTTCGCGATCGCGCTGCCATGTTTCCTGGTGGCGATGCGGCTGACCGGTGCATCATGGCCAAGGCCCGGCGGACGCGACCGGATCATGCTGGCCGTGCAGGCCGCGGCGGGCAGCGTCGGCTATACGACCCTGCTGATCTCCGGCCTGCGCCTGACCTCGGCCACGGATGCCGGCGTCATCATCGGCACGCTGCCCGTCGTCTCGGCAATGATCGCCATCGTGCTGCTGCGCGAGCGGCCCCATCGCTTCCTGCTGCTGGCCATCGGGCTGGCCACCGCGGGCGTTGTCGCGGTGGCCTTTCCGTCCGGGTCCGGCAGCGCCCGCTCCTTTCTCGGCAATGCCCTGATCCTTGGCGCGGTCGCTTGCGAAGGCCTGTTCATCCTGCTGAACCGGCGCCTCGATCAAGCCATCCCGCCGCTGGCGCTGTCGGCCATCATGACCGGCATCGGCCTGGCTGCTTCGACGCTGTTCGCGGTCTTCGAGGCGCCCTGGGCAGCCGGCTTCCCGGCGCAGGCCGTAGCCGCAGTCGTCTATTACGCGCTCGTGCCTACCGTCGGCGGCTTTCTGTTCTGGTATGCGGGATCGGCGCGCACGAGCGGTACCGAGGCCGCGCTCTTCACCGCGCTTGCACCCGTGTCGGCGGTCATCCTGGCCATGGTCCTGCTGGGCGAGCAGGTGCGCCTGGCCCAGGTGGCCGGGATCGGCTGCGTGCTGGTGGCCGTCGCGAGCCTGGTATTGACACGCCGGCCAGGCTGAGGCGCGGTGCTCTTGCTATCATCGGTCCCATGCTGCCCGACCTCGCCATCCCCCACACGGAATATGAAATCACTGCAATCCGCGCGCAAGGCGCTGGCGGGCAGAATATCAACAAGGTGTCCAACGCGGTCCACCTGCGTTTCGATATCGGCGCTTCGTCGCTCGAGGAAGGGCACAAGGCGCGCCTGATGCAGCTCCACGACCATCGCATCACGCGCGATGGCGTGGTGGTGATCAAGGCGCAACAGCATCGCAGCCTGGAGATGAACCGCGAGGAAGCCGTGCGGCGCCTGCACGAACTGGTGCGCAGCGTGGCCGTGCCGCCGCGCACGCGCCGTCCCACGCGGCCGACCTTCGGGTCGAGGATGCGGCGCCTCGAAGGCAAGAGCCAGCGCAGCCAGGTCAAGGCGCAGCGCGGCAAAGTGCTGGACTGAGCGCGTACCCGTCCCTGCGCGCGCATCCCCCGCCGGCGACGGTGGCGGCCGGCCATGCGAGGGCTGGCTCGAGCGGACCGCGTTCAGGCCGCCAGCGGCAGGCGCACGGTCAATGTGACGCCACGCCCCCCAATGCCCGCGCTCAGGCCCACCTGGCCCTGCGCCGCCAGCACGATCTCCTTGACGATGGCAAGCCCCAGGCCGCTGCCTTCCTGGTCAGGCAGCGCGTTGCGATAGAAACGCTCGAACACCCTGGACCGCGCTTCGGCGGGAATGCCGGGACCGTTGTCGCTCACCGCGAGGACGGCGCGTCCCGCCTCGAGCGCCAGGGCCACGGTGACCTGGCCGTGCACCGGCGTGTAGCGGATCGCGTTGTCGACCAGGTTGGACACCACCGCGGCCATCATCCATTCGTTGACGCCTACCCGCGCGCTGTCGACCGCCAGTTCGGCGCCCAGGTCGATGCCTTTGCGCTGGGCGAGCACCACCATGTCTTCCAGCACGCCGGTCACCACCGGCACCAGGTCCGCGCCCGGCTGCGCCGTGCCCGCGCTGCTTGCAGCCTCGGCCTGCGATAGCAGCAGCAACTTGTTGGCGAGGTTGGTCATGGCCTGCGTGCTGCACTCCATCGAGGCGAGGGTCTCGCGCAGCCTGGTGACGTCGTCCACGCGCGCGGCGAACTGCAGCTGCGCGCCCAGCACTGCGAGCGGCGTGCGGATCTGGTGCGCGGCATCGGCGATAAAGCGCTTTTGCTGGCACACATAGTCGTTCAGGCGCCGGATGCACTGGTTGATGGCTTCGACGATGGGCCGCAATTCCTGCGGCAGGTCGGCGGCTCCGATCGGCACGAGGTCCATCGGCTCGCGTCCCGCCACCTCGTCCTTCACGCGCAGCAGCGGACGCAGTTCGACCGTGAGCCCAAGCATCACCAGCGCCGCCGCCAGCGCCAGCATCACCATTTCGCGCAGCAGCGCCGGCATGCGCAAGGCGCGTACCAGTTCGTGGTTGCCGATCATCGTCTGTCCCACGGTGACAGTGACCTTGCGTGCCTGCCCCGAATCGAACATGGTGCGCGACGTTTGCACCACGCGCACCGGCTGCGACTGGAAACGCGAAACATAGAACACGGGGCTGGAGGCGCCAGCCATCGGCGGCTGCTCGAACACGGGATTGCCGGCCAGGATCTGGCCGCGGTCGTCGACCACGTTGTAGAAGACGTGGTCGGCGTAGGGCGAATCGAACAGGGACAGCGCCGACGGCGGCACCTTCACCGTGAGCCGGCCGTCCGCCCAGCCGATATGGCCCGCTATGACGTCGGCCGAAGCCTGCAGCGCGCGGTCCTGCACGCGGTTGGCGGTATCCACGGCGCCGAGGTAGGACGCGTAGCCGCTGAGGCCGACAAATACCGCCAGCGGCACCAGCAGCCACATCAGCAGCCGTACTCGCAGGCTGTGGATCATTGCTTCTGCTGCAGCAGGTAGCCCAGGCCGCGCAGCGTCATGATGGTTGCCTGGCAGCCCTCGAGCTTCTTGCGGATCCGGTGGATATAGATTTCGATGGCGTCTTCGCTGGCCTCTTCCTCGAGTGCGTAGACGCCCTCCATCAGGGTCGCTTTCGACACGGTCTTGCCGAGGCGCATCATCAGGATTTCCAGGGCGGTATGCTCTTTGAGCCGCAGCGTCAGCAATTGGCCCGCGACATAGAACTGCCGCGTGTCGGTGTTGTAGGTGAGGTCGCCGCACGCCAGCTCGGCCTGCTTCTCCCCGGTCTGACGGCGCGACAGGGCCTTGATGCGCGCTACCAGTTCGCGCACTTCAAAGGGCTTGACGAGGTAGTCGTCGGCGCCCAGGCCCAGGCACTCCACTTTCTCGTCGACCGAGGCACTGGCGGTAACCACCAGCACCGGCACATTGTTGCGGCGCGCGCGCAGCCGGCGCAGCACGTTCTTGCCCGCCAGCCTCGGGATCTGCAGATCGAGCAGCACGACGTCGTAGTTCTGCGTCATCAGCAACTGGTCGGCGAACTCGCCATCCTGGGTGGTATCGACCATGAACCGCTCTTCCTTCAGCAACCTGGCGAGCCAGTGGATGAGCGAAGCGTTATCTTCGATCAACAAAACCTTCATGAACCGCCCCTGGTGGGAATCTGCTGTTGCCGGGGTCTTCTTTTACCACCGCCCGCCCCCCAGGGGACATCGGGCCGCATCGGGATATTCCCTTAGCGGCGGGGAAAGCTGCGTGAAGGTTTTCGCTACCTAGAATGTATCGACCCCAACGCTGCGGCTGCGGCGAGCGCGCGGGGGCCTAACGAACAGAGCCCGCCAACGGCCCGGCTGCCAAGACCTGGCGCCGCAAAACAAGAGAGACAGACATGAATCCATACAGGAAGGGCGCACTCGCGCTGATCTTTGCCGCACTTGCGGTCGCCGGCGCGGCCCAGGCTGCCGACGCAAAGCTGTCGATCATGGTAGGCGGCGCGACCAAGATCATCTACCTGCCAGCCAGGCTGACCGAGCAGCTGGGCTACTTCAAGGAAGAGGGACTGGACGTCGAGATCCTTTCGCAACCGGCCGGGGTCGACGCCGAAAACGAACTGCTGGCCGGCGCGGTGCACGGCGTGGTGGGCTTCTATGATCACACCATCGATCTGCAAAGCAAGGGCAAGGATGTGGAGGCCGTGGTGGTATTCGGCAAGGTGCCGGGCGAGGTGGAGATGGTGGCCACGCGCGCGGCGGGCCAGATCAAGAGCATGGCCGATGTGAAAGGCAAGACGCTCGGCGTGACCGGCCTGGGCTCGTCGACCAACTTCCTGACGCAGTACCTGGCCTTCAAGGCCGGCGTTGCGCCCAGCCAGTACACGGTGCTGCCGGTCGGTGCCGACAACAGCTTCATGGCCGCGATACGCCAGAGCCGCATCGATGCCGGCATGACCACCGAGCCCACCATCTCGCAACTGCTCAAGACCGGCGAGGCGCAGGTGCTGGTCGACATGCGCACCGCCGAGGGCACCACCCAGGCGCTGGGTGGCCTCTACCCCGCTTCCAGCCTCTATATGCAGCGCAGCTGGGTGGAGGGGCACAAGGACCAGGTGCAGAAGCTGGCGCGCGCCTTCGTCAAGACCATGCACTTCATCAAGACCCACAGCGCCGAGGAGATCGCGCAGAAGATGCCCAAGGACTACTACGGCAATAACCGCGAGCTCTACGTCAAGGCCCTGGGCGCCTCGCTGGCCATGTTCACGGACGACGGCAGGATGCCCGCCGGTGGCCCGGAAACGGTGCTCAAGGTGCTCGCCTCGTTCGATCCGACCGTCAAGGGCAAGCACATCGAACTGGGCCGCACGTTTACCAACGAGTTCGTCGACCACGCCAAGTAAGGCGCCAGGCGAACAACCGGTCCGCGCCGCTGGCGCGCGCGGACTGCAAGGAACCATCATGACCAATACCGTGCCGCAAGACGCCCCGGCGATCGAATTCGAGCGGGTCTCCTGCCGCTTTATCGCGCCCGACGGCTCGGCTACCGTGGCCCTGCGCGATTTCTCCATGCGCGTGGGCAAGGGCGAGTTCGTCGCCATCGTCGGACCGACGGGATGCGGCAAATCGACCACGCTCAGCCTGATCACCGGCCTGCTCAAGCCGAGCACCGGCGAGGTGCGGCTGATGGGCAAGCGCGTGGCCGGCATCGACCCGCGCATCGGCTTCGTGTTCCAGGCCGATGCGGTCTTCCCGTGGCGCTCGGTGCTGCACAACGTCGCGGCGGGGCCACTGTTCCGCGGCGCCGGCCGCGACCAGGCCTATGGCCTTGCCGAAGAATGGGTGCGCAAGGTCGGGCTGGCCAAGTTCGCCAATCACTACCCGCACCAGTTGTCGGGCGGCATGCGCAAGCGCGTGGCGCTGGCCCAGACCTTCATCAACAACCCGCAGATCCTGCTGATGGACGAACCGTTCAGCGCGCTGGATATGCAGACCCGCACGCTGATGCAGGACGAATTGCTGCAGCTCTGGTCGCAGAACGCCGGCTCGGTGGTGTTCGTCACGCACGACCTGGAAGAAGCCATCGCCATGGCCGACCGGGTCTTCGTGCTCACCGCGCGGCCGGCCACCCTCAAGCGGGTTTACGAAATCGACCTGCCGCGCCCGCGCGTGACGTCGGAAATCCGCTACGACAAGCGCTTTGTCGAACTCTCGCGCGAGATCTGGGCCGATCTGCGCGAAGAAGTCCACATCGACTGATTCAGCGGATACAGCGCCGCCAACCGTAGCCAACGCCAATGCAAATGCAAATGCAAATGAACATGGAAGCAAACACGGCCCTTGCCGACGAACTCGACGCCTTCGAACGGGATGCCAGGCAGGCCATGCGCCGGCGCCGCCAGCTGATCATCACCCTGCGCATCGCCCTGCTGGTGGTGGTGCTGGGCGGCTGGGAACTGGCGGGACGGCTGCACTGGATCGACCCCTTCTTCTTCTCCATGCCTTCGCTGATCGCCGATCAGATCTACGACTGGTTCGTCAACGGTACTTCGCAGGGGCCGCTGCTGGCCCAGGTGGCGGTCACGCTGGAGGAGACCGGGCTGGGCTTCCTGATCGGCTCGGTCGCCGGCGTGATCTGCGGCATCGTGCTCGGGCGCAATAAGCTGCTGGCCGATGTGTTCAGCATCTACATCCAGATTGCCAATTCCATCCCGCGCGTGGTGCTCGGCTCGATCTTCGTGATCGCGCTGGGTCTGGGCATGGCCTCCAAGGTCGCGCTGGCGGTGGTGATGGTGTTCTTCGTGGTGTTCGGCAATGCCTTCCAGGGCGTGCGCGAAGCCGACCGCTACCTGATCGCCAATGCGCAGATCCTCGGTGCGTCCAAACGGCAACTGACCTTCGCCGTGGTGGTGCCGTCGGCGTTGAGCTGGATCCTGGCCAGCCTGCACGTCAGCTTCGGCTTCGCGCTGGTCGGCGCCGTGGTCGGCGAGTTCCTGGGCTCCAAGCAAGGCATCGGCCTGCTGATCGCCACCGCGCAGGGCGCCTTCAATGCCAGCGGCGTGTTTGCCGCCATGATCGTGCTGGCGGTGGTGGCGCTTGCCGCCGACTTCCTGCTGACCACGCTGGAGAATCACCTGCTCAAATGGAGGCCCGGCAACCTGGCCTGAGCTCTGCGTCGCGGCGGCGCACCGCCATATCGCTACGCACGCGCGGGGACGCTATCTCCCTTGCCCACGCCGGCTCCCCGTCGGCGTGGGCTTTTTGCTTTGGTTTGCCGGACTGCCGCGAGCGCCCGCCCCCTTCCTTTATGGAGAGAGGGGCGGTTTGGCCAGGGGCCACTGCAAGCGAAGCCTACGCTCTGGTCCGGCACGGCGGCGCGGCGCAGTGTCCACCCTCCCGCACCAGGACGAAAAAAACCCGGCTTGTGGCCGGGACAAGGAAAGTCTGGAACCCGGCGCGCGCCGCGAGGCACGCGCCGATGCAGCTGGATCAGAAGCGCGTGCGCATGCCCACCGCGAACTCGCTCTGGTGCGCGAAGCCGTTGGACTGCGCGGCGTGATAGCCATGCTGCAGGAACATGTAGTCGGCAGCCAGGTAGACCTCGGTGCGTTTGGAGAAGTGGTAGAAGATCGAGCCGTAGATGGTGTTCTTGCGGCCGCTGTCGGTCGCGGTCGAACCAGCGGTGTTGCCGTACGCGTTGATGGTGAAGCCGTCGGCATTGAGCGCGGCATTGCCGGCCTTCATCATCTGGTAGCCGATCTCGTAGTCGAAGGGACCGGCAGGATCGACCTTGAGCGACACCGTGTAGGCGTCGTCCTTGCGCTGGCCCAGGGCGCCCTGTTCGGCGGTGTAGTGGAAATAACCGGCGCTGGCGCGCACGATGTCCCACACATAATTGCCGCCGGCGGAATAGGTACGGTTGCGCTGGCCATTGACGTTGGCCTGGGTGAAGAAGCTGGAGACGTGGAAATTGCCGCCGTTGTAGCCGAGGGTGACGGTTTCCGTGGTGTTGCGCGACGGCGCGCCCGGTACTTCGCCGAACTGATAGCCCGCGCCGGCGGTCAGGCCGTTGTCGAACAGTTTCTTCCACACCACGCCGTTGTCCATGCGGGTGCCGGTGGCGCTGCCGGCGTAGAACACCAGTTGCTTGAAGTTGTTGTTGTTGGTGTAGCCGCCTTCCTCGGTCGTGATCGCGGCCGGGCCGTAGGGGTCGCCATAGAGGCCCGAAGCCATCGGGTCGCGTCCGAGCGCGTTCTGGCGGCCGAAGGTCAGCTTGCCGAAGACATCGCTGTTGATGCCGACCCAGGCGTCGCGGTTGAACAGCACGCCGGGCGTATCCATCGCACCGTTGTAGCTCTGGAACTCGCTCTCCAGCTTGAAGATCACCTTGGTGCCGAAGCCGATGTCCTCCGCGCCGGTCAGGCCCCAGCGGTTGCCGCTGAACCATGCCGGCTGGTGGTAGCCGGTCAGGCGGTGGCCGCTTGCATCGGCGTTGCTGATGGTGCTGATGGTGGTGTCGATGAGACCATAGAGCGTCACGTTCGATTGTGCATTGGCGTGGCCGGCACAGGCCGCGCCGATCGCCAGCGCGAGGGCTGTGTGTTTCGTTTTCAAGATGATCTCCTCGGGGCTTGCTAGTCTTGTCGATGTTTCGAGGCTGCCCGCGGATCGGACGCGCGTCCGGCCTGTGAGCAAGCCTGTGCATCGTAGTCATGGCAAGCCTTCACCCAGCTTTCCCGCTGTTGCGTGGCGGGCTCAGGGGAAACACTGAGGAATGGGGCAAGGCGGGGATTCAGGCGTTCGATATCCGCCTGGCGAACGCAGCCGCATCGGCCAGCGCACGCCGGGCTTCCGGCAGGAAGGGATGGTAGAGCTGCCACACGTGCGGCACGCCGCGCCAGATATGCAGCTCGGCATTGCCGCCGGCCGCCCTGGCGCGTTCGACCAGCCGGCGAGAGTCGTCGAGCAGCACTTCCTTGTCGCTGGCCTGCACATAGAGCGGCGGCAGCGCCGCCAGCGCGGCCGGGTCGGCGTACAGCGGCGACGCCAGCGGATCGGTGGCCGCGGCGTTGCCAAGATACAGGCGGGCGGCGCGGCCGATCGACTCGCCGTGAAACATCACATCGTGACGATCGTTGCTGCGCAGGGTCGCGCCGGTGGCGGCCAGGTCCGTCCACGGCGAGAACAGCAGCGCGCCGCTGGGCAGGGGCATGCCGCGCGCGCGCAGCGCCAGCAAGGTCGCCAGCGCCAGCCCGCCACCGGCGGAGTCGCCCGCGATGACGAGGTGTCCCGGGGAAATGCCGCGTGCCAGCAAGGCCGCGTAGGCATCCACCGCGTCGTCGAGCGCGGCGGGGAAGGGATGCTCGGGCGCCAGCCGGTAGTCCAGCGAGAACACCTGCATGCCGGCCATGCGCGCCAGCGCCAGCGTCAGCGGACGGTGCGTCTGGGGCGTGCAGAAATAGTAGCCGCCGCCGTGCAGGTAGAACAGCGTGGGGACGTCCGCATTCGCTCCGGCCCGCGCCTGCGCCGCCTCGCGGCGGGTCCATTCTCCCGGCAGCGCGGCTTCCCCGGAGCGCTCGATGCGCCAGCCCGCCGGCACGCGCGCGTCGTGGCCGAACCGCGCCATCGCGCGGCGGGTGCCGGCCACGTCGATCTGCCCGGGCGGCGCGCCGCGTTTCAGGCGCTTGCGCAATCCATAGGACAGCAACAGGTTCTGCAGGCTCATCGGGCTTCCTTGCTCCGTGATCGGGACTCGGTGTCGGTGCGCGGTGCTCGTGATTGCCGCGCTCAGTGCGGCCGGCGGTCCGGCGCCTTGCGCTTGCGCGTCGCCGCAGGCTGCGCGTGCGCCAATTCCTGTGCCCGCTGCTGCTCCGCGGCGCCGCGCAGCAGCCAGCAGATCAATTGCCTGGATTGCTCGATGCGCTGGCGCCGGCCCCGGGCGTCGTCCTCGAGATAGTCGGTCGACAGGTGGAACAGGTAGGACACCACGTAGCCGGACAGGTCGTCGATGACCGGGCGCGGCAGCCCCGGGCAGAGTTCCAGCCGCTCGATGTCCTCCGCCATCTCCGCGGCGATGTCCGCCAGCAACTGGCGCACCGCGTCGCGCAGCGCCGGCTGCGGCCCGGTGCTGCCGCACACGCCGACGAAGAAGGCATCCGGATGCGCTTCCGCATAGGCGAAAAACGCCTCGCAGGCCCGTGTGGCGACCTCGCCGGGGTAGTCGCGCGCGATGGCCCAGCGCGCCGCGCGCAGCATGGGGCGCAATTCGTTGCTGACCTCCGCCACCGCGGTGAGCGCCAGGTCTTCCATGTCGCGGAAGTGCCGATAGAAGGTATTCGGGTTGAGTCCCGCCTCGCGTGCGAGTTCGCGCAGGCCGAGGCCGGCGAAGCTGCGCCGGGCGGCGGCCAGGCGCAGTGCCGCGTCGATCAGTTTGCGTTTACCGCCGGCTACGTCGTCCATGGTGTCAGGCCAGTCAATGTTGAGTGCAGGATACGCCTGCGTGCCGGCATCCGGTTTGGAATTGACACTCGGTCTACATTCGTCTACTTTGCTGCAAAAGTAGACGGTTGTCTACGCCGGCTTGCATGAACACGCACCAGGCCGGGCGAGGACGGACCGGAGACGACAACGAACACGAGACACGAGGCGGCCCGCGGGCCCCTTGGTGCAACCCCGGCGTTCCGCCGCCGACCACTACCTGGTGCCATGAACATGCAGCGCGTATCCACTCCCGCTCCCGTCGCCACCCTGTCCGCGCCATCCGCGCATGCGGCCGAACCCATTCCGCAGGATCCCGGCTGGCCGGTGGTGGGCAACCTGCTGCAGATCCCGTCCGGCGCGTTCGCGCAGCACCTGCTGGAACGCAGCCGCCATTTCGACGGCATCTTCGAGATGAATTTCGCCGGGCGGCGCGTGCCCTTCGTCAGTGCTGCGGCACTGGTGGCGGAACTCGCGGACGGCGCGCGCTTCCGCAAGATCATCGGGCCGCCGCTGTCCTACCTGCGCGACGTGGTTGGCGACGGCCTGTTCACCGCGGACAACGAGGAAGCCAACTGGGGCCGCGCGCACCGTATCCTGATGCCCGCGTTCAGCCAGCGCGCCATGAAGGGCTACTTCGACGTGATGCTGCGCGTGGCCGACCGCCTGGTCGACAAATGGGACCGGCAGGGCGCCGACACCGACATCGCGGTGGCCGACGACATGACACGGCTTACGCTGGATACCATCGCGCTGTCGGGCTTCGGCTATGACTTCGATTCTTTCTCCAGCGCGCGTCTCCATCCGTTCATCGATGCCATGGTGGGCGCGCTGGAGGAAGCCATGGGCAAGCTCACCCGCTTTGGACTGCAGGACAGGTTCATGCACGCGGCGCACCGCAAGTTCGCCGCCGATACGCAGTTCATGCGCGATCTGGTAGACGAGGTGGTCAGGCAGCGGCGCGCCACCGCGGGCAACGGCCAGGCCCCGGCCAGCGACCTGCTCAACCTGATGCTGGAAGCACGCGATCCCGAGACCGGCGAGCGCCTGGACGACGTGAACATCCGCAACCAGGTCATCACCTTCCTGATCGCCGGGCACGAGACCACCAGCGGCATGCTGACCTTCGCCCTGTATGAACTGTTGCGCAATCCGGGCGTGCTGGCGCAGGCCTATGCGGAAGTGGATACGGTGCTGCCCGGCGACGCGCCGCCGGTCTACGCCGACCTGGCGCGCCTGCAGGTGATCGACCGCGTGCTCAAGGAAACCCTGCGGCTGTGGCCCACCGCGCCGGGCTTCGCCGTGGCGCCGTATGAAGACACCCTGCTCGGCGGGCGCTACCGGATCCGCAAGGATCGCCGCATCTCGGTGGTGCTCACCGCGCTGCATCGCGACCCCAAGGTGTGGACCGATCCCGAGCGCTTCGATATCGACCGCTTCCTGCCCGAGAACGAAGCCACGCTGCATCCGCATGCCTACAAGCCCTTCGGCAACGGCGAGCGCGCCTGCATCGGGCGGCAGTTCGCGCTGACCGAGGCCAAGCTGGCGCTGGCCCTGATGTTGCGCAACTTCGACTTCAGCGATCCGCACGACTACCAGTTCCGCATCAAGGAGACACTGACGCTCAAGCCCGATGCGTTCACCTTGCGCGCGCGCCGGCGCCGCCCGCATGAGCGCATCGCCGCGGCGGCGGCGAGCGCGCCCGGCGTGCAGGCCGAGCTTCCCAGGGTGAGCGGCAACGGGCAGCCGCTGGCCGTGTTGTGCGGCTCCAGCCTGGGCACCGCGCGCGAACTGGCCGAGCAGGTCCACGCCGGCGCGCTGGCGGCAGGCTTCGATGCCACGCTGCGCGACCTCGACCAGGCGCTGGGCGCGCTACCCGGCGAGGGCCTCGCGGTGATTGTCGCGGCCACCTACAACGGACGCGCGCCCGACTCGGCGCGGCGCTTCGAAGCCATGCTCGACAGCGGGGAGCACGGCAGCTATCGTGCCGGAAACCTGCGTTATGCCGTGCTCGGCTGCGGCAACTCGCAGTGGGCCACCTACCAGGCCTTCCCCAAGCGGCTGGACGCCTTCTTCGCCGCCGCCGGCGCCACGCCGTTGCTGCCACGCGGCGAGGCCGACGGCAATGGCGACTTCGACCAGGCCGCGGAACTGTGGCTCGCCGCGCTATGGCAATCGCTGCAGGTGCTGCGCGCGGAGCAGGGCGCGGCACCGGACCTGGCCGGTGTTGGCGGTATCGAAGTGCGGCTGCGCGATATCGCCACCATCCGCGCGGGCACGCTGCCGCCGTCGACGCAGGCGTTCACGGTGCTGGCCAACACCGAGCTGGTGAGCGACCCCGCCGGCCTGTGGGACTTCGCGCAGGAAGCGCCGCGCACCGCCACGCGGGATATCCGGCTGCGGCTGCCGGAGGGAGCGCGTTATGCCACCGGCGATCATCTTGCCGTCTATCCGCAGAACCATCCCGCCACGGTGAGCGAGTTGTGCGAGCGGCTCGATCTCGATCCCGATGCCATGGCCACGCTCTGCGCCGCGCCTGCATCCGCCGCGCGCGGCCTGCCGCTGGACGAAGCGCTGCCCTTGCGCGAACTGCTGACGCACTTTGTCGAACTGCAGGACGTGGTGTCGCGGCAGACGCTGCGCACACTGCTGCAATACACCCGTTGCCCGGTCACGCGCGCCGCGCTGGAGCGGCTAGGCTCGGACCACGCGGAACAGGGCTACGCCGCGCAGGTGGCATCGCAGCGGCTGGGGCTGGTGGATGTGCTGGCGCGTCACCCCGCCATCGAACTGACGCTGCCGGGCCTGCTGGCCTGCACCGTGGCGATGCGCCCGCGCTTCTACTCCATCGCTTCGTCGCCGGCGGTGTCGCCGGACGTGGCGACCATCACGGTCGGCACGGTATGGTCCCCCGCGCTGTCCGGGCGCGGCATGTTCCGTGGCGTGGCGTCCACCTGGCTGCGGGGGCTCGCGCCCGGCGCCGTGGTGGCAGCGGCGATCCGCACGCCAAATCCGGCATTCGCGCCCGACGCCGATCCCGCGCGGCCGATGATCCTGGTCGGGCCGGGCACCGGCATCGCCCCGTTCCGCGGGTTCCTGGAAGAACGCGCGGCGCAGAAGGCGGCAGGGGAAACGGTGGCGGCCAGCCACCTCTACTACGGCTGCCGCCATCCCGAGCACGACTGGCTCTATCGTGACGACGTGGCGCGCTGGCAGGCCGAAGGGGTGGTGCAGGCGCATGCGGCGTACTCCACCACCGGCGCGCAGGACGAGCGCTATGTGCAGCATCTGCTATGGCGGGACCGGGACGCGGTATGGACGATGCTGCAGGCCGGCGCCACCTTCTACGTGTGCGGCGACGGGCGGCAGATGGCGCCCGCCGTGCGCCGCACGCTGATCGAGATCGCGGCGCGGCAAGGCGGCATGGACGAGGCCGCCGCATCCGACTGGCTGGCCGGGATGGTGGCGCAGGGGCGCTACCGGCAGGACGTGTTCAACTAGGCGCTGGCGCCGGCAGGATCCGCCGGCGCGGCGGAGGCGAATTGCACGCCCACCGCTATGCCTGGCAGGAATCTGCGGATCATTGTCTGTCGGCCCGCTGCCGTTTTCCTTACGCTCGGTGTCATCCCAACGCCCTCCGACGGAGCGCCCGATGGCACCACCCGCGATGTCCCAGGCCCGGGTCCTGGCAATCTGCCAGGCCCTCTTCACCTCGGCCCTGTCGGTCGACCTGACGCTGACCGGCCTGGTCGGCTACACGCTGGCGCCGGACAAGGCGCTGGCCACGCTGCCGTTCGCGCTGATCACCGTGGCCTCGGCGCTCACCGCCATCGCGGCCGCCTTCCTGATCGAGCGCCTTGGCCGCCGTATCGCCTTCTGCCTCGGCGGGCTGGCCTGTTGCGCCGGCGGGCTGGTGTCGGTGTGGGCGATCGCGCACCACGACTTCGCCGTCTTCTGCGTGGGTACCGCGCTGGTCGGCGTGTTCCAGGCCTTCGCCCGCTTCTACCGCCTGGCCGCCGCCGATGCCGCCGCGCCCGCCGACAAGCCGCGCGCTATCTCGACGGTACTCACGGGCGGCGTGGTGGCAGCCGTGTGCGGCCCCGCCATCGCCGCGTGGAGCAGCGACCTGATGGTGGCGCAGCCCTTCGCCGGGTCCTATGCGGTGGTCTCCGTGTTCGGGCTGGCCACGGTATTGCTGCTGGCCTTCGGCTATCGCGAGCGGCCTGTGCAGGCGGCCGCCGCGGCAGCCGGCCGGCCCGCCGCCACGCTGCCGGCGCGCCCGCTGGCCGAGATCGCGCGGCAGCCGGTATTCCTGGCCGCCTTTGCCAACAACGGCATCGGCAACGCGGTGATGATGTTCGTGATGACCGCCACGCCGATTGCCGCGGTGGCGTGCAGCCACACCATCGCCCAGGGCGCGCAGATCATCGAGTGGCACCTGGTCGGCATGTACGCGCCGTCGTTCTTCTCGGGCTGGCTGCTGCAGCGCTTTGGCCGCGGGCCGATGCTGATGTGCGGCATCGGCCTCGCCGCGGCGGGTTCGCTGGTGGCGCTGGCGTCGACCGCGCTGCCGGCCTTCTACGCCGCCTTGCTGTGCCTGGGGGTGGGCTGGAATTTCATGTTCGTCGGCGGCACCACGCTGCTGGCGGAAAGCTACCGGCCCGCCGAGCGCGCGCGCACCCAGGCGCTGGCCGAATTCTCCGCCGCGGCGCTCACCGCGCTGGCCACGCTCGCGGCCGGGCAGGTGCTGTACCGCTATGGCTGGCAAGCGGTCAACCTGGCCGTGCTGCCCGCGCTGGCGGTGGCGCTGCTGGTCACGCTGGGCTGGCAGCGCAGCGCGCCGCGCGAAGCGATACTGGCGGGATGAAGGTGTGTGCCAGTATGATCGGCGACACGTCACGCGCAGCCGCCGGGACCGGCGGCCTGCGCGCTCACTCTTGCGCCCCGGGTCACTGTCCATGCCTTCCAGCTTTCCCCTGCCAACCGATCCGCCGCGCATCGTGGTGCTGGTCGCGCCGGATCCCGCGCAGGAGCTTGACCTGACCGGCCCCTCCGCGGTATTCGGCAACGCCAACCGGCTTGGCGGAGACGCCGGCAAGGCTTACGACATCCGCGTCGCCAGCGTGCGCGACGATGGCCTGGTGCGTACCGAGAGCGGCCTCAGGATGCTGGCGGACGCGCCCTATCACCGCCTCGGCGAGATGCTGCCCGGGCCCATCGACACCTTGCTGATCGTCGGCGGCTCGGGCCATGCGGCGGCGGCCGACGATGCACGCCTGGTAGCCTGGATCCGCGAGCAGGCGCCGCGCGTGCGCCGCCTCGGCGCGGTCTGCACCGGCGCCTTTGTGCTGGCGCGCACCGGCCTGCTCGACAGCCACCGGGCCACCACCCACTGGCGTCACGCCGCGCGCCTGGCCGAGCGTCATCCACAGGTGCAGGTCGATCCCGACCCGATCTGGATTCGCGCCGGGCAGCTGTACACCTCGGCCGGCGTCACCGCCGGCATGGACCTGGCGCTGGCGCTGGTGGAAGACGATCTCGGCCACGCCGCCTCGCTCGCGGTGGCGCGCGAGCTGGTGCTGTTCCTGCGCCGTCCCGGCAACCAGGCACAGTTCTCCACGCTGCTGCAGGCACAGAGCGCGCAAAACCCGGAACTGCGCGAGTTGCAGGGATGGATGGCGGAGCACCTGGCACGCGACCTGTCGGTACCGGTGCTGGCGGAACGGGTGGCGATGAGCCCGCGCAACTTCGCCCGGGTATTCGCGCGGCAGGTGGGCGAAACGCCCGCGCGCTACGTGGAGCGGCTGCGGGTAGAGGCGGTGCGGCGCATGCTGGAGGAGAACGGGCGGCGCCTGGAGGGCATCGCGCACGCCACCGGCTTTGCCAACGCCGACGTGATGCGGCAGGCGTTCCAGCGCCATATGCAGACCACGCCGGAGCGGTACAGGGCGGCGTTCAGGGCGAAGCCGGAGGCGAGGGGAGAAGAGGCATCGGCCGATCCGGCACGGCAGCCCGCGAAGCGCCCGCCCTGAGCCCCTGCTCAGCCCCGGGCCTGCAGCGCCGCAATGCGCTGCTCGATCGGCGGATGGCTCGAGAACAGCGACAGCCACGACTTGCCGCCGGCGATGCCCATCGCCTGCATATTCTGCGGCAGGCCGTCCGGCTCCAGGCCGCCCAGGCGGCGCAACGCCGCCACCATCGGGGTGGGAGTGCCCATCAGCCTGGCCGCGCCGGCATCCGCGCGGTATTCGCGATGGCGCGAGAAGGTCGCCACGATGATGCTGGCCAGGACGCCGAACACGATCTCGCATACCACCACGGTGATCATGTAGCCGATGCCGGGGCCACTCGATTCTTCATCGTTCTTGCGCAGCATCGAGTCCACGAAATAGCCCACCACCCGCGCCAGGAAGATCACGAAGGTGTTGACCACGCCCTGGATCAGCGTGAGCGTGACCATGTCGCCGTTGGCGATGTGGGCCACCTCGTGCGCCAGCACGGCTTCCACCTCGTCGTGCGACATGGTTTGCAGCAGGCCGGTGGACACCGCCACCAGCGAGCTCTTCCTGGTGGCGCCGGTGGCGAAGGCGTTGGCCTCGCCTTCATAGATGGCAACCTCGGGCATCGGCAGGCCGGCGCGGTCGGCCAGCTTCTGCACGGTCTGCACCAGCCAGACCTCGGTGCCGTTGCCGGGCTGGGTGATGACCTGCGCGCCGGTGGACCACTTGGCGATGGTCTTGGACATCAGCAGCGAGATGAAGGAACCGCCGAAGCCCATCAGCGCGGCAAAGACCAGCAGCATGCCGAGATTGAGGCCATTGGAAGTCAGGAAGCGATTCACCCCCAGCAGGCTGGCGGTGAAGCTGAGGACAAGCATGACGGCGAGGTTGGTCGCCAGGAACAGGAGGACGCGTTTCATTTTCTGTGTGAGGAAAAATCGATCGGCAGCCGATCGGTACAGTGGGGAAAACGGCCACGCGGTTCGTGCAGATCGTGCAGATCGTGCGAATCGCGCG
>NZ_JARJLM010000361.1 GCF_029335485.1 Cupriavidus basilensis
GAAAGACATGACCACCACGCCATCCCCCCGAGGACATTACTTCGAGGATTTCGAGGTCGGGCAGGAATTCGTCAGTCCCGCCCGAACGATCACGCTGACTGACATCGTCAACTTCGCCTGCCTGTCGGGCGACTTCAACGAGGTTCACACCAACTTTGAATACTGCAAGACTACCCAGTTCGGCGAGCCGATTGCCCACGGTCCCCTGGTGTACGCGGTGATGGGCGGACTGCAATACGCGAGCGGCATCAACGACGGTACTCTGCTGGCCCTGCTGCAGATCGACGGCTGGAAGATGCTCGGCCCGGTGAAGCACGGCGACACGATCCGGCTGCATTCACGCGTGGTGGACAAGAAGGCGTCGAGTAAGCCCGACAGGGGCGTCGTCACGTTCCGGCGTCAGTGCATCAAGCAGGACGGATCGGTCGCGCAGGAGATGACCGCCACCTTGCTGTACCGGCGCCGCGGCGGCTGACGCGCGCATCGTCTGCAGGCCGCGCGGATGCCGGGCGCGCGCGGTCCCGTGAAGGCGGGCGGCGCGCTGGTCCGGCACTCCAGCGGACGCGCACTACAACGCGGCGCGTCTGCATGATCAAATTGGCGATATGCCGCGGGGCTATCCGTCATTACAGCCGGTATCCGGAGATGGAGCCTGCCTATCAGCGGCCGCTTGGTCGACTTCGACATTTCTCGGGCATTTCTCGGCAACAACACGATCAGTCACCTCAACCGAGCACTGTATAGGCTCTTTTGGTTTGGGCTCCCAAACCAGATGGAAGGCATGCCAATCGGTATGAGGGCCAAAAGAAACTCGATCTGGACGAATGCCGGGCGCAGCGACATGATCCCAACTAACTTCAAGCCTGCCCGACAGGAGAGTCTTATGACCGGCATATCCGATTTCACCAGCGCGGCCACCACATCGCACACCTCTCCAGAAGGCCATTTGCCTCTAGCTGGACTAAAGGTCGTCGACCTCACGCTTGCGCGGGCTGGTCCCACGGCCGTGCGCCATCTTGCCGATTGGGGGGCGGATGTAATCCGGGTGGAACAGCCACTGGCGCCGGCCGGTTCTCCGGCCATGGAGGACGTAGTTGGCAGGGAGCGCGGCTCCGACTACCAGAATCTTCACCGCAACAAGCGCTCGCTTCGGTTGAACCTGAAGAATCCCGACGGTCTGGCTGTCCTGATGGACTTGGTGAAGAATGCCGATGTGGTAATCGAGAACATGCGACCAATGGTGAAGCACCGGTTAGGCATAGCCTACGAAGACCTGAGTCGCATCAATCCCCGCCTCATCTACGGCAGCATCAGCGGCTTCGGGCAGACCGGGCCCTATCGGGACCGTCCCGGATTCGACCACATTGCTCAGGGCATGACCGGCCTCATGTCCGTGACCGGAATTCCGGGGGGCGGCCCGCTGCGCACCGGTATCGCGGTGGGAGACCTGACCGCTGGAAACATGCTCGCGCTGAACATCATGATGGCCCTCTATGAGCGGGAGCGCACAGGTCGGGGGCGCTGGGTTCACACCAGCCTGATGGAGAGCTTGCTGTTCATGCTGGATTTCCAGGCGACGCGCTGGTTAGTAGACAAGGAAGTTCCCCGCAGCGTAGGCAACGAGCATCCCACCGCCATCCCGACTGACGTCTTTCCCACGCTGGACGGACACGTTACGATGTCCGCGCCCACCTCCCGGATGTGGCCGAAACTGTGTGAGGTCATTGATAAGCCGCATTGGGCGCACAAGAGCGAGTGGAGCACGAGGGATGGCCGCAGTGCCAACCGCGTAGAGATTCATGCCAGGATCGCAGAGGTGACGCGGACGAAGCCGGCACACTACTGGATCGAAAGGCTGAACGCCGTTGGCGTCACGTGCGGACCGATCTACACCATGGATCAGGTATTCGCGGACGAGCAGGTCAAAGTGCTCGGCATGGCGGCGCCGGTGGAACACCCAGTGCTCGGGAAGATGCACTTGCTGGCTTCGCCGCTAAACTTCGACGGTGTTCCCAGACGCATCCGGCGGGCCACGCCTGACGGCGGTACCGATGCGGGTCGGATTCTGCGCGAACTAGGATACAGCGAAGAGAAGATCAGCGAATTGAGTAGGAATGGCGTCTGCTGAAGCGGATACGCCTCCATCTTGCGCCATCCAAAATGGTGAGATGGCAACAGCTGCGCAAGCCGGGTTGAACTATGTCGATCTGCCTGCGGGTGATCCGCAACAGCGGCAGCAGCGTGTGCTGCTGCTCGGCCGTCTGCAACGCGTGCAGCGCATGGGGCTGGCAACCGAACTCCGGCTCGGTGTCTGGGCGGTCAAAGCCGATGCCGAACCTGTTCTCAGGGCGATTGGCGAAAGCGGCGACATCATCGGCACCAGGCAGCGGGCGATGCGGGGCCAGCAACGGGATTTCACGGTGTTCCAGCCCGGCGAAAGCGCCAATACCGTTATCGGCCGAGTGGCGGCCGAGGGCTTGGCCGACGAGCTGTATCGCAAGGGCTATCTGGTAGTCGATGGCATCGACGGCAAAGCCCACGATGCGTCATTGCCGGCCGGAACCAAACTGATGCAGTTCCAGGTGGGGGCTATGGTCGAAGCGCGGGGCTCGGCGGACGTTCGCGCTGCTGACAAGAACGTCTCCGCACTGGCAGCCGATGGCCTCTATCGTATCGATTATCACCTGGTGGTGGCCAAGACGCAGGCATCGGACGAACGCGATCCTCAAGTCCGACCTGCCAGGCGACGTGATCGCTACGGTGACGGAGCCGGTCTATGACACGGCCACGGTTCCGCGGCGTGGCCAGATTTGCGCCCACGCCCAGCAGTGTGGTCAGTGCCGCTCTGGCCAAAATGCGTCCCCAGTGCCGATCCACGTCATCCTCCAGGCCGGCATAGACGGCAAGATCGGTGCCCACAAGGTTGTCCGGCGTCAGCGACGACGTGTCCGGCTGAATGGTCCGGTTCCAAACCATCTGTACTGGCTCTGCCCGAATCACACTGGGCTACCTACTTGGCGCCATGACTCGGTGGCCGACCGTTTACGAAGGTGTTCGATCGGGAAACGGAGCTCGTGACCCAGTGCATACGCGAGGAATACCTCGCGTTCCAACGTTGTCCGCGGTATGTCCCGGCGATCGCCGAAGGCATCCCGGCCTGGTAAGGCCGCCGAACCGTACCCGCGCGTGAACAGGCGCATGAATTGACACCATGCGCTGCCGCTCGGGACCGGCAGCCACCGCTCTTCAGGAGGTATGTGGCAACCACACAGCCGAAGGAGTTCCCCCTGTTGATTGGTGGTCACCTAATCTCCCTACTCCTTCTGGATGCCGAGGTCCGCGGCGAGCTTGGCCATCTCGGCCAGTTCTCGCTTCAGCGACTGGTTGAACTCGTCCGGCGATACCGCCATCGGCTCGATGCCGTCCTTCTCCAGGCGGTCATGCAGTTCCTTGCTGGACGCTTGCATCGCGGCCGACAGCTTCTGCACTACATCCTTCGGCGTCCGCGCGGGCGCGAACAGGCCGACGTAGAAATACGAGCTGTAGTTGGGAAGACCCTGCTCGGCGAGGGTGGGGAGGTCGGGGTATGCCGGCAATCGTTTGGTGGAACTGACTCCCAGCGCGCGAATCTGGCCCCCCTTGACCATCGCGGCGGCGCTGCCCACGCCGTCGAACATCATGGTCACGCGTCCGCTGATCAGGTCGGGATAGACCGCGCTATTGCCCTTATATGGCACATGCAGCGCCTTCACGCCTGCGCGCTGGAGGAAGGATTGCGCTGCAAAGTAGGGCGTCGTCCCGAAGCCGTTCGAGCCGAACGACAATGCGTTGGGCTGGGCCTTGGCGCGAGCGATGAAGTCGGCCGCATTCTTGTCCGGTTGGCTGGCGCCGACCACCATCATCCAAGGCGAGCGGGCCATCGGCCCGATTCCTGTGAAATCCTTCAGTAGATCGTAGCCGGGTTCGAGCTTGACGGCGGGTAGCCCGGTGATGGTATTGGTCACGGCGAGCAAGGTATATCCGTCTGCCGGGGCGCTGCGTACGGACCGGATGCCCACCAGGGTGCCACCGCCGGAGCGGTTCTCGACCACGATCGACTGGCCCAGCTTCGTCTCCATTCTCTGGGCGACCATCCGGGTCACCATATCGAGCAGGCCGCCGGGCGCCGACGCTACCACGATGCGGATGGGTTTGGTTGGATACGGATCGACCGCATGGGCCGGCACAATAGCTACGAGGGCGAGCGAGGCGCCGCCCAGTACCTGCGCAAGCGCCGTCCTGATGTCAGCTTTGATCATATCGGTTGTCTCCTGAGTTGTCGGGGCAGGCCCGCCGGTGCATAAGTCCGGGATCGGTGGAAACGGTTGGGGCGAGGTGGCGTGAGCGGAAATCACGCATCGCTCCCGCCTGCGTTTCCGCGCCGGTACGTTGCCTTGCCTCGTGATCTACAGCAAATACCGTACCCGATTTGCGGCCTCGAGGTTTCTGCAACGATAATCGGGCGGAATGTCTCCATTTGCGCGGGATCGCGGGACGATCAGCCGTCTTGCGGCCGGTGAAGTGCCTTCCTGCCGCGCAGCGTCGCTGTCGTCAGGTTGTCGTCTGCGAGGACACCGCGTGTTGTCGGTAGAGACATGTCGGCGCGGCGTGCGCAATTCGGGGTGGCCCTGACATGGCCGGCACGGCATGAGAATGGCTTATGTCAAGCCAAAGATGCGAGCCGGCAATGGACTCGGCCTTCAGGCCATGGTCCGGAATTGGCCCTCGTTGCAGTTCGCCTCGGATCGATGTCTTGGAAAATCGGACGGCAGCCAAGACTTTCCGTTTGATCCTCTGAATCTTCCAAAAATCGAGAATCAGGTCGAATCAACATATATGCAGTCGCGGGCATGCGCCGGCCCAGTCAGTAGTCTTGGCTGGCCGACCGTAATAGAAAGAAGCCGTTTCGCGCGTGCGCCGTGGGCGAGCGCGCTCCTGCTTCACTTGGGCAGCGCAAAAGCCAGCACGTAGTCTCCCTTCTGAGTCGTCGAGGAATTGCCGCCAGCACTGATGACCACGAATTGGCGGCCGCTGCGCGGCGACACATAGGTCATCGGCGTCGTTTCAGCACCCACAGGTAGACGCCGCCTCCAAAGCTCCCGCCCGCTTCGGACATCCAATGCGCGGAAGTAGTAGTCCTGCGATCCGGCCATGAAGACAAGACCGGAGGAAGTCGTCACAGGCCCGCCTCGCGTCGGCATGCCGATCGGCATAGGCAGCCGCGTGGCAATGCCCAGCGGACCGGTTTCCTCGGTGGTACCCAGCGGCATCGACCAGACTATCTTGCGCGTGGCCAGGTCGATTGCATTGATGGTGCCGTAAGGCGGCTCCTGGCAAGGAACGCCCAGCGGTGACAGGAAGCGACCCTGTTCGATGCCCCAGGGCGTGCCCTGCTGCGGGGCACCGCCTTCATGGCCACCGTTGCTCTTGGCGGCATCGTCGTAAGCTTTGCGTGGGATCAGCCGGTTCCAGATCGCGACGCGGGTGTCGTTGACGATGAGATACCCCAGGTTCTCAGCGATGGAGACCGAGCCCCAGTTCATGCCCCCCAGCCAGCTAGGATATTGGATAGTCAGACGCTCACTCGGCGGCGTGAACTCGCCTTCGTAGCGTGCCCTGCGGAAGTTAATCCGGCAGACCAACTGGTCGAGCGGGGTGAGGCCCCACATGCGCCGCTCACTGAGTGGCTCCGTGCCGATGGATGGCATTCCGACCGAGTACGGCTGTGTGAGGGCGCTCCGGTCGTCGGGCGCACCGCCCTGGGGTACAGGTCGTTCTTCCACCTTAGCTATGGGGGTGCCGTTGCGTCGGTCGAGCATGAAGATCTGGCCGCGCTTGGTGGTCTGGATCAGTGCCGGGGTCGTGCCGCCACGGCCGTCCGGCACGTCATATAGCGCGGGCTGCGAGGGCACGTCATAGTCCCAGCGATCGTGGTGCACGGTCTGGAAGCGCCAGCGCTCGCGTCCGGTCGCGATGTCCAGCGCGACGATAGACGACGAATAGCGGTCGTCCGCCTCCGTGCGATGCCCGCCCCAGAAGTCCGGGGTTGCATTGCCGGTGGGCAGGTAGACAAGGCCCAGGGCTACGTCGAAGGCCGGTGTGGACCAGACGTTCGGCGTGCCGGGCGTATAGCTCTTGCCCTCGGGCGGCAGACCTGTGAGCGCCGGATTGCCGAGGTCCCAGGCCCAGACTAGCGCGCCCGTGCGCACGTTGAAGGCGCGGACAACGCCAGACGGCTCGCCCACCTTCTGGTTGTCCCAGACCAGCCCGCCGACCACCACGAGATCGCGCACCACCGTCGGCGCTGCGGTCGGGAAGTAGAGTTCTGGATTGGCATCGTCCATGCCCACGCGCAGGCTCACGCTGCCGTTGTTGCCAAAATCTGCGCAGGCCGTTCCGGTCAGCGCATCCACCGCCACGATGCGCGCATCTACGGTCGTGGCGATGACGCGGCGCGTGCACGCCGCCAGTGCGGCGCCGGAGGTCTGAGACGAGGCGGTTGCGGCTGCATCGTGATAACCCACGCCCCGGCAGCGTGGATAGACGTTGTTGGCGCTCGAGTTCGGGTCAAAGCGCCAGCGCTCCTTGCCGGTGTCTGCATCTAGGGCGAAGATCTGGCTCGATTGCGTGCAGCCATATAGCACCCCATCGACATGCAGTGGGGTCACGACATGTCCTTGGCTGCCTTTCGGAATCTCGCCGGTCCTGTAGATCCAGGCGACCTCAAGGCCGGCAACGTTCTCGGGGGTGATCTGGTTCAGTGGTGCATGTCGCGTTCCGGACGGTGTGCGCCCGTAGTAGCGCCAGTCGGCGCCGGCCACGGTTCCCACGGCGGCGCCCGGAACGGGCGCGGGTGCGCCATCCGCCGTCTGGATCGGCTGTGGCAGCAACGCCTTATAGAGCGTTGCGCCCAAGGCCATGGCGATCACGGCTGCCAACGGGTAGGCCGGCCGTGGGGGCGCCGAACGCTCGCCGCCACGCCTGACGGGCATGAGCAAAGCCAAGGGGAGCGCAACAGCGGCCAGCGCAAAGAGTCGTGAGAACAGCGGCCAGAATGCGAGCCCCGCGTCCCACACCGACCAGGCGACCGTGGCGGCGAAGACCGCCAGGTAGATCGCCGTACCCAGAGGGCGTCGCAGCACGATGAGAGCACCTGCGACCGTCAGTCCAAGGCCGGCCGGCGCGAAATACCAGGAGCCGCCGAGCGTGATGAGGCGGATCCCTCCACCCAGCATGAATAGCCCGATCGCCGCGACCGTCAGGCCGAGCGCGACCAGCGCGATTCCTCTGGTTCCCAGCGATTTCGCCTGCGAACGACGAGGGGTGGAAGGATCTTTGTGCATGCGGTGCATTTCCTGTTTGAGCACGGCAGTAGTCGAACGACTGCTGCTATACGATGATGGGGTGACTGGTGAGCGCCTTTTCAATGCGTCGAAGGTGCTTGCCGACGCGTCGGCCAATCAGCGCACGGTGTAGCCGCCATCCACGGGGAGGGCATGCCCAATCACGAAGCTAGAGGCGGGGCTGCACAGCCACAGCACCGCATCCGCGATCTCCTCGGCGCGACCGAGGCGGCCCATTGGCACTTCCTTCATCAGTGCTGCCATGGCTTCTGGCTGCGTTTCCAGCATGCCCGAGACCATCGGCGTTTCGATGATGCCGGGGCACACGGCATTGATGCGGATGCCCTTGAGGGCGTATTCGAGTCCGGCGCTCTTGGTCAGCCCTACAACGCCATGCTTGGAGGCGTGATAGATGCCTCGCTCCGCGATCCCGACGAGGCCGCCGAGCGACGAGTTGTTCACGATGGCGCCGCTGCCTTGCTTGCGCATCTGCAGCAGCTCGAACTTCATGCAGTTCCAGATGCCCCGCAGGTTGACCCCCATCACAAAATCATAGTCCTTGGCGTCGGCGTCGGCGGTCTCCGCGACAGGGCTCTGTACACCGGCATTGTTGAATGCCATGTCCAGTCGCCCGAAGGTGGCAACCGTCTCGTTCACCATCGCTTCGACCTCGCCCATATCGGCAACATCGCAACGAATGCCGATGGCTTTGTGGCCTGCTGCGACCAGTGCCTCGGCAGCGGCGCGTGCGCCATCGCCGTTCAGGTCTGCCAATGCAACGGCGGCGCCGGCGTCGGCGAAAGCCTTGGCCGTGGCCAGACCCATGCCCGACGCTGCGCCGGTCACGAGTGCAACTTGATTGTCGAAGCAGAATTTCATGATCTCATTCCCTTTGGTCAAGTACAGATTTGTTGGTATCGGTTGGGCGATATTGATGGCCCATTGCTCCAGGACGCTGTGAGCGGTGACTTCGCTCACAACAAGGGCTTATGTCGCCGGCGTCTTTGAGACCTCCACGCCGGGCACGCGAATGCGATAGACCTTTGCGGCTGTCCCATGAAACAACGCGGCCTTGTCTGCGGCCGAGGCAGCCCGCACGACGTGCTTCAGGGCGTTCCAGAGCGGAACGAAGCCAGCGGACCGACCATCCGGGGGATAGTTGCTTTCCATCATGCAGCGGCCGGCGCCGAACGCCTCGATGGTGGTCTCCACATAGGGGCGCCAGGCGGTCGCGAGTTCGAGGTATCCGATGGGGCCCTGGCGCTCCTCGAAACGAAAACCCCAGAAGGGCATCCCCAGGCCGCCCACCTTGCAGTAGACATTCGGACGCCGGCTTGCCTCGATCATCAACTTGCGATATTCCTGAAACACCTGAGCCCTGCCTTGTTCGTCCATATCCATCGCCATGGCATGGCCACAATGGTTCAGCACGATGGTGGCGTTGGGGAAGGCATCCGCAAGGTCGATGACGTCCTGCAGTTGGTGATGGAATACAGCCGCGTCGAAGGTCAGCCCCCTTTTGACGAGATGTGCAAAGGCCGGGCGGAAGCCCGGGGTCCTCATCACCCCGCGCGGTGGCCTGTTTGGGATGAATCGATAGGGTGCTGCAGACGGGTGCTCGATGGTGACTTGACGGACTCCGCGGAATCGTTCTGGCGCACGTTCCATCGCGCGATCGAGCATCTCGGCCACCTGATCGCCAAGCCTAAGATCGGCATGCCCCACGATCGCGGCACAGGCTCGGCAGTCATATCGCCCGCTCGCACACATCGCTCCTACGCCGTTTGCAAACTCGATCTCACCGAGCGGTCGAAGAACTTCTGGGCCATCGGTTCGCGCGAAAGCCAATGTCTCGACGTAAACGGAAGCGACGATCCGGTGGCCTGCACGCGCGTCGGCCAAGTATTCATCGATCATGTAACGCAGTCCGGGTCGATCGAATAGATGGTGATGGGCGTCGATGATCGGGATCTCCGGCTCAATGATGGCCTCGTCGCGGCCGACCAGCATTTGGCGAAAGCTCGCAGACGACAGCGTCTGAGCACGCACCGCCGGTAGAGCCATCGACGTGAGTGCGAGTGAAAGTAGGTATCTGCGGTTCATGCTGGATGTCGCTGGCGGGTTGGGACGGTCCGATAGATTCCAAAGAACGTAGTGCTGCGGATCCAGCGCGCCAAGCGGCGACTGACTGCAAAGCGCAAGGACTCCAGTGCGGCTGTTATTGATTGGGTGACAGCCTCAACGTACAGATCCCGCCCCACGGGCAGCACGTCCCGGGTACGGTCGCCCGAACTGAGCACAGGCCTCAGCGTCCGGGCCGCTACATCAACGACGTAGACTCCGCGCCCCCCGAGCGCTGCGACCAGCAGTTCGTTGCAGCCGGGGCAGCGCAGCCATTCACCAGGGCAAGCCTCGCAAGGACAAGGTGTAAGACCTTCACGCTGACTCCATTTCCAGGGGTTCGGTTTAAGAGTGACCAGGGCTGGGAACGATCCTGACCGTAGCGGCGCGAGCGCGCGCGCCGATCATGGGACGAAGGTACTGGCTGCTGGCGTACTTCGCCCGGTAGGCGTCATCGACGAGATCGTTGATCGGGCCGTTCACCGGTTCAAAGACAACGTCCTTCGTCATGCCAGCAGCGGTGATCCGTCCTGCCTTCTGCCGAACCGCCCGTTGTAGCCGCGCACGTACAGGGCGCCATCGACTGCCACCGACCAGATCCACGTTGGCGTGCCGTAGGTCACCCCGTCCTCGCGGAACGAGGAGACGTGCAGATCATCTGACTCCGCTAACTTGTGCAACTCTTCCTGCGACCATTCCACTGCCAATTCTCCTTGCGACATGCGTGCAACACCTTCAGCTTTCGACCTGTTTCTGCGGCTCCGGGGGATACCGATCACCCATGATCTGAATCTTCGAGACGGCGCCATCGAGTTCGCGCAACTCGTCCGGCGTCAGCGTCAAGTCGGCCGCTCTGAGGTTCTCGTCCAGATGCGCCAGTTTGGTCGTGCCCGGAATGGCAATGATCCATGGCTCTTGGGCCATCAGCCACGCCAAGGCCACCTGCGCGGACGTCGCCCCCCGGGGTCTGCCGAAGGCGTTGAGCACTTCGACCAAGGCCAGGTTCACACGGATCGCTTGCGGGGTGAAGCGCGGCAGGGTGTTGCGGTTGTCGTTACCGGAATCGAAGCGGGTGTATTCGTTGATCGCGCCGCCGAGGAAGCCCCGGTTGAGCGGGCTGTAGGGAACGAACCCGATGCCGAGCTCCTCCAGTACCGGAAAGACTTCCTTTTCCTGCTCACGCCACATCAGGTGGTATTCGCTTTGCACGGCGGTCAGCGGTTGCACGGCGTGGGCGCGGCGGATGGTCTGCGCGCCGACCTCGCAAAGACCGAAGCGTTTCACCTTGCCCTGCTGGATCAGGTCTTTCACGGCACCCGCAACGTCTTCGATTGGCACTTCGGGGTCAAGGCGATGTTGATAGAAGAGATCGATGGCCTCGACCCTGAGACGCTTGAGCGATTCCTCCGCGACGCGGCGGATGCTCTCTGGACGGCTGTCGAGCTTACCGGCCTGGTACTTGCCGTCAACGATGACGTGCCCGAACTTGGTGGTCACGTTCACCTCGTTGCGGTAGGGGTACAGCGCCTCGCCTGCCAGTTCCTCGTTGATCAACGGCCCATAGACCTGAGCCGTGTCGAACAGCGTGACGCCGCGCTCCGCAGCTTGGTGCAGCAGAGCGATCATTGCCTTGCGATCCGGATGGAGGCCGCGGTTGTAGTTCATACCCATCACGCCAAAACCCAGCGCGGAAACCTCCATGCGAGCGACTCCAGTGCCCAGGGTGCGGCGTTGGGTGATGGCGGGCAGATCGATTGCAATGCCGAGTCCCGACGGCGATGCCTGTGTCTGCTGTGCCGCAGCACTGCCCACGGCAGCAGGCGCACACGCGACTGCGCCAATCGTCGCGCTCGTTTTCAGGAAGCCGCGGCGGCCGGATGGCTTCTGGTCATTCATCGGGTTTACTCCTTTGACGCTGACGGAATAGGGTCTCCGTGTCATACCGGGGATTTCGACGAGGCAAAGCCGATCACAGGCGATAGCGCACGCCGTTGTTGACGATGCGGTCGAAGGCGTGGGTGATCTGGTCCAGACGGATTGATCGGCATCGCTCGATAGAACGGCCTCGCGCGCGCCCAGGCGCATGGCATCGGCGATCTTTCCGGGCGAAGTCGTGAATACCGTTACTTCCGCTCGGTGCGCCACGGCGAGTTTCACTGAGACATGGCCGAGGCCGCTCATCCCAATCGCACCTACACGCAGGCCGGGCTCGAATCTCCAGTGCTGTATGGGCGAGAACGTCGTACGCTCGCGCTCGGCTCAGCGAGATTGTGACTCTTGTCGCTACATTGATCGCACACTTCAACCCCCACGGCTTTCACAAGGATGGCAAATGCGCCGTTAAGCTGACGCGATGCCAATCGCTTCTTCAAACCATCCGAACTTGGCCACAGAATTCAAGCTGCTCGGGCCGACGATTGTCCTTCTGATGCCCGGCTTTTTGAATGTACTACGCTGCAGTGACACGCACTAGCTATCTGAGTTCGCATGGACCTATAAATCCAACTCATCAATCTCGTCGCCAGGAAGAGCCGCATGCGGTGAGGCGGTGACGGCGAGAATGGATCAGGTACGATTTCATACGGACCGGCGCGGCATGCGCCGCAGAACCGATATGCGGCCCCAGCTCCTACCGTCCCGTTGCGTCCGGGCGCGGGCTAGAGGTAACGGGCATCGCCTTCGTTCACATTTACCGATCGGGCATAGCGGTGATCGAGGAGGTTGTCCACTCGCGCAAAGGCATTGAACTCCCACTGCGTCCATTGCCGCACATGGAGCGGCGACAGCGTAGCTCGGAGCGCTTGCCATACTTCGGTCGTTGGCCTGGACGCTGCCGACTGCATACAGTTCGATACTTGCGCGCCAACCTTGCGGCGGAAACCAACCAAATGAAGCGAAGAGCGACTGGCGTGCGATACCGGGAAGGCGGTTACCGGATCAATAAGAATCCGTCTGCCTCCGACCTGAACGAAGTAAGAGGTGTGTCCCAGCCAGACAACCGCGTCGCGGTCCAAGGATTTCAGATCCGCCTTCACGGAAGGAATGGCTGCATTGGGAGCGCGCCGCTCAACTCAGCTGAAGACATTGCTCAGGAGCACGTGAGCAAAACTGCTGTCGCCCGTGAGCATTGGCGTCGGAGTCAGGTTCTTGAACGCCCCATCGGCATAGTTCGGCGAGTTCTCGATGGCGTCCAGGCGGCTTGAGTCAGGCAACTTGGCGAACTTCGGCAGTTGAACGTACGCGTACGCATCCAGAACCGGGAGAGAATGGACGCGCCGAACATCATCCGCAATGGCTGCCTTCTCATTTCCTTCCCTTTCGACTCCCAGACCGGAGAAATCCGTTCCACTCGGCGGTGCATCGCGTTGTCGGAGCCGAGGAGTGTATGCCTGCGCCGAATCGTTGAACTCTATCGGGTAGGAGAACTGGCAACTAGCCAGTAGAATTGGCAGGAGTTTATAAAAGGTATTCATCAATGCCGCGCGACACCTTCAGCGACCTACTTGCCTTCATCGCCGTTGCACGTGCGCGTAGCTTCACCCAGGCGGCGGCCCTGCTTGGGGTGTCACAACCGGCGCTGAGCTACACCATTCGCGAACTGGAAGCGAAGCTGGGCGTTCGCCTGCTCATGCGCAGCACCCGCAGCGTCGCACCCACTCAGGCCGGGCAGCGGCTGCTTGATCGTCTCGCCCCCCAGTTCGATGAGATCGAGGCAGAAATCAAGGCGCTAAGCGAGCTTCGTGACAAGCCGATGGGAACGATCCGGATCACAGCCATTGACTACGCGATCAGGAGCGTCCTCTGGCCGAAGCTGGTGAAGTTCCTTCCGCAGTATCCCGATATCAAAGTCGAACTGATCAGTGAATACGCAAGTGTTGACATTGCCGCACTAGGCTATGATGCCGGCGTCCGATTCGGTCAAGAATTGGCACAAGACATGATCTCGGTGCGGATCGGGCCTGACGTTCGCAACACGGTGATCGGCGCGAAGTCCTACTTCGCCAAGCGAGCAGTGCCGAAAAAACCACATGATCTGATTGAACACCCCTGCATCAATCTGCGCACTTCGACCCGCGGTGGCATTTACGAATGGGAGTTCGTCAAGGGGAAGCGCGCGTTAAGTGTTCGAGTGGACGGACCGCTTGTCTTCAACAATGCTTACGACATTTTCGATGCTGCGAAGGCCGGCTTTGGACTTGCCTATTTGCCGGAAGACCTGGTCCGTCCCTATATTGCGAAGGGGCAACTCGTGTCAGTTCTCGAAGACTGGTGTCCAATATGGCCCGGATTTCACCTCTACTATCCGAACCGACACCAACCTTCGCGTGCCATGACCTTGCTGATCGAGGCTTTGCGCTACAAGCCATAGAGCAACGCCGTATCCCGTCGGAGCTGCGTCCCATCTCCGACGGGATCGCTCCGACGGACGGCTAGGCAACATCCGCACGTGCTGGCATGCCTATCGGCTTGGGCGATTCGCAAAGACCTCCTTGGCGACCGGCAGCGCAGAAAACACGTTCGGCCAACCGGCGTAGAACGCCAGATGTGTAAGCACCTCGGAGGCCTGCGCTTGCGTCAGTCCGTTGTCCATGGCCCTGTTGAGGTGGTAGGCGACCTGCGCAACCTGGCCGGACGCGATCAGGGAACTGACCGTCACCAGACTGCGGTCTCGCGGCGCCAGGCCTGGGCGTAACCAGACGTCGCGGAACAGGACGTCGGTGGTGTATTGCACGACCCCAGGCGCAACCGAGCCGAAGTTCGCGCTGACCTGAGATGCGCGCTGTGCTTCAGTGGTCTCGTTCAGCGGGAGACGACCGCCCGACGCAGGGGGGAGCTGGTCGGCCCCGATCCCGCGCCGTTGAAACACGTCCTTTGCAACGGCAGCTGCCGACGTTGCATTCGCCCATCCGGAGTAAAACGCCAGGTGAATGATGATTTCGGAGATCTCCCCGGGTTTGACGCCATTGTCGAGCGCCAGGTTCAGGTGGTACGGCAATTCGATCGCTTGGTTGCGTGCGATCAGCGTCGAGAGGGTCACGATGCTGCGGTCTCTTGGGGGCAGGTCGGGACGCTTCCACAAATCCCCCAGAAGCGTATCGGTCGTGTATCGCTCAAACCCGGGTGAAACCGCGCGAAGCTCTTCCAGCGTTGGCGCGATCGGAAATGTACGGGTCGTTTGCATGTCTGTCGCCTTGGTGGTCTGTGCGCAAGCCCCAAGCATCAGGGACGCCGATGCGAGTACCACGGTGAGAATCGTCATTTTGGGAGCCTTTTTCAGGAAAGCGCCTGCCTCAAGCGGCACATGCGAGCTTTGACTCTTACTTGTTGTACTGCTCATCGGTGACCTTCTCCATCCATTCGACGTTCTTGCCGTCAAGTACTTCCTGAATAGCGATGTGCGACATGCCATTGGTCGCCGTCGCCCCATGCCAGTGCTTCACGCCAGGCGGGCACCAGACAATATCGCCCCGCCTGACTACTTTCTTCTCGCCCCCCCACTCCTGCACCCAGCCGGTGCCGGACGTCACGATCAGGGTCTGGCCGAGCGGGTGGGTGTGCCAGGCGGAGCGGGCACCGGCGTCGAATGTGACTTGGCCGGCGGATGTTTGGGATGGCGCTGTCGGCCCGAACAGTGGGTCGACGCGGACGGCCCCTGTGAAGTACTCGGCTGGCCCCCTGGTCGAAGATTGCGCACCGTTCGGCGTGACGGTCATTCTGGAAGAGGCTACCTGATCCGCGTGGGCGGCTGCAGAAGAAAGCAGGAGAAGCGATGTCGCGATCGCGGCAAGTGGTTTCATACGAGCGGCTCCGATGAGTGCAGCAGATAAAAGCGTGGTGAAGCAAATCCGCCGCCCCACTCAGACACGCGCCTGTCGCAGTGGCTATTGGCGAATCGTGATGCGCTATTGTTCGTAGGCAGAAGAGGTTCTTTTACCAGACGACTGGATCTGCAACTAGCCAGATGAAAACGCATGGACCTATAAATGGGAATCATGAATGATTTGCCTTGATCGCGTATCGGCTCTAGCATTCCTGCTAGCGCATCGTTCCAAGACCAGCCCGCTGACCCCGCTCCATACACAGACCGTTGTGCAGCAAGAGTGGGCCGTATAATCTGCATGACTTGATAAGCTGAGCACATATATGTCGGGCGAGAACTTCCGAGACATCCTTGCATTTCTCGCGGTTGCACGCGAGCGGAGCTTTACTCGCGCAGCGGCGCAACTCGGCGTATCCCAGTCTGCTCTGAGCCACACCATCCGCGCATTGGAAGCGAGGTTGGGACTGCGTCTTCTGACTCGAACGACTCGCAGCGTTTCCCCCACGGAGGCCGGTGAACGCTTGATCCGGAGCGTGGCGCCCCGGTTCGAGGTAATCGCCGAGGAGTTGGCGGCATTCGAGGAACTCCGAGACAAACCTGCCGGCACGGTCCGCATTACGACGTCCGACTACGCGGCGAACACGGTTCTGTGGCCCAAACTATCAAAGCTCCAACCGACGTATCCGGACGTCAAGATCGAAATCGCCATCGACCCAGGAATAACCGACATAGTGGCGGAACGCTATGACGCTGGCGTTCGTTTCGGCGATCAGGTTGCCAAGGACATGACTGCTGTCCAGATCACGCCGGATATACGCATGGCGATCGTAGGTGCGCCTTCGTACTTGGATAAGCATCCGCCACCGAAGACGCCGCCGGACCTGACCCACCACGATTGCATCAACATGCGCTTTTCGATTCGTGGTGGCGTGTACGCCTGGGAACTTAAGAAGGGCAAACGAAACTTGCAGGTCCGGGTGGAGGGGGCATGGACCTTCAACTGCATCTACCCGGTTCTCGATGCAGCCCTGGCGGGATTTGGTTTGGCCTATATGCCTGAGGATTTGGCGCTACCTCACATCGCCAGCGGCCGGCTCCGACCCGTGCTCGAGGACTGGTGTCCAACCTTTCCTGGGCTCCATATCTTCTATGCCAGTCGCCGTCAATCATCACCCGCGCTTTCACTGATCGTCGAAACGCTGCGTTACCGACGTTAGTGTGACGTCGGGCGAGTCGTTGCATCTGACCCCAGGCGTACAGTTGCCTCGTCCGGCCGATTCATGAATCCAATCTATAGGTCCATGTGCTGGTCACCGGACGTCTTGGAGCGGCGGCTGGCACTGCTCGCGTGTACACCCGCCGTGCTCAACGCACTCACCTGCCGACGGATTCGATCGGCCATGCCGTAGTGCTGGTGGGCTTCCCCCCGACGAACAGGGCGCCGTGCTAGCCGGCATCGTCACTCACAAGGTACCTGTCGCCGCTCTCAAGGCGCAACTCGGGCAATATGCCCGCCGCTTGGCAGACGTCGAGTTCGAAACCGCGCAATGTCTGGGTTGTCCCCACAACTCTGCAAGACGGGGGGGCCGTTCAATGAATCGCTAGGCGAGGGCTACTGTCAGCACCCCACCATTCCGACGAACTGATGATGAAGGAAGTCGAATCCCGTGCGCAGGCGCTGCGCGACGAATACCCGGTGGCTCGCATTGTCAGGCCCTCTGACGGTTTCACGCTCCAGGCGGTGGCACCGGACGGCGAACTGGGCGTCGGTCGTGTCCGCGATGCCGCGGTCGTATGGCATTGTGACGCCATCCCTGCATTTCGACGCGCCTGCAACAGCCAGAAAGTAACGCAGTGGCGCAAGGCGCGGCGTGCCGCAGAGGAGGTGCAGGCGGTCACGGGGCAGGGTGGCGGACCCAAGGTGAAGGCTGCTTCCTGTGGCACAGCGCCCGTCCGGCATCTCAGGAGATTTACCGATCTTCGCGGTTTGACTCTCTCGCGGCCGAGGCTGGCGAGGATTGAAATGAAGGCGGTGACTTCATGGAGGGAATCACCGGCCGACGTTTTGACAAACTGTAGGACGCTCGCGGATCGGCTCCCGTGTCGCGGCGCCGTACTTGAAGGAAGAGTCGACTTTCCTGATTGTGTGCATCCTCGTGAATGCGGTCCCAAACGGTTGACGTGCGAGGCAAAAATTGCAGGGTTTGGACCCCAGTCATAGGGCGCAGGACCGGGCGTTCTCATGGGGTTGAAGCGGGCCAAGTGTGCGAGAGCATGAATTGTCGGATTGTCCCGACGTTCATTGAAGGAGCGCCATTATGGCGAACGCCATCGTCACCGTCCACGGCGGCCCGGTTGCCGTCCCGACCCTGCTTGGGCAAGGTCCCACCCGCATTTCCACTGGCGGCAAGATCCGCGCCGGTATCAAGGTGCTCACGAAGAAGGCCACGTGCGAACCGAAGGCCATGGCAATCTACGAGCAAGGCGTGGCCGCCGGTCAGTCGTTCGAGCAGATCGAGCGTGCGATCTCCGAGGCGCTGCCGAGTCTGAAGACGCCGCTGGTTCCGCGCAACGTGCCGTGGTTCACTGTACGCGCCCAGGATTTCCCCAACCCGGACCTGGCGCGGCAGATTCTCGACAGCTACGGCGAGGACCGGGGCGAGGGGCGACGCCTCTATCGCTTCCCCGTGGTCTTCCCGTCGGACCACTGGCCGTCGGTGATGCCGCACGAGCTCGCCGCCTGGGGCGCGCACGAGAAGCACTACTGGTCGCAGTACTCAGCCGATGGCCGAGTGCGCCATTGCATGTGCCATGCTCCAGTGCCCACGGACGATACCGGGCGGCGCACGATCCGGCTCTTTGGCGGGCGCAAGTCCGTGGAGCGCGCGGACAACAGTGGGCTTTGCGAGCCGGAGCGCTGTCGGGAGTACCAACTGCGTCAGTGCAATCTGACCGGGCGTTTCCTGTTCTTCATTCCGGGCATCCGTTCGATCAGTGCCTTCGAGCTGCACACGAACAGCTTCTACGCCATGCAGGCGGCAATCCAGAAGTTCGAGACCGTGGCCTTTCTGCGCGGAGGCCGGATCTCCGGCTTTCTCGACCGGCAGCGGACACCGTTCTTTCTCACCAAGACGCTCAGGGAGGTCGCGCACATCGACGAACAGGGGCGGGCGGTACGGGTGCCGCAGTGGATCATCGACCTGGAGGCGCCGGTCGACGTCACCACGTTGATGCGGGAGTCCGAGGACGCGGAGACAGCCCTGGTGCAGGCCCGGCTTGCCAGCCAGGTCCTGCAAGGGGCTACGGAGGCGGCTGAGTCGAGCGAGCTACCCGATGAAGCCCAGGCCACCGGGTTCGCGAACGAGGCGCAAACCTTCCGCGACGATCCCCCCATGCGTGAAGGCCGCCCGAGCCTGGAGCAGTTGATGGGTCGGGTGCGGGCCTATGGGATCGAGCCCGAGTTGTACCGGACTTATGCCGACCGGCGCTGGGGCCGGGGCTGGAAGATCAATCCGCACGGGCGCGGACGCGCTTGGGATGAACTGGAACGGTATCGCCACGACCCGCAAGGCTACCTCGACAAGATCGAGAGAGAGTTGCAGCTGGCAGGCGCCGGGAGGGCAGAATGATGCGTGTCGCCCACTTTTCCGACCTACACTACGGCCACAAGACCCTGGCGGAGGCCGATCGCTGCTTCGGCGCGGCCATCGACCAGGCCATTGCGCTAGGCGTGGACGCCGCGGTCGTTTCCGGCGACGCGACCGACCATGCGCTGGACCTGCACGCCCCGGCCGTCGCGCGCCTGGCTGCACAGGTGCGGCGCCTGGCCGACCACTGTCCGGTGTTGATGCTGCAAGGGACCTTCTCCCATGAGCTGCCGGGAACCCTGGCAATTCTGAGGCTGCTGGGAGGGCGGCATCCCGTGCATGTGGCCGAGCGCATCGAACAGGTGGCGCTGACCGCGCAGGGGAGGTGGCATCCCTCGGCAGCGTGGACCTTCGCGGCGCTCCCGGCGCAGGTCCGAGCGGTGTTCACCTGCGTGCCCACGGTCAACAAGGCGACGGTGGCGGCCACGGTCGGCGCGACGGATGCCGCGCTGGCCGTCGGCGAGCATCTGGCCACCTTGCTGCGCGGCTTCGCACCGCTGCACCGCGCGGCGCGTGAACAAGGCGTTCCCTGTATCGGGGTCTCCCACGGCACCGTCTTTGGCTGCATCAGCGAGCATGGCGTGCCGATGGCGGGTTTCGATCACGAGTTCACGACCGGCGCGCTGTTCGCCGCAGAGGCGCAGGCTTTCCTACTCGGCCACATCCATCGTCACCAGGCATGGGAACAGGAGGCCGGGGCAGGGCACCAGTGCATCGCCTACGCCGGCTCGATCGGCCGCTTCCACTATGGTGAGGACGGCGAGAAGGGCTTTTTGCTGTGGACCGTGGATCGGGCCGGCGCACACTGCGTTCTCGTACCGACGCCGGCACGCCGCACGATCGACATTGTCTTTGAGGGGCCGCCTGACCTTGTCGCGCTGCGGGAAGCGGCGGCGGGGCAGGACCTGCGGGATGCCAGTGTGCGCGTGCGCTGGACGCTCGGCGAGGAGGAGCGACACCAGGCCGACCGCGCGGCGATTCTGCAGGCGCTGGCCGGCGCGAAAGAGGTGAAGCTCGAGGGCCGCATCGTGCCCGTGGTGCGCACGCGGTCGCCCGGGATCACGCAATCCACGAGCCTCGCGGACAAGGTGTGTGCCTGGGCGCGGGCGACAGAGGTCCAACCGGGACCACTGCTCGGCTGCCTCGAAGCCCTGCGTGTCCACGCGCCCGGGGAGATCGCAAAGAGGCTTCTGGACAGTGCGGACGCCGCGTCAGCGGATGAACTGGAGTTCTTGAGCGCTGACGCGGCTCAGTAATTTCTCGATGGATTACCCAAGTTCGATTAAACGCGTGAGATTTCGATTAGAAATCGTCCATCCGTCAATAAAACGATTACTCGTGATGGTGTCGTTGGCTTCTATCGACGGAGTTCCGGATCGTTG
>NZ_JARJLM010000362.1 GCF_029335485.1 Cupriavidus basilensis
GAAATCCACGGCGAACGCGGCTACCAGATCGTCCTTGAACACGCCAACACCGTCGAGCTGCAGCAACGCTGCCTGAAGATCTGCGAGATCGGCGCCCAGATGCGCCTGCTCTACACCACCGCCCTCTACCACGACTACGTCGCGCAGGAGATCCCCCTGCCCGAGCTGGACATGGCCGCCTGAACGCCTCGCCAGCCCTGGCGATAACGCGCGGCCGGTGCCCTGGGCGCCGGCCGCCAATGACAGACCGCTTGCGGAAACGTTGTATGCCGAGAGTCGTATTTCACAAGAGTGGCCAGACCTTCGAGGACGAGGTCAAGCCGGGTACCAACCTGGTGGTGCGGGCCGGGATCAAGCAGTTCCCCTATCCCAACCTGCGCTACGAGTGCGGCATGGGCAAGTGCTCGAAATGCGCTTGCCGCGTGCTCGCCGGCGGCGAGCACCTGCCGCCGCCCAACTGGAAGGAAAAGAAGCAACTCGGCGAACGGCTGGAGCAGGGATATCGCCTGACCTGCCAGATCTGGCTGGAGCACGACATAGAACTGAGCCAGGACGAACTGCCGGTGGAAAGCGCGGCAGCGAGCAGCGCCGGGAATACGCCGCGAACAAGCGCCGCGGGTAGCCCTCAATAACCAGCCATCACCACGCAGCGCAGCCATGTACGTCATTCTCAGCAGCAAACCGGGGCAATTCCGCACCGAACTGGTAGCGGGGCTGGTCGCCGTCGAAGCCTACGACTATCTCTTCTATGGCCGCAAGACCGCGCACTTCGTCATCGCCGAACTGGCGCACCCGGTGAAAGTGAAAATCATAGAAGAAACGGCCGGGGACGCAGCGGCCGAAGCCGGCGGCCAGGCGCCACCCGCCATCAACTACGTGCCATCCAAGTTCCTCGATCAATTCGCCACGCTGCAGGATGCACGCGACGAACTCAAGCGCCTGGCCACCTTCGGCAGCATGGATATCGCGCTGGTGAAACGCTGAACGACCCTGAACAACGCCGGATAAACCGTGTACGACCGGCCATGCGCCGGGCAGCCCCCTCATGCCATCGGATCGTTTTTATGATTGAAATCACCTTTGTCAGCAACGACGGCAAGGTCGTCAGCGCCCCCGAGAACAGCAACCTGCTGCGCGTATCGCTGCGCGAGAAAGGCGGCATCCCGTTCAAGTGCGGCGGCGGCCTGTGCGGCACCTGCAAGTGCAAGATCGAACGCGGGCTTGAATTCACCGACGCCATCAAGCCGAAGGAGCGCAAGCACCTGACGGAGGCGCAGTTCGGCGAGGGTTACCGCATGGCCTGCCAGACCTTCGTCAACGGCGATATCAGCGTGTCGTGGGAAGCCCAGCCGGGTGCGCTCAAGCCTGGGCCGGTCGCCGGGCTGGTGACCGGGTAAGCCCTGCAAGGCGCCCCCATTTGCCCTTCAGCGGGTGGCGGCGATGGCACAGCGCCGGCAGGACGGTAACTGCCGCGCACTTGCGCGCCGCGCGGCGGCGCCAAAGCTTGCCGCACCGGCGCAAGGCCGGATACGATGCCGCCACGACACAGACCGGCAGCCCCCACAGCAGCAGCCGGCACAGGAGACAGCCCCCCATGGAATCCCATATCGCGATCGGCGCGGCCCACTGGGTCTACCTCGCCGGCGTCCTTGCCATCGTACTGACGATGGTGTTCCGCGCCAACGTGGTCGTGCCCTCGATCATCGCCACCTTCCTGGTCACGCTGGCCTGGACCCATAGCCCGGTCAGCGCGCTGGCCAGCATCTTCAATGCCAGCTTTGTCGCGGCGCGCGAACTGTTCAATATCTTCCTGGTGATCGCGCTGATGACGGCGCTGCTGAATTCGCTCAAATCCCTGCGCTCGGACGTGCGCATGGTGGAGCCCTTCCGCGCGGTGATGAAGAACGGCCATGCCGCCTACTTCATGCTGGCCGCCATCACCTACGCCATCTCGCTGTTCTTCTGGCCCACGCCCGCGATTCCGCTGGTGTCCGCCATCCTGCTGCCGGCCGCGATCGCCGCCGGCCTGCCGCCGCTGGCCGGCGCCATGGCGATTGCCATCGCGGGCCAGGGCACCGCGCTGTCGTCGGACTACGTGATCGGCGTGGCGCCGGGCATCAGCGCCAAGGCCGCCGGGGCGGCGGTCAGCGCCGCCATGGTGGCGGACCGCGCGCTGGTGCTGTCGCTGATCACCGGCGGCATCGCACTGACACTGGCTTACTTCTCCATCCGCGCCCAGATCCGCCCAGCCAGCGCCGGCCTGCTGGAGCACTGGCAAGGCCGCGCGCCCGATGCCGGCCTGGCACGCGTCGAAGCTACCGGCTCGTTCGACAAGAGCGAGCTGGCGCGCGGGACAGCGCAAGGCGAACCCTTGGGTACCGATGCCAATCTCGCACGCAGCCTGTCGATGGTGGAGCTGCGCCGCATCAGATGGTCGAAGGCGTTCGCCGTGCTGACGCCGCTCGCTTTCGCCGCCGTGATCGCACTGATGGTCGTGCCCCGGCTCGGGCTGGGCATGGCCGAGCTCAAGGGCGGCGAAGCGGCCGCCATGGTGGGCGGCATGGCCGCACTGCTGATGATCCTCGCCACGCTGGCCGCCGAGGGACCACGCAAGATGCTGGACGTCAGCGCGGAACACATCACCGACGGCTTTGTCTTCGCCTTCAAGGCGATGGGCTCGGTGCTGCCGATCGCGGGCTTCTTCTTTGTCGGCGCGGGCGATACCGCGGGCGCCATCCTGCACGCCGGCCCGGGCCATGCCCCCAGCCTGCTGTTCGAACTGATCCAGGGCGCCGAGCGGTGGATTCCCGACAACCACGTGCTGGTGGCCTTCGGCGTGCTGCTGGTGGGCATGATCACCGGTATCGACGGCTCCGGCTTTGCCGGCCTGCCGCTCACCGGCACGCTGGCCGGGGCGCTGGGTCCCACGGTGGGCCTGGACGCCGCCACGCTGTGCGCGGTGGGCCAGATGGGCGCGGTCTGGACCGGCGGCGGTACGTTGATTGCCTGGTCTTCGCTGGTGGCCATTGCCGGTTTCGCGCGCATCCCGGTGCTCGATGCGGTGCGGGCCTTGCTGGCGCCGGTGCTGGCGGGGCTGGCGGTATCGACGATGTGCGCCGTGTTCCTGTGGCGCTGAAGGCCTGGCCGGGCAGGCCCTCGCGTCAAACCCGATGGATTTGACCTGGTCCGATTTGATTTGATTTTCCTGGAGCGATCCGCATGACCACCCCAGCTTCCGCCAGCCCCGCCGATGCCGGCGGCCAGGGCGTGCGTGCGCCGCACTGCATGGTTGCCACCGGCCACCCGCTCGCCGCCCAGGCCGCGTTGCAGGTGCTGCGCGAAGGAGGCAGTGCCATCGATGGGGCACTCGCGGCCGATGCCATCCTGGGCGTGGTGGAGCCGATGGCCACCGGCATCGGCGGCGATCTGCTGGCGATGATCGTGGAGCCCGGCGGCCATGCGGTCAGCTACAACGGCACCGGCCGCGCGCCTGCGGCGTTTCCCATGGATGCGCTCGCCGGCCTGCCCGGGCAGCGCATTCCCGAGCGCCATGCGCTGTCGCTGACCACCCCTGGCGCGGTGCGCGGCTGGGAGGACCTGCACCGCCGCTACGGGCGGCTCGACTGGAAGCGGCTGCTCGCGCCCGCCATCGCGCTGGCGCGCGACGGCTTCGCGGTAGCGCCGGTGGCGGCGCGGGAATGGGCCGTGTTCGACCGCGTGCTGCATCGCGACCCGGTCTGCGCCGCGCTCTATCGCGCGGGCCGCCCGCCCGCGGCCGGCGAGCGGTTCGCCAACCCCGAACTGGCCAAGGTACTGGCGGCGATCGCAGCCGAGGGCGCCGATGCCTACTACCTCGGCATGCCCGCGCGGGCCGCTGAAACGGCCAGCCGCGATGCCGGCGGCGCGCTGGCTGCAGCCGACTTCGCCGCCCACCGCGGTGACTTCTGCATGCCCGCCTCCACCACGTTCCGCGGCCTGACCGTGCTCGAATGCCCGCCCAACACGCACGGCATCGCTATCCTGCGCGCGCTGGACGAACTGGGCGAACTCGATCCGGCGATGCTGGCGCAGGACGATCCCGCCGCCGTGCTGCGCACCGTGCGGGCCATGGGCCGCGCCATGCAATACGCCAGGGAAACCGTGGCGGACCCGGCCGGCAACACGGTCTGCACCGTGGTGGTGGACCGCGACGGCCTGGCAGTCACACTGATGACCAGCATCTTCAAACGCTTTGGCTCCGGCATCGCCGTGCCCGGTTGCGGCTTCGTGCTGCAGAACCGCGGCTTTGGCTTTGCCGGCCCCGGCCATATCAACAGCCCCGCCCCCGGCAAGCGTCCGTATCACACCGTGGTGCCAGGCGCTGCGCTGCGCGACGGGCGCTTCCACGCGGGCTTCGGCGTGGTGGGCGGGCTGATGCAGCCCCAGGGCCAGCTGCAATTGCTGGTGCGGCTGGCGGCGTGGCGGCAGCCGCTGCAGGCCGCACTCGACGCGCCGCGCTGGCGGCTGGAATCCGATACCGCGCTCGCCATTGAAGCCGGCATGCCGCCGGCCATCGTGCAGGCCCTGCGCGAGGCCGGCTATGGCGATCCCGCCGGTCTTGGCGAACTGGGCGGGCGCAGCGATTTCGGCGGCGCCCAGATCGTCATGCGCGAGGCTTCCGGCGGACTGCTCGGCGCCTCGGACAAGCGCAAGGATGGCATCGCGCTGGGCGAGTGAACCCCATGAAATCCGTCCACACCCGCCTTGACCTGCTGGAGCCCCCCCGGTGACCCTGAAGATCTGCGGCAGCCCCGCCTCGCGCGCGATCCTCCCAATCCGGGCGGCCGAAGAACCCGGCCTGCCCTACGAGAACATCCCGCTGCATGACGCCTCGGAAGAAGTCAAAGCTGCCTGTAGCGATCAGCGGCAACGCCAGCCGTTCGCGCATCTACTGCACTGCAATGCGATCCCGCGACGCCGGGAATATTTGTAGCTACAAATATTCCTTGCACCCCTAATTTATCGTAGCTACGATAAATTCATGAAGATCACCTACGATCCCTCGAAAGACGCCAGCAACCAAGGCAAGCATGGCGTATCGCTGGCGCTGGCCGCGATGCTCGACTGGTCGGAAGGTTCTGGCCTACGTCGATACCCGTCGCGACTACGACGAAGTGCGCGAAGTCGGGTTCGGCTTGATCGCCTCGCGCCTGTACTGTGCGGTCTTCACGCAGCGTGGAGACGCGATGCACATCATCAACATGCGCAAGGCAAACAAGAGAGAGGTGATGCACTATGCAGAACACGATCAAGACCCGCTCTGGCCGCACCATCAACCTTCCGACACCGGAGGAGGATGAGGCCATCAAACGCGGCATCGCCCAGGATCCGGACACCTATGAGGTATCGTCAGAGGACTTCAAGAAGATGAAGCCGCTTGGCAAGCGCGGCCGGCCCAAGGCTTCACACACGAAGGAGTTGGTCAGCATCCGCTATGACGTGGAAGTGCTGGACGCTTTCCGCTCTAGTGGAGAGGGCTGGCAAACCCGGATGAATGACGCGCTGAAGGACTGGCTGCACACACACCAGCCGTAGTTGGGTCGGTTGTGCGCTATCCGGCACGGTACCGCGCACCGCATGCCTGGTGTGGATCGTAACCTTTAAACAGGAAATGTCATTGTGCCCACGGAGGGCGTGATGAAACTGACCGATAGCGAACGCGCGGAACTTGGGAAACAGGCCAATCAAGACGTGGCGCTGACGGAGGCAGCCGAAGCGGCGGCCCTCCGCCCTTCCTTCCTCTCTTCCTTGCGCCGCCCATACCAGCCGCCGATCACCAGCAGCAGCGCCACCGCCACGATGTCGCCGCCCAACGCGATCGGGCGCGGGGGACGGCCGCCAGCGATGCCATAGGTGAACCCCTCGATCACCACCGATACCACCGCGCCGAAGACGAAGCAGAACAGGCTATGGCGGCCGATCTGCACCACCGGCCCCATCACCGCCGCCAGCCGCGCCACCCAGCCCGCGCGCACTGCCAGGTAGGCCAGCCACGCCAGGCCGAGAAAGCTCGCCACGCGCAGCCCCGCCAGGCTCTTCTTGGGCAGCGGGAACGCCATGGCCGGCAGCCATGACGGCAGCCATGGCTCAACCACATGCGGGCGCATCCACAGGTAGGCCAGCAAGACGCCGGCCAGCGTCATCGCTACCGCCAGCGCGGTCACCACCCAGCGCACCAGCGCCTGGCGCGGCAGGATCACGTCCGGCCGCAGGCGTGACAGCAGGCCCAGGCCGAACAGCAATTGCCAGGCGAAGGGATTGAAGCTCCAGCCGTTGCCGTCGCTGCTCGGCAGCAGCGGCGTGAGCATGGGCGCCATCAGCCAAAGCAGCGCGCTGGCGCCGACAAAGGTCAGCGGCATGGCGCGCGCAATGCGTATCGCCAGCGGCGCGAACAGGATGAAGACGGCATACATCGGCAACACGTCGGAGACAAAGGGCTGCCGCGCCACGCTGAAGACCTCGATCAGCGTGCTGAATGGATGCGCCATGAAGACCGGTGCCTCGGTGGAGCGGATGGCCGGCGCGGGCACTCGCGCCAGCGCGAGCAGCAGACCGAACACCAGCATCAGCACGCCGGTCAGCACAAAGGCCTTGTAGATCTCCCAGCTGCGGCGCAGCAGACGATTCTGCGCGGCGGAGGCGCCATGGCGGGCCTCCATGGCCACATAAGCCGAGCCGGCCGAATAGCCAGCCAGGAACACAAAGATCTCCGCCGCGTCGAAGAACGCGAAATTGCGGATGGTGTAGTCGGCCAGCACGCTGCCGTTCACGTGGTCCACCACGATGAAGATCAGCGCAATGCCGCGAATCAGGTCAACCTCAGTTCTGCGCTGGGTTTCGGTTGTAGGCAAAAAGCAACTCCTGCGATTCCTGCTGATCCGCCGCCCCGACAGGGCGCCCGGATGTCTCCGAAGCCACGGATACGTGGCTTCCGCATTATTCATGTGTGTAAATCCGCACCCGGAGCCGGCGATCCGATACCTGGGATACCGCTGGCGCACCTTGGCTTTGTCCCGGATTTTCTGAAAAAGTGCAATGGGGCACACTCACGGACCGAAGACGGCAAAACGCCCGGCGGGGCGATGCCCGGGCGTGATGATACGACATATTGGGGATTACCCTAGGGCAAGATGCCAAGGTGCAGGAAGCGCCTGCGCTGCCAGTCCCGAGGGATCGGCTATCGTCCGGCGAAGCGCGGTCCAAGAAACGCAATGAGAACTTGCGGGCGCGGCGACCGGCCCGGACGGCCGCCGATATCCCCGCCACCCCCAATCGAGCTCGCCGTCTTCATGGCGAAGCAGATGCTCGGCCAGCACGCGCAGGCTGTAGGGCAAGCGCGTGAGCGCGCCGGCATCGAGGCATACCCGGGTCTGCGAAGTCGGTGTTACGCATGGGCGCCGACGTCAAGCCCGAGCAGGCGCTCCAGGATGGTCGGATCGTCGTCCAGCGCCGCCGTAGGCCCTTCGAACACCACGTGGCCCTCCTCGAGGATGTAGTGTCGCGAAGCCAGCGCTCGGCAGACGGCAAAGGTCTGTTCCACCAGCACGATCGAAACGCCGGAGCGGCCGACACCTGCAATCAGCTCGACCAGCTCATCAACGATCACCGGCGCCAGGCCTTCGGTCGGTTCGTCCAGCAACAGCACCTTCGGTCCCTGCATCAGCGCCCGGGCAATGGACAGCATCTGCTGCTCCCCACCGGACAAGGCGCCTCCGAGGTTCTTCCGCCGTTCCTTGAGCCGGGGGAAGCTGGCATATGCGCTCTCTAGCGTCCAAGTCGAGTGCTTTCGTCTGGCAATCTTCAGGTTCTCCTCGACCGACAGCAGCGCGAATATGCCCCTGTCCGCCGGCACCAGCGCGATGCCAAGACGCGAGATCTCGTCCGACTCCAGGTCGCTGATGTCGACCCCGTCGAGACGGACCGTGCCCGCGGTCTTCTGCAACACGCCGACGATGGTATTCAGCGTTGACGTCTTCCCCATGCCGTTTCGTCCCATGAGACTGACGACCTCTCCCCGACCGACCTGCAGCGAGACGTCCTGCAAGGCAATGCTCTTGCCATATGCGGCTTGCACGCCGCGAAGCGCGAGTAGTTGCGCTGTCATACCGAACTCCCGAGATAGACCCGCTTTACGTTCGCGTCGTGCCGAATCTCCTCAGGGGATCCTTCGGCAATGACGTTCCCTTGGAACATCACGGTGATGCGGTCGCTGATGCCCATGACGACGTGCATATTGTGCTCGACCAGCAGAATGCTGTAGCTGGCCTTCAGCTGTAGCAGCAGCGCCGAGACGCGCGGGACGTCGGCAAGGCCGAGGCCAGCCATCGGTTCATCGAGCAGCAGCAGCTTGGGCTTGGCCACCAGGCACATGCCGATCTCCACCAGCCTTTGCGTGCCGTGTGAAAGTGCGCCAACCGGCGTGGCGGCATGGCGAGCCAGATCGAGCTCCACGAGTACCTTGTCGGCGATCTCGTGTTTGCCGGCCTCCGTGCTCCATGTGCTCCAGAAGCGCAGGGACCGGTCGGCCTCATATCCCAGTGCGGCAAGACGCAGATTATCCAGCACCGAGCTTTCGGGGAACAGGCTCGTCACCTGGAAGCTGCGCGCCATGCCGAGCTTCACGCGTCCATGCGCCGGCGAGCGCGTAATGTTCTTGCTGTCGAACTCGATGGTGCCGCGCGTGGCGGGCAAGCGCCCGCTCACGATATTGAAGAAAGACGTCTTACCCGCGCCATTTGGTCCGATCAGGGAGTGAAGCGAGTTTGCCTCCAGGTCGAGGTCGACCTTGCCCACGGCGGTGAAGTTGCCGTAGTCGAGGCCAAGGCCCCGGGTGGTCAGGATCGTGGCCATCACACAGTCTCCTTGCTGCTCAGGTGTGCTCCACCCGGCTTCCGTTTCTCATGGGGCGTCCGCCATTGGGAAAAGATCCCACCAATGCCACTAGGTGCGAAGAGGACGGTTGCAATCAGCACAAAGCCGACGATCATCTGCCACCGCGGCCACAATTGCGACAACTGTTCCGCCATCAAGGTCATCAGTAACGCCCCAAAGACGGCTCCCAGAAGCGATCGCTTTCCGCCAAGGATCGCCATGATCAGGATGGTCTCCGACATCATCAGATCGATGTTGGACAGGGGCGCGGAGCGGAGCTGGATTGCATAAAGCGCGCCCGCCGTCGCGGTGACCGAGCCGGATATGACAAAGGCGAGCAGCTTGAGCCGCTGAACGTCATAGCCCGCCATCCGGGCTCGCGTTTCGTTCTCGCGCACGGCATCGAGCACCCGGCCGAACGGCGATCGGATGACCCGGCGCAGGAATGCGAAGGCGAGGAAGAACACCACCGACACGACCAGATACTGGCTCTGCGATTCTGATAGAACACTATCTAGGCCGGCACCGATGCGAGGAATGTCGAGCAGACCATTTTCTCCCCCGGTCACATCCGGGAACGATAGCGCCGCGAAGAAAGCCATCTGGGCCATCGCCAGTGTGATCATGACGAAATAGATGCCTTTCTGCCGGATGCTCAGCATGCCGATGACCAGGGCGGCCACCGCGCCAGCGGCCGCACAGAGCACAAGCACGCCAAGGCCCAGGCCGGGATGGCTCCTCAACAGGACACCTACCGCATATGAACCGACGCCAAAAAACGTTCCCTGCGCAAAGCTGAGCAGGCCAGCGTAGCCAAGCATCAGGTTGCAGGCTGCTGCGGCGATCCCGAAGATCATCACGACGACCGCAGTGGTGGCGGACCCCGACATCATAGGCAAGGCAAGTGGCAAGACCAGCAGCGTCAGGTAAAACGCCCCGGCCGACTTCGAAATAGTATTAAGCACGACCGAAAAGTCCTTTGGGCATCAGAAGAAGAACGACAACCATCAGAAGGAAGATGGCAAGGCGCGCCCCCTCCGGCCAGATGGCGCTCATCATGCTTTGCGTGACGCCGATGATCAGCCCGCCGACCAGCGGCCCGCTGAAGCTGCCCATGCCCCCGATGACCACCACCACGAAGGCAATGACGATGGCTTCCACGCCCATGGACGGATCGGCGCCGCGCAGGGGCACCGCCAGGCCGCCGGCAAGGCCGGCCAGGCCGGTTCCCAGTCCGAAGGCGATGGCATAGACCCGCGACACCTTCGTCCCCAGCAGCTTCAGCATCTGCGGACGCTCGTTCCCGGCGCGAACCCTCGCCCCAAACATCGTTCGCTCGAACAGCCACCAGAGCGCCACACCGATCACTCCGCAAACGATAACGATGAAGAGCCGGTAGCTCGGGATGGGATAGGGTCCGATCATCAGCACGCTGCTCAACGACTCTGGCGGCGCCACACGTTGGGACTCCGGGCCAAAGAAATAGACCACGGCTTCGGTCAGCACGAACGTCAACCCGACGGTCACGAGGATCTGCGCCTCATGCGACATCTTGTACGTTCGTCTGAGCAGCCAGCGTTCGGCGACCAGGCCCAAGCCGGCCACGCAAACGAACGAAGCGATGAGGCCCAGCGCAAAACTTCCAGTTGCCTGGTTGGTAAAGAAGGCCGCGTAGGCGCCGACAAGAAACAAGGCGCCGTGTGCAAAGTTGACGAAGCCGAGGAGACCAAAAATGATGCTTAGTCCGACCGACAGCAGGAAATAGATCATTCCGAGGCCGAGCCCGTTCAGGGCTTGGAAGACATAGATATTCATCTCGACGATTCCGGCTATGGCCTCAGGCCATCTTGCAATCCGACTCGGATTTCGGGCTTGCGGTCTTCGAGGATGACAGGATGTCCACGAAGTCGTCCCCATCCTTCATGGCAGCCCTCTTCTTTCCCCGGGCCAGGAAGTAGTTCTTGATGACCTGATGGTCGAAAGGACGCACCTGCTCCTCGCCGGTCAGGCCAGAGTAAGTGTATCCCTCCAGCGCCTTGATGATCGCCGCGGGATCCTCGCTGCCGCCCTTCCTGATGGCATCGAACATCAGGGTGGCGATCTGGTAGTCGGCCGCCGAATAGAAGCGGGGGTTTTCCTTGAACTCGCGGCGATACACGTCGAGGAAGGTCTTGTTGCCCGGCGTATCGAGCCCGTGCCAGTACTGCAGACCGAAATAGATATCCTCGGTGACATCGGCGCCGAGCGCCTGGAATGTATCCAGGCCGGAGAACCAGACGACCGCCACCGCCATGCGCTTCTTGATGCCGAAGCTGGCGGCCTGCCGGAGCAGGTCGAGCGTGTTCGCCCCGAAGTTCAGGATCACCAGGACATCGGCGCCCGACCCCATCGCGTTGCCGAGGTAGCCTGAGAATTCCTTCTCGGTCAGCGAGTGATAGCTGTTGCCGACAAGTTCCACCTTTGCGTCCTGCATCACCGTCTTCGAGTTGCGCAGCAGCGCTTCGCCGAACACATACTGGCCCGTGATGGTGTACGCTTTCTTCCATTTCGGATTCTGCTGAAACAGGGGCCGGAGCACCGTGTTGACCGCACCGAAGGTCGGTGTCGACCAACGGAACGTGGCGCGGTTACAGTCCTTGCCGGTGACCTCATCCGCACCGACATAGGTGATGTACACGCCGTTTGCCTTGCTCACCTCCTTCATCACCGCCAGTGCCTCCGAAGACAGCGCGGCCCCACCGAAATGGCGCGCGCCGTCCTGGCTGATGGCCTGCTGGACCTTGCGCACGGCAATGGCCGGGTTGCCTTCGGTGTCGATGCGCTTGTAGTCGATGCTACGGCCAAGCCGGTTCCCGTAACCGGTGATGGCGGCGCGTACGCCGAGGTCGCTGTACTTGCCGCTTGCGGCGAAGTTTCCGGAAAAGGCATTGACGCTGTAGTAGCCCAGCGGCTTCTGCTGGGCGATGGCCAGGCGGGGCAATGCGATCGATCCCGTGGTGGCGCCTGCTAATGACAGAAAGGTACGTCGGTCCATGGTCAGTCTCCTGGTGTTTTTATATGTGGTCGATACCGATCGCCCGTTCAGCGGTTGCTGCTGCTGGCAATGTGCTGGGCGGCCCGCCTGCCAAACACCAAGCCCCGCAGTACGGAGGTCGAACCCGTATAGACCTGGTGATAGAGGCCCATGGTTTCCCCTGCGGCATACAGGCCCGCCATCACTCGGCCGTCATGGTCCAGGACCTGTGCATTCTCATTGACCTTCAGGCCGCCAAATGTAAAGCAGTTGGTCGAGATGATCGGATACGCGTAGAACGGGGCCTTGTCGATCGGTCGGCTCCAGTGGCTCTTGTCGATGTCCAGGCCCTTGGTGCCGCGGTGATCCACCACGAACGGCTCGAACGCGTCCGAGCGCTGCGGGCATGCTGCGTTGAAGCCGGCGATGGTGTGGGCGAGCGCGGCTTCGGGGAGACCAAGCTTGGCGGCGAGCGCTTCGATGGTCGGGGCAGAGACAGGAGGCTGGTCGCTGCGGATGCTGGTCTTCCAGCGCGGGATGTCTTCTACCCTGGAGTCGAAGATCACGTAGGAGATGCCATCGGGCTGGTCCGCGATGGTGCGAGTGATGTTGTCGTAGTGCGCATCGACGGTGCCGGGTGCCTCATTGACGAAGCGCTTGGCCAGCCTGTTCACCAGCATGCCATATGGGTAGATGAACACGACAGCCTCTGCCTGCCGCGAGCGCGGATCGACAGGCTCAGCGTGGTAGGAACCGAATTCCCCGGCGGGGGCGGCACCTGCGTTGAGCGCCATCTGGATGCCCTCACCGCGGTTGTAGTAGCCACCAATGGCAACCGGCCGGATGTGCTTGGCGCGCAGGCCCACATATTTGGTCATCATCTCCGGGTTGCCCTGGAATCCCCCGCTCGCCAGGATCACACGCTTTGCCAGCAGGCGCGATTGGACACCATCAGGGTTAGTGATGACGACGCCGCAGGCCGCCCCCTTCTCATCGCGGACAAGGTCGGTCGCCGTGGTGCGGTATCGGATTTCACCCCCAAGCGCCAATGCCTTGGCGCGCAATGCCTCGATGATGGCTAGGCCGCCGCCCTTGGCCGCAATGCGGGTGGTGTTCTGCGTCAGCAAGTAGATCGGCTGATGCTCGAACTTCAAGCCCAGTCCCTTGAGCCACGAGATCGTGGGCGGAACCGAGTTGGCGAACGCGGAGATGACCTCGGGATCGGGCAGACTGTGTGACTTCACGAACGATGGCCAATCCGCGTAGGAGTCGGTGAGTGCATCGAGCACGTTGGGGTCGATGTTCCATCCGGCATTGTTCGCGAAGTGCTCCTCGAAGTCGGCAGAGATCTCCGAGTCGTTCTTCATGCGCATGTACGCTTCGGTCCAGCGCGAATTGCCACCGAAATGGTTCTCGTCCGAGCGCTCGAGATTGATGGTCTTGAGCCCTGCTTCAAGCGCCGTCACGGCTGCGGAGAGCCCCGCAACACCGCATCCCACGACGACCACGTCCGCGTCAAATTTGTCGTTCACAGTATCTCCTCCTGATTTATATGGATTGGGGTGCCGTCAGCCCAGAACGAAGGCGTTTGCCTTGGCCGGCTTGGTAGTGATCCAGACGCTCTTGGTCTGGAGGTATTCCTTGATGGCATCCACGCCGCCCTCGCGGCCGATCCCGCTGCGCTTGTAGCCGCCAAACGGCGTGGTGAAGCTGGTCGCGCGATAGTTGTTGACCCACACGGTTCCCGCCTTCAGGCGGTCGGACATATAGAACGCGCGGTGCAGATCGGAAGTCCATACCCCGGCCGCGAGGCCGAACATGGTGTCATTGGCGATGCGCAGGGCGTCGTCCTCGGTATCGAACGGGATGACGGCGAGCACCGGCCCAAAGACTTCCTCCTGGGCAATGCGCATGTCGTTGGTCACGCCGGTGAAGATCGTCGGTGCGATGAACTGCCCTTGCCCGTAGGCAGCGCCGGTCAGTGCGTGCCCCCCCAGAACGCAGCGCGCTCCGCCGTTCTTCGCAATCTCGATGTAGGCGAGGATCTTGCGGAACTGGGCCTCGGTGGCGATTGGGCCGACCTGCGTTTCGTGCCTGGCGGGATCGCCGATGACCGCCTCGCCAGCGACCTTGATCAGCATCTCAACAAACAGGTCGTGCACGTTGCGCTGGACCAGCAGCCGGGAACCAGCCATGCAGGTCTGCCCTGCGGCGCCGAAGATACCCGCCACGGCGCCCTTCACTGCCTGATCGAGATCGGCGTCGTCGAAGACGATGTTCGCCGATTTGCCACCCAGCTCAAGCGTGACCTTCTTGAAGTCGCTTGCGGCGATCTCATTGATGCGCTGGCCGGCAATGTCACCCCCCGTGAACGCGATCTTGGCGATGTCCTGATGGCGCACCAACGGCTCGCCCACATCTGTGCCGAAGCCAGTGATGACATTGACGACGCCAGGAGGGAAGCCGGCTTCCTTGGTCAACGCAGCCAGTTCCAGCAGCGAGGTCGAGGTGTATTCCGATGGCTTGATTACCATCGTGTTGCCGGCCGCCAATGCCGGGGCCATCTTCCATACCGTCAACGCAAGCGGCGAGTTCCACGGCGTAATCGCCGCGACCACGCCCAGCGGCTCGTGCTTGATGTAGTTGAAAACGCCCGGCTTGTTGATCGGAACCACGGCGCCCTGCACCTTGTCGGCCAGCCCCGCGTAATAGTGGAACCACTGTGCAACGTTCTGGACCTGCCCGGAGACTTCCGCGATCAGTTTGCCGTTGTCCCGCTGCTCTGTCTCGGCCAGGCGGGCAACGTTCGTGCTGACTAAATCCGCAAGTCGGCGCAGGAGAGCGCCGCGCTGCGTCGCGGTGAGATCCCGCCAAGCCGGCGCATCCAATGCGGCCTTTGCCGCCTGCACGGCTTTCTCCACATCTTCGGCACCGCCCTTCGGAATCTCCGCCCAGACCTCGCCCGAATATGGCTCGATCGACTCGAACCACTGCCCCGAGGCAGCGTCGACCCACTCATTGTTGATGAACATCTGATAGCGCTTCACCACGTCTCCTTGTTCGGCTGTTGCGAGAACTTTATTAACGTTCTAAACTATAGTCAAGCGTTCTGGTGGATAGAACGATTCGGTGGTGGCATGCTTGCGCCCCAGGGCGCACACTGGAGCAAAATCGAATGGCTAAGAAGAACCTTGAACCGAAGCAGGAACCTGCCGGGGAGGAAGAAGTGGGCGTTGCGGCGGTGAATCGAGCACTGTCCCTTCTCGACACGTTCTCGAAGGAGAACCTGTCATTTACATTGGCGCAGATGGCGGAACGGACTGGCCTGTACAAGAGCACCATCCTGCGGCTGGCAGAATCGCTTGAAGCGTACGGTTATCTGAGAAGGGGAGAAGGCAGCGTGTTTACGCTTGGCCCCACGCCATTTCGGCTCGCGACGCTGTACCAGCGAAATCTGCATCCTGCGGAACTGGTGATGCCGGTGCTGCGAAGTCTCGTTGAACTGACGGAGGAGAGCGCGACGTTCTACGTCATATCGGGGGACAAGCGTTTGTGTGCGTATCGCGCGAACTCGCCGCTCGCGATCACTGACAATGTGCAAGCTGGAGAAATGCGGCCCCTTGAGCGCGGCGCCGGAGGCAAGGTGTTGCTCGCCTTTGCCGGTCGGCAAGGTTCCGAGTTCGATACGATACGCGAGGAGATGTTCTCGGTCAGCCGGGGGGAACTCTACGAAGGCATCGTGTCGCTGGCAGCGCCCGTCTTCGGCTCCGCCGACAAACTCGAAGGTGCTATTTCGATTTCCGGTCCGGCTACGCGCTTGGGCAAGGAAGCGATCGCTCGGATGAAACCACACTTGTTCCGGGCGTCCCAGCATCTAACCGAGCTTTTTGGCGGGGATGGGTCACGATACGAAATGTTGCTCTGACAGGATCGCCTCGCGTCTCCGACTCCCCCCTCGATGGCCTGCTGGCATTCGAGGCCGCAGCGCGCCACGACATATTTGGACGGCGAGCTTTGGGGAGCCAAGCCTACATTTTCCAATGGTTGTGCGGCTCGATCATGCCGTAGAGGCATGCAAGCTTCTCGAGTTGGGCAACACTCTCGAAAACTCGTTCTTACAGCCTGAGGAGATTCATGATGTTTATTGTTCTGTTGCACTACGTCCAGCCACTTGAAACTGTCGAAAAATATCTCCAGGAACACAGAGCGTATCTCGATCAACAGTTCGCATTGGGGAATTTTTTGACTTCGGGTCCGCAAGTTCCTAGAATCGGTGGCGTCATTCTGGCCCACAACTTGACCAGAGAGGAACTGGATACGGTGCTCGCCCGAGATCCGTTCTACCGTGAGCGAGTGGCGCAATTTCAGATAATTGAATTTACTCCGAGTAAGTTCGCTGCGGGTGCCGAAGCTGCTTTTTCGGTCAGCGCCCTAGCAACGCCCCCAAAATAGGCTTGGCGAATCACTGCCACAGATATTTCACGACCCTGAGACTACTGGAAAGCGTACTAACCTGGCTTGAATTGAACGCATCCTACCTCCCACTGGATACCCCGGAAAGTTCCATCGTCCGTATCGACATCAATTTTCACGCCCCTTGCATCCACAGCCCCAGATTGGAGCGGGGCATGGCGCGTCGCCAGCGCCTCGCGGCGTATCGGCGTCAAAGTTGGCGTCCAGTACCCCACTGAAGTCCGGCTTGGCGCCTTGAGCCGCTATCCGCCAGAACTCGCGGCTAAGCCGGGCGCGCCTCGGAAACCGGAGTGCTTCGTCGCTTACGAAAATCGGCCACGCCAACGGCTGTCCCTCGTTTTTCCGCTGAGCGCATCCCCTCACCCAATCACCTCCCCCGCCAACTCCGTCTCCAGCCATGCCCGGAACCGATCCACCCCGGGCCGCGCCACGCTGGACGTCACAATCCGATAGGTCAGTCCGTCAGCCACATGCTCCGGCAGCACCACCTGCAATTGCCCGCTCTTGAGCATAGGCAGCACCATCGGTGTACGCCCGATCGCAATGCCCGCCTGCTGCGCGGCGGCATTGAGCACGTGCGCATATTGCGAGAAGTACAGGCAGGGTTGCTTGGACGAGCGCATCAGCCCAAGGCGCTGATACCACTGCGTCCACGACATCCAGTCAAAGCGGGCGCCGGGATCGTGGAACACCAGCAGCGGCGTGTCAAGTATCTGCCGGGGCTCGGCAATGCGCGCGGCCAAGGCCGGCGCGGCAACCAGCATCAGGCGCTCCTGCAGCAGCGGGCGGGGATCGTCGGGGCCGACAGCCTGCGTGTTCAGCCGGATGGCAAGGTCGATGCCGTCGCGCTCCAGGTTGACCATGGGCTCGGAAGCGTCGATACGGACGTCGATGCCGGGCTCGGCGGCCTGGAAGCGGGCGAGCTTGGGGACCAGCCACAGGTCGGCGAACGAGGGCGTGGTGGTAACCGTGATGGAGATCCGGTCGACCGCCAGCAGGCGGTCGATGGCGGCGCCCAGCTGGCCGATCGCCAGGCGCGCGGCTTCATAGAGCTGGCGGCCTTCCGGGGTCAGGCTCAGGCCCTTGCCGCCACGCAGGAACAGCGGCTCGCCCAGCACGTCCTCCAGGCTCTTGACCTGCTTGCTCACCGCCGACTGGGTAATGCATAGCTCTTCGGCAGCCGCTGTGAAACTCAGATGGCGCGCAGCGGATTCGAAGCCGCGCAGGGCTTCCAGCGACATGGCGCGCAGCGCATTGGTCGAAGCTCGGCTCAGGATTGACATGACTGCCTGGCATACCGTTGATGAAAAAGCTTCCGGCCGCCCTGGCCGGTTCCCGGCAAGAATGCAGGCACCGCTCCAGAAATTGATTGGCGCGCTTGCCAGGAGGCTGCCGTGAGTACAACGCAAGGCCATTGGATCCTCGGCCCCGGTCCGCTGCGGCTACCGCTCGGTCTTGGATCTTACCTGATCTGCACGGAAGGCATGGTATGGCTCACGCAGCAGTCGGCAGCGCTGGACACGGCCCGCCGCGACACGGTGCTGGCGTGTGGCGAACGCTTTGTCGCCGAGCGGGAGGCAGTGGTGTTCGTCTCCGGCTTTCGCGGCCGGCCGGCGCGCATCGTCATCAGGGAAATCGCATGACGGTGCCGCAGCGGCAAATCCATCCATGCAAGACATTGAGAACATCCGGGAGACAGTGAACATGACCGATATGAACGCCATCAACGCCATCAACGCCGTCAGCGCCATCAGCGCCATCAGCGGCGGCAACGACCTCGTGCAATGCGAGCGGCTCGGCAGGCACGCGCTGCTGGTGCTGAACCGTCCCGACAAACTGAACGCGCTCAGCTATGCGCTGATCGACGCGCTGATGGCCAGACTCGACGCGCTCGAAACCGATCCGGCCGTGCGCTGCGTGATCCTCACCGGCAGTGGCACGCGGGCGTTCAGCGCCGGCGCCGATATCGCCGGCTTCGCGCCGGACATCGCCGCCTCGCCCGAGCAGGCGCTGCGCCGCTTCCTGCAGCAAGGGCAAGCCATGACGCGGCGCATCGAGACCTTCCCCAAGCCTGTGATCGCGGCGGTCAATGGCCTGGCGTTCGGTGGCGGCTGCGAGACGATGGAAGCCTGCAGCCTGGCCATTGCGGCCGAGCACGCGACCTTCGCCAAGCCGGAAATCAAGCTGGGCTTCCCGCCCACGTTCGGCGGCACCCAGCGGCTGCCGCGCCATGTGGGGCGCAAGCGCGCCAACGAAATGATCCTCACCGGCGAGCCCATCGATGCGGCCAGCGCGCTGCGCTTCGGCCTGGTCAACGAGGTGGTGAGCGGCGCCGACCTGTTGCCCGCCTGCCTGCGGCTGGCCGACCGGATCGCCCGGCATTCGGCCATCGCCGTCACCGCCTCGCTGCGCGCGGTGACGCGCGGCATCAACCTGCCGATCGACGAGGGCCTGGCGGTGGAGGCAATGCAGTTCATGGTCGCCGCGGCCTCGCACGATGCGCGCGAAGGCACCAGCGCGTTTGTCGAGAAGCGCCCTGCCGTGTTCCGCGACGCCTGAGCGAGCGCTGCGGCCGCGCCGGCTTATCCGTACCGTCGCTTGCCGTTGCGCGCCGCGCGCACGCCGGACTGGCGCTGGAGGCTTGCCAGGCATATATTGACCTGCACGAGCGCGGCCTTCGGCCGCCTGGCCGGCCTCCGCCGGGGCGGCGGGTGGCTGGCACGGCATGCCAAAGGAGACTGGCCATGCAAGCGGAAATGGCAGGCACGACCGCACCGGGCTCATCCAAGCTTGGCGCGGTGCTGCGCGTCACCAGCGGCAACTTCCTCGAACAGTTCGACTTCTTCCTGTTCGGTTTCTACGCCACTTATATCGCTCACGCATTCTTCCCTTCGGACAGCGAGTTCGCCTCGCTGATGCTGACCTTCGCCGTGTTCGGCGCGGGCTTCCTGATGCGTCCCCTCGGGGCCATCCTGCTGGGCGCCTATATCGACGAGGTGGGGCGCCGCAAGGGCCTGATCGTGACGCTGACACTCATGGCCAGCGGCACCATCCTGATCGCCGTCGTCCCCGGCTACGCCACCATCGGCATGCTGGCGCCCTTGCTCGTGCTCATCGGCCGGCTGCTGCAAGGCTTTTCGGCCGGTGCGGAGCTGGGCGGGGTGTCGGTCTACCTGGCCGAGATGGCCACGCGGGGACACAAGGGCTTCTACACCGCCTGGCAATCGGCCAGCCAGCAGATCGCCATCGTGGTCGCTGCCGGGCTCGGCTTCGGGCTGAACCACTGGCTGACCAAGGATGAGCTGGGCGCCTGGGGATGGCGCATCCCCTTCTTTATCGGCTGCCTGATCGTGCCCTTCCTGTTCGTCCTGCGCCGTTCGCTGCAGGAAACCGAAGCGTTCCGCGCGCGCCGGCACCACCCAAGCACGCGCGAGGTATTCGACTCGATGCTGCGAAACTGGCGCACCGTGCTGACCGGCATGCTGCTGGTGGCGATGACCACCACCACCTTCTACCTGATCACCGTCTACACGCCGACCTTCGGCAAGACCGTGCTCAAGCTCAGCACCGCGGACAGCCTGGCGGTCACGCTGTGCGTGGGCATCTCCAACTTTATCTGGCTGCCCATCGGCGGCGCGCTTTCGGACCGTATCGGCCGCCGGCCGATCCTGCTGGCGATCTCCGTGCTCGCCCTGGTGACGGCTTACCCAGCGTTGTCCTGGCTGGCCGGCGCACCGAGTTTCGAGCGCATGCTGCTCGTGCTGCTGTGGCTGTCCTACCTGTTCGGCATGTATAACGGCGCCATGGTGGTGGCCCTGACCGAGGTGATGCCGGTGGAAGTGCGGGTGGCTGGCTTCTCGCTGGCCTACAGCCTGGCCACGGCCATCTTCGGCGGCTTTACCCCCGCCATCTCGACCTACCTGATCGAGACGACGGGCGACAAGGCCGCCCCGGGTTACTGGATGGCCTTTGCCGCCGCCTGCGGCCTGCTGGCAACGCTGATCCTGTATCGCAAGGCGCGCCCGATGGCGAAGGCGTTCTGAGGCAAGCGGCGGGCAAGCACTGCCTGGAAATCAGATTTTCTTTAACTGCGCGCCAAGCAAGCCGCGCCTTCCTGCCGGCCGGGGCCACCGTCCCGCGCAGGCGAGGCGGTTCCTCCCGGCCAGACCGCCGCGCCCTCCATCCGGATCGTTGTGCACCGCATCAACCATTCCCGGCAAGCCACTCTTCCAAAAAGCCAAATTGTCGAACCCCGCGCCAGGCGCCACACTCTGTCCCCAGCAGTGCCGGGCACGCGATAGCCGGTCATCGCGCCCGCGCGTCCGGGACGGTCGACAGGGCGCCAGGCCAGCCACGAAACAACGAACCCAAGAGACCAGCAAGCCCAGCCCGGGAGCCGCAACGGCAGCCATATGTCACAGACAAGCACCGACTTCACCTCCCTCCCCGCCCTGGTCGACGCGCAAGGCGCGCTGCGGCCACGCCATCCGGCCGTGGTGCTGGACCAGCGCAGCATCGACTTCGCCAGCCTGAACCGGCTTGCCGACCGCGTCGCCGCGGCACTGCAGCGCGACGGGGTGCCCGCCCGGAGCGTGGTTGCCATCTGCGCGGCCACCTCCATCGAGTATGTCGCCACCTTCCTCGGCAGCCTGCGGGCGGGGGTGGCGGTGGCGCCGCTGTCGCCGTCGCTGAACCCGCAGACGCTGCGCGCCATGGTGCAGGACGCCGGCGCACGCCAGCTGTTCATCGACGCCAGCACGCGCGAGGCATTGCTTGGGCTGGAAGCCGGGCTTGGCGTTCCCTGCATCGCGCTGGATGACGCCGATGCGGGCCTTGCCTTCACCAGGTGGCTGGCGCCCGGGGACGCCCGCCCGGCGCCGGTCGAGGTGCAGCCGGACTGGGCCTTCAACCTGATCTACTCGTCCGGCACCACCGGCGTGCCGAAGGGCATCATCCAGCCTTTCGGCATGCGCTCCTCGCACGTGCAGCGGGCCACCCAGGGCGGCTATGGCCCGGACAGCGTGACCCTGCTGTCCACCCCGCTGTACTCCAACACGACGCTGGTGAGCCTGTTCCCCACCCTGTCGCTGGGCGGTACCGTGGTGCTGATGGGCAAATTCGACGCCGGCCAGTACCTGGAACTGGCGGCGCGCCACCGCGTCACCCACACCATGCTGGTGCCGGTGCAGTACCAGCGCATCCTGGCTCACCCGGCATTCGCCGAGACCGACCTGTCCTCGTTCCGCTACAAATTCTGCACCAGCGCGCCCTTTGCGGCCGCGCTCAAGGCCGAAGTGCTGCAACGCTGGCCGGGCGCGCTGATCGAGTACTACGGCATGACCGAAGGCGGCGGGCGCTGCGAACTGCGCGTGCACGAGCATCCCGGCAAGCAGCACACGGTCGGGCGCCCTTCGCCGGACAGCGACATGCGGCTGCTCGACGACGACGGCCGGGAACTGCCGCCCGATGCGCCGCGCGGCACGCCGGGCGAGATCGTCGGGCATTCTCCGGCGATGATGTCGGGCTACCACAACCATCCGGCCAAGACGGCCGAAGCCGAGTGGTTCGACGCCAGCGGCAAGCGCTTCATCCGCACTGGCGATGTGGGCTATTTCGATGCCGACGGCTTCCTGATCCTGATGGACCGCAAGAAAGACATGGTCATCTCGGGTGGCTTCAATATCTACCCGAGCGATATCGAGGCGGTGCTGATGGCGCATCCGGACATCGCCGATGCGGCCGTGGTCGGTGTACCGTCGGAGCGCTGGGGCGAAACGCCGGTGGCCTTCGTGGTGCCGCGGCCAGGCGCTGCTGCCGACGCCGCCGCGCTGCTCGCATGGGCCAACGGCCAGCTCGAGAAAATGCAGCGCCTGGCCGCGCTGGAGCTGTCGCAGGAACTGCCGCGCAATGCCATCGGCAAGGTGCTCAAGCGCGACCTGCGCGAGCGCTTCGGCCGCGCGCCATGAGGCCGCCTGCACGCAAGGCACCCGGCCACGCTAAGCACAAGCGCAGCCGCAGGCGCACGAACTGACACGGACGCACACGAATCCACACCGATACATACGGCTCCGTTCATTCCAAGACACCAGAGTACCCAGACAACCAGGGAGACCCATGAGCATCAACGGCAAGGCTTATATCGTCGGGGCCTACGAGCACCCGACCCGCAAGGCACCGGACAAGACCGTCGCGCAACTGCACGCCGAGTGCGCCAGGGGCGCGCTGGAGGACGCCGGACTCACGCTGCAGGACGTGGACGGCTACTTCTGCGCGGGTGACGCGCCCGGCCTCGGCGCGATCAATATGATCGACTACCTCGGCCTCAAGGTGCGCCACGTCGACTCCACCGACACCGGCGGCTCGGCGTATCTCGTGCACGTCTCGCACGCCGCGCAAGCCATCGCCGCCGGCAAGTGCGATGTGGCGCTGATCACACTGGCGGGCCGCCCGCGCTCGGAGGGATCGAGCGGCACGCAGGCACGCAACTGGGGCGCCAACCTGCCCGACCAGCCATTCGAGGCGCCGTTCAACCCGGTCACGGTGAACCTGTACGCGATGGTCGCGATGCGCCATATGTACCAGTACGGCACCACCAGCGAGCAGCTCGCGTGGATCAAGGTGGCCGCCTCCCACCATGCGCAGCACAATCCCAACGCCATGCTGCGGGACGTGGTGACGGTGGACGATGTGCTGAACTCGGCGATGATTTCCGATCCGCTCCGCAAGCTCGACTGCTGCGTCGTGTCCGACGGCGGCGGCGCACTGATCGTGGCGCGCCCGGAAATCGCGGCCAGGCTCAAGCGGCCCAAGGTGAAGATCCTCGGCGCCGGCGAAGCGGTCAAGGGCCAGCTCGGCGGCATGGTCGACCTGAGCTGGTCGGGCGCCGCCGTCTCCGGCCCGATCGCCTTCGAGGAAGCCGGCATCCGTCCGTCCGATATCAAGTACGCCTCGATCTACGACAGCTTCACCATCACCGTGCTGATGCAGCTCGAAGACCTGGGCTTCTGCAAGAAGGGCGAAGGCGGCAGGTTCGTGGCCGACGGCAACCTGATCTCCGGCGTCGGCAAGCTGCCCTTCAATACCGACGGCGGCGGGCTGTGCAACAACCATCCGGCCAACCGCGGCGGCATCACCAAGGTGATCGAAGCCGTGCGCCAGTTGCGCGGCGAGGCGCATCCCGCCGTGCAGGTCAGGAACTGCGACCTGGCGCTGGCGCAGGGCACCGGCGGCTATCTCGGCTCGCGCCACGGCAGCGCCACCCTGATCATGGAACGGGAGCAATAAGATGAGCACACCTTACACCGCCACGCCGCTCAAGTCACCGCAGGTGGCACCGGACAACACCGAGTTCTGGGAGGCCGCCCGCGAAGGCCGCCTGCTGGTCAGGCACTGCAAATCCTGCGGCAAGCCGCACTGGTACCCGCGCACGCTGTGCCCGTTCTGCATGGACGACACCGAGTGGAAACAGTCCTCGGGACGGGGCACCATCTATTCGTTCAGCGTGACGCGCCGCGCCGGCCCCACGCCCTTCTGCATCGCCTACGTGGCGCTGGAAGAAGGTGTGACCATGATGACCCATATCGTGGACTGCGACCTGGACACGGTGCGCATCGGACAGGAAGTGAAGCTCGTGTTCACGCCGACGGAAGACGGGCCGCCGGTG
>NZ_JARJLM010000363.1 GCF_029335485.1 Cupriavidus basilensis
GAAATCGCCCAGGCCGCCGCCCGCATGATCGCGGAAGACGGCACCGACTACGCCACGGCCAAGCGCAAGGCCGCGCGCCAGTTGCTGGGCGACGTGCGCGTGACGGGTGACTGGCTTCCAGACAACGAGGCCGTGGAGGCCGAGGTCCGCGCCTACCAGGCGCTGTTCCATTCCGAGAGCCAGCCGCGCATCCTGGCATTGCTGCGCCAGCTTGCCGTGCTCGCCATGCGCGATCTGGCCGAGTTCCGCCCCTATCTGGCCGGCGCCGTGCTCAACGGCACCGCCACCGAGCATTCGGACGTCTACCTGCAGTGCTTCTGCGACAGCCCCAAGGATCTCACCCTGCACTTGCTGAACGCCGGGGTCGATTTCGACACGAGCGAGACCCGGCACTTTGCCGGCCGCGGCGAGGTCGAGACGCTCAGCTTCCTGTGGAAGGGCCAGTGGCCCGCCCGGCGCGAGGCACGGCTGCTGGCCGGCGAGATCCGCGCCGAACTTGGCCAGCCGGTGGGTATCCATATAGCACTGTATGATGCGGATGATGAACGCGGCGCGGTCAGGGCGGATGCCGGCGGCCGGGTTGCCCGCGCCGACCTGGGCGCGGTGCAGGCCCTGGCGGCGGCGGCCGACGCGATCGCTGCGGCTGCACCGGATACGCCCGAGGCAGCCTGAGCATTCCACGGCACTGCGCTTGCCCGGCCCGCATTTTGGCCGGAAAGCCGTGCAAGACGCCGCGAACCACCCGCAACTTCGTTTTTAGCCCTTCCAGGCCAGCCTGCCTGCCATCAGCCGCCATCCTCCTGCTGACATGACCGCTTCCACTGCCACTCCCGTCCGCCGCAGCCGCCTCTGGCTGTGGCTAGCCGTTGCCGTCGTCGCCACTGTCGCCGGCGCCCTGGCTAGTCACTATGTGTTCTCGCCCAAGCCCGCATCCGACGCAGCCGTGGAAACATTCCTTCGCACCCAGTTGCCGGATCCGGCAGGGTCCACCATCGATCTGGGCCAGTTCCGCGGCAAGACGGTGGTGGTGAACTTCTGGGCGCCTTGGTGCGGCCCCTGCGTGGAGGAAATGCCCGACCTGGCCGCCCTGCACAAGGAATACTCGGGGCGGAAGGTGGAATTTGTCGGCATCGGCATCGATTCAGCCACTAATATCCAGCAGTTCGTCAAAAAAGTGCCCGTGAACTATCCCCTGGCGGTGGCGGGTTTTGCTGGCACGGAACTGTCGAGAAATTTTGGCAATGCGGCCGGTGGACTGCCCTATACGGTGATCATTGCACCGGATGGCACCGTCAGCTATCGCAAGATGGGCAGGGTTTCCCCCGAGGAGTTGCGCACCGCGCTGCCTCGCGGCTAGATATAAAATTGTTGATCCGAGTCGATTTTCGCCTAACCTTAACCGATCTTCAGGCAACTCAGCTGGATTGCAGCCCAAGCCAACAAAAGTGCGGGGTCAGCCCCGAAACCCCGCTGGTTTCGGCGCGGCTTATGTCTGGGCCGCTAGACAAATCACTCTAAGCTACGGTAATCTCCGCGCAATTTCGTTGAAATGGTCGAGTCGCCGTGACCGATACGCCTCCCGAACGCCGCTCTGCCCGCTACCGCAAGGTGCTGGTCCTGCACGGTCCCAACCTGAATCTGCTGGGCACCCGCGAACCGGAAACCTATGGACACACGAAACTGGCCGATATCGACCTGGCCCTTGCGCAAAGCGCGAGGCAGGCCGGCATCGCCCTGGCTACGTTCCAGTCCAACCATGAGGGCGCACTGGTTGATCGTATTCATGCAGCGCGCGACGAGGGGGTCGACTTCATCATCATCAATCCGGCTGCCTACACGCATACCAGCGTGGCGTTGCGCGATGCCCTGGCCGGCGTGGCGATACCGTTCGTCGAGGTTCATTTGTCGAACGTGCATCGGCGCGAGGACTTCCGTCATCGCTCCTTTTTCTCCGATGTGGCGGTCGGGGTGATCTGCGGATTGGGCTGGCGAGGCTATTTGCTGGCACTGGACTATGCCCTCGGGCAGGAGCAGGAGCAGGCGCCGCAAACGGCCTGATCCCGCCCATTTGCTCTCATCAACAACCAACAACGCGCCCCGGCGCCTGCCCTCGCTACCCGCTGTCCCTGGCGGCAAACGAAGGGGGTACGCCGGACGCATGAGTTTTCCCCGGACGCAGCCGCCAGCGCGGCGGCCGCCGGACAACCCGATTCAGGAGGATAGAAGATGGACCTGCGCAAGCTGAAGACGCTGATCGACCTGGTGGCCGAGTCCGGCATCTCCGAGCTGGAAGTCACCGAGGGTGAAGGCAAGGTACGCATCGTCAAGGCACCGCCGCAGGTGGTCGCCGCGCCGATGGCCATGCAGCCGATGCAGGCACTGCCTCCGGCCGCCGCGCCGGTCGCGATGCCCGCCGCCGGTGCCGAGCCGGCCGCGCCGCAACTGCCGGCTGGCCATGTCGTGACCTCGCCGATGGTCGGCACCTTCTATCGCGCACCGTCGCCGGGCGCCGCCGCCTTCGTCAACGTGGGCGACACCGTCAAGGAAGGCCAGACCGTCTGCATCATCGAAGCGATGAAGCTGCTCAACGAGATCGAATCCGACAAGGCCGGCGTGATCAAGGAAATCCTGGTCGAGAACGGCCAGGCGGTCGAATACGGCCAGCCCCTCTTCATCATCGGCTGATACTGATCGGCATGCCGCGCCGCCCGCAGCCTGCGCCGGATTACCCGGCCAGCCGCGCCGGCGACGGCCAACCGGACGTTTCTCGTCCCGGTGCCAGCTCCCCCGCCCGCACTCCGGCAGCCTCGCCGGGGGCGCCACGATCCGCCGCGGTGGGACCGCCCTTCTCCTCGCAGAGAGTGACTATGTTTGAAAAAATTCTGATCGCGAACCGCGGTGAAATCGCCCTTCGCATCCAGCGCGCCTGCCGCGAACTCGGCATCAAGACAGTGGTGGTGTATTCGGAAGCCGACAAGGAAGCCAAATACGTCAAGCTGGCCGACGAAGCCGTCTGTATCGGCCCGGCACCGTCGCCGCTGTCCTACCTCAACATGCCGGCCATCATTTCGGCCGCCGAGGTGACCGACTCGCAAGCGATCCATCCAGGCTACGGCTTCCTGTCGGAAAACGCCGACTTCGCCGAACGCGTGGAAAAATCCGGCTTCGTCTTCATCGGCCCGACCTCCGAGAGCATTCGCCTGATGGGCGACAAGGTCTCGGCCAAGCAGGCCATGATCAAGTCCGGCGTGCCGTGCGTGCCGGGCTCCGAAGGTGCCCTGCCTGAAGACCCGAAGGAAATCCTGGCCATCGCGCGCACCGTGGGCTATCCGGTCATCATCAAGGCAGCAGGCGGCGGCGGTGGCCGCGGCATGCGCGTGGTGCACACCGAGGCCGCCCTGGTCAACGCGGTCAACATGACGCGCGAGGAAGCCGGCCGTGCCTTCGGCAACCCGGAGGTCTACATGGAGAAATTCCTGGAGAACCCCCGGCACGTCGAGATCCAGATCCTGGCCGACCAGCACCGCCAGGCAATCTGGCTGGGCGAGCGCGACTGCTCGATGCAGCGCCGCCACCAGAAGGTGATCGAGGAAGCGCCCGCACCGCACATCCCGCGCCGCCTGATCGAGCGTATCGGCGATCGCTGCGCCGAAGCGTGCAAGAAGATCGGCTACCGTGGCGCCGGCACGTTCGAGTTCCTGTACGAGAACAACGAGTTCTACTTCATCGAGATGAACACGCGCGTGCAGGTCGAGCATCCGGTCACCGAGATGATCACCGGCATCGACATCGTCCAGGAACAGATCCGCATCGCCTTCGGCGAGAAGCTGCGCTGGCGCCAGAAGGACGTGCAGCTGCGCGGCCACGCCATCGAATGCCGTATCAACGCCGAGGACCCGTTCAAGTTCACGCCGTCGCCCGGCCGCATCACCGCGTGGCACATGCCCGGCGGTCCCGGCGTGCGGGTCGACTCGCACGCGTATGATGGCTACTTCGTGCCGCCCAACTATGATTCGATGATCGGCAAGATCATCACCTACGGCGCGACCCGCGAGCAGGCCATCGCCCGCATGCGGATCGCGCTGTCGGAAATGGTGGTGGACGGCATCCAGACCAACGTACCGCTGCACCGCGAGCTGATGCTCGATGCCAACTTCGTCGAAGGCGGCACCAGCATCCACTATCTCGAGCACCGCCTGGCCCAGAAGACCGTGGCCAAGGGCGGCAAGCTCTGAAGCCGGCGCGGCCAGCAATCACGGACCGACAAGGATCACCTGTGGCATTTCAGGAATGTGTGATCGAAATCGCACAAGACCAGGCAGAAGCCTGGTCCGACGCACTGTTTGACCTCGGCGCGTTGTCGGTCTCGGTGGAAGACGCCGATGCCGATACGCCCGACGAGCAGCCGCTGTTCGGCGAGCCCGGCCTGGAGCCGACCCGCCTCGCATGGAACCGCTCGCGCGTGGTGGCGCTGTTCGACGACAGCGCCGATCCCGTGCTGGTGGTGGCCGCGGCCGCCAATGCGCTGGGTGTCGACCCGGTGCCGGCGTACCAGTTGCGCCCGGTCGAGGACCAGGACTGGGTGCGCCTGACGCAATCCCAGTTCGCGCCGATCCGCATCGGCGAGCGCATCTGGGTGGTGCCATCATGGCACGAGGCGCCGGAGCCCGACGCGGTGGTGCTGGAGCTGGACCCGGGCCTTGCCTTCGGTACCGGCAGCCATCCGACCACGCGGCTGTGCATGCAGTGGCTGGAACAGAACATCAAGGCGGGCGAATCGGTGCTCGACTACGGCTGCGGCTCGGGCATCCTCGCCATCGTCGCGCGCAAGCTCGGCGCCGGCGACACGCTCGGCATCGATATCGACCCCAACGCGGTGGAAGCCTCGCGCTATAACGCCGAGCGCAATCACGTGGAGGCCACGTTCGCGCTGCCGGAAACCGTGTCCGAATCCAGCTACGACCTCGTTGTCGCCAATATCCTCTCCAACCCGCTGAAGCTGATGGCGGCCATGCTGAGCGCGCGGGTCCGCCCGGGCGGGCGGCTGGTGCTGTCGGGCGTGCTGGAGCGGCAGGCCGATGAAGTGGCCGCCGCCTATGCGCCCTGGCTGCCCCTGTCGGTCTGGCGCAGCGAGGAAGGCTGGGTGTGCCTGCACGGCACCCGCGGTGAAGGCCCCGGCACCCAGCACTGAGCCCAGCCGATGGCCGCAGCCAAGCTCGTCACGCGTTGCCCGGCCTGCCGCACGGCGTTCCGGCTGGTAGCGGATCAGTTGCGGCTGCGCCAGGGCCTGGTCCGCTGCGGCCAGTGCGACACCGTCTTCGACGCACGCGAACACCTGATCGAATTGCCGGCGCCGGCCGGCGGCCCAGAGCCCGCCGCGCAGGCGGCAGCGAGCACGGCTGCCCCTGCCGCGCCGGACGAGAGACCGCAACGGGAAGGCGTCGGCGAGACCATCCAGGCCGATACGCCGGCAGTCCCTCGCGCCCCATCCCGCGCCGAGACACCCCTGCCTGAAGCGCACGGCAAGCATGCCGCCGACGCCCCTCCTGCCGCGCAGGAAACCACGCAGGACGAGGCGCAAGAGCCCGACGACGCCCGCCCGGCCATCCCCGCTTTCGACCCTGGCTACGACCCCGGCTACGATGTACCGGCGCTCGATGCGCCCACCGTGATGCTGTACCAGACGCAGGCGGAGGCGGATCAGGCTGCACAGGCCGCCGGGCATCCGGCGGAGCCGGAAGACTTTGCCGCCCATGATGGCGAGGATGAGCCATCCGCGGTGTTCGTGCCCGGCATCGTGGACGCGGAGGACGAGGGCACTGATGGCACCGTCGAAGCTGCGGCGGCTGGCGCAGCGGATACCCCTGCCGGCAGCCATGCCGCGCCCGCCGCTCCGGAGACAGTCTCCTGGCCGCGCCTGGACCTCAACACCCTTGCCGGCGATCCGCTGGCGGGCAGCGACACCACGCACACGGCCGGCATGGCGGACGCGGCGGAGCTGGCCGAGCCGGGCAATGCCGCGAACGCATCCGAGACTGCCACTACAGGCCGTGCCCCGGCTGGCGCCGAAGCGGCGGCCGTTCCCAGCGCGAGCGGCTACCTGCGCGCCGAGGCGCAGGACGATTTCCCCGACATTCCCGCCGCCATCGCGCACGAGCAGGCCTCACACCCGTGGACACGCACCGGCACCCCCACGGCGGCGCCGGTGTTTGCCCCCGACTTCCTGCGCCACGCGCGCGAGCGCGATCCCGGGCCCGCCAGGCGCCGGCGCGTGCTGCTGCGGCTGGCGATCGGATTGCTGGCGATTGCGGCGCTGGCGCAAGGCACCTACCTGGCACGCAGCCAGCTGGCCGGCCGCCTCCCCGTGCTGCGCCCCGCCTTCGAGGCGATCTGCGCGCCGCTCCGATGCGATGTCGCGCCGTGGCGCGACATCGACGCCCTGCGTATCGAAAGCTCCCAACTGCAGAAGCAGGATGAGGATTCCGATGCCTACCTGCTTGCCGTCACCCTGCGCAACCAGGGCCGGGCGACGGTGGCGCTGCCGGCCATCGAGCTGGTCATGACCGACCTGCAGGACCAGTTGCTGTTGCGCCGCGTGCTGCAACCTGCCGATTATCTGGAGGCGGATCAGCAGGCCTTTGCCATCCACGGCCTGCGGGCGGGCACGGAGCTCCCGCTTCGGGTACGATTCCGTTCGCAGCAGGCGGCGGCAAACTACCGCGTGCTGATCTTCTACCCCTGAATTTCACACGGGTTCGCCGCTCATCCCGGGCGCCCCCGATTCGCGAACCCGCATCTCACAGGAGCACATATGAGCAACGTCACCCTCGGCGGCAACGCCATCGAAGTCGGCGGCAAGTTTCCGCAAGCCGGCGACAAGGCCCCCGCATTCTCGCTGGTCGGCAAGGATCTGAAGGACGTCACGCTGGCCGATTTCGCCGGCAAGCGCAAGGTGCTCAATATCGTCCCGAGCCTGGACACCCCGGTTTGCCAGGCTTCGGCACGCAAGTTCAATGAAGCCGCCAGCGGCCTCGCCAACACCGTCGTGCTGACCATCTCGGCCGACCTGCCGTTCGCCATGGGCCGCTTCTGCACCGCCGAAGGCCTGGCCAATGTGGTGCCGCTGTCGCTGATGCGCGGCGCCGACTTCAAGGGCAACTACGGCGTGGACGTCAAGACCGGGCCGCTCGCCGGCGTGACCGCGCGCGCCGTGGTGGTGCTCGACGAGAACGACACCGTGAAATACAGCGAACTGGTTTCGGAGATCAAGAACGAGCCCGACTACGATGCCGCTCTGGCCGCATTGAAGTAAGCGCGCCACCAGCCAGGTGCGGCCACCCGGCCCCACGGGTGGCCGTTTTCATTCAGAGGGCGCCGGCCCTGAGCGCCGCGCCCGGGCCAATCGGCCCAGTCGCACAGCATTGCAAGATTCTTGGAGAGAGCATGTCCAGCCTGATCTGTGGCTCCGTCGCCTACGACACCATCATGACGTTCGAAGGGCGCTTCCGCGAACATATCCTGCCCGACCAGATCCACATGCTGAACGTGTCCTTCCTGGTCCCGGCCATGCGCCGCGAGTATGGCGGCTGCGCCGGCAACATCGCCTACACCCTCAAGCTGCTGGGCGGCGAGCCGGTGGTCATGGCGACCGTGGGCGCCGATGCCGAGCCCTACCTGCAATACCTGCGCGCGCTCGGCATCAGCACCGAGCATATCCGCACCCTGCCCGATACCTATACCGCGCAGGCCATGATCACCACCGACCTGGACAATAACCAGATCACCGCGTTCCACCCCGGTGCGATGAACCAGTCGCAGCTGTCGCATGTGCAGGACGCACTTGGCGGCGACAAGGCACCCGGCCTGGGCATCGTCGCCCCCGACAGCCGCGAAGGCATGCTGCACCACGCCCGCCAGTTCGCCGACGCCGGCGTGCCTTTCATCTTCGATCTTGGTCAGGCGATGCCGTTGTTCAACGGCGACGATCTGCGCCAGTTCGTTGAACTCGCCAGCTACGTGACGGTCAATGACTACGAAGCGCAGATCCTGTTGTCGCGTACCGGCTGGACCAGCGAGGAAGTTGCCGCGCAGGTGCGCGCCTTCATCGTGACCCATGGCGAACGTGGCGCCAGCGTCTTTGCCGGCGGCCAGCAGTACAATATCGCCGCCGTGAAGCCGGATCGGATCGTCGACCCCACCGGCTGCGGCGATGCGTTCCGTGGCGGCCTGCTGTACGGTATCGAGCAAGGCTTCGACTGGGAAACCACCGGCCGGCTTGCCAGCCTGATGGGCTCCATCAAGATCGCGCACCAGGGTCCGCAGAACCACAAGCCGTCGCGCGACGAAATCGGTCAACGCTTCCAGTCGGCTTTTGGCTACCGCTACGAATAATACGTTCTGAATACCTTTTGACGGGATTGATCCTATGCATACCCTGATCCGCACCAGCGCCCTCGCGCTTGCCGCGGCCGCCACCCTGGTGGCCGGCTGCGCCGCCCAGTCGAATTCCGCCAGCATCTATACGCCCGGCCAGGCGCAACGCGAGCAGACCTTGCGCTTCGGCGTGGTCGAGACCGTGCGCGAGGTGCTGATCCAGGGCGAGCAGACCGGTGCCGGCACCATCGCCGGTGGCGCCATCGGCGGCATCGCCGCCGGCAGCACCATCGGCAACGGCGGCGGTTCGGTGGCGGCGGGGGTACTCGGCGCGGTGCTGGGCGGCATCGCCGGCAGCATGGCCGAGAACAAGATCAGCCAGCGGCGCGGCCTGGAAATCACTGTCAGGCTCGACAACGGCGACATGCGCGCCATCGTGCAGGATGCCGACGAGGCCTTCCGCCCGGGCGAACGCGTGCGCCTGCTGTCGTCCGGCGGCACGACCCGGGTCACGCACTAGGCCAAGCGGGCCAACGCGGTTCGCGCCGCGGCAGCATCCCGCCAGAGCGCCGCCTCCTTCACGGGGGCGGCGTTTTTTTCTGGCGATCCCGGCAGCGCGCGGAGCTGTGCCTGAGCCCACCCTGACGGCTCCTGCAGCACCCTGGAACCGTCTCGGCCGCATCCACGCCGCAGAGGCAAGCCTCGCCCTGCGTGCCTGCCCGAGAGGCCATCTGAGGGCCATCTGAGGGCCCGCCGCCCCCCCTCCGAAGGCACGCCAGCCTGCTCAGCCTCCGGTTGCCAATAACACCGCCGCCACCGCATCGGGATCGCGTCCCGCTGCTGCCAGCACCAGGGTCTTGCGCCGGGAAGTCTGGCCGCTCTTCAGGCTGACCGAACGGCGCGGCAGGCCCAGCGCGGCAGCGAGCCACTGGCACAGGGCCTCGTTGGCCTTGCCGTCCACGGGCGGCGCCGCCAACCGGACCTTCAGCACGCCGTCATACTCGCCCGCCGCCGCAGTGACCTTGGCGCCCGGCTGCACGTGCACCATCACCACGATCTCATCCTGCTGCGTGCCCTTGCCCCTGCGGCACCATGCTGCCATCTGTCTCTCCCAGGCTTGCCGAATGTCCATGCGTCCATGAAAAAACCCGCCGGGCTTTCACCGTCGGCGGGTTGGCAAGACTGGCGTCTTGCGGACCGGATACGCCGTATCCGATCAGTGCGACACGCGATGCGTGCCTTGGCGATTCCCAGCGAAAGCCGTCAATGGCACCTTACGGACGGGTGCCCGTCGGGAAGGGCCATGCCGCAGCCGGGTTCAGCGCGGTCTTGGCAGCTGCAGCGGGTGCAACGGCAGGAGCAGCGGCAGGCTTGGCAGCAGGCGCAGCCTTCTTGGCGGCAGCCTTCTTGGCCGGAGCCTTCTTGGCAGCAGCGGCCTTCTTCGCCGGTGCGGCCTTCTTGGCAGCGGCGGCCTTCTTCGCCGGTGCAGCCTTCTTGGCCGGTGCGGCCTTCTTGGCGGCAACCTTCTTGGCCGGTGCTGCGGCCTTCTTCGCTACAACCTTCTTGGCTGCGGCTTTCTTGGCCGGTGCTGCGGCCTTCTTCGCTACGACCTTCTTGGCCGCGGCCTTCTTCGCCGGAGCCGCTGCCTTCTTGGCCGGTGCTGCAGCCTTCTTCGCTACAACCTTCTTGGCGGCGACCTTCTTCACTGCAGCCTTCTTGGCCGGCGCAGCTTTCTTGGCCGGTGCTGCCTTCTTGGCGGCGACCTTCTTCACTGCGGCCTTCTTGGCCGGAGCGGCGGCCTTCTTGGCGGCCGGCTTGGCAGCGGCCTTCTTAGCCGCCGGTTTCTTCTTTGCAGTCGTTGCCATGGATAACTCCTTCACTAGAGAGTGAATATCGAATGACCTAAGTTGGCGACCCGACCGACCCGAGGCGCGATACAACCGTGCGACCCCAGTCGAGCGAGCGATTCATCGGCGCACGGCACCGTTGTGGCCGCACGCTAATGAATTCGGTGGCAGGGGCACCGCGGCGCGCGGTGCGAATGTGGCCAAGCGGAGCCCGCAGCCGGGCTTCTGACGCTTGCCGCGCCCTGGAATATTCGATCTGCCCGCGCCATCCGCCGGATCGGCGCGCGGCATGAAAAGAAGAGATATCGACCGGCATTTCAGCGATGCGGGCAAAGCCACGCGCACCACGTACGGCATTCGTTTGGGGGTAGTTCGCCCATCCCGTTACTGGGCCAAAGGAGACTGCACGCGTTTTAGAAAACCAGTACGGCTTGGTCTGCGTCAAAGTTCTAGTGCTCCTGAGCTACCTGATTCATTGCATTGAAGCTGGGGTGCTCATCGTTCGGCATCACGTCCAACCTCATCGTTCCATCTTGCTGTCTTGCTTGCCACGCAGCCATGCAATGAAGTGAGACTCTTGTCAAGGCGAATCATAATTCGTTTGTTGGGCGATGTTAAGAAAAAAGTGCAAAAAAACTTGCGCGCAAGCATGACAGCGTCTTCATCGCCGTGATCGCACTCCACTCCCCTCGTCCTTGCATGCGCGCGATGCGCTCTCATCGTGTCCCTCGCTCGCTCGGATCGCTGCGCGCGGGCACGCCAGCAGTAAAAAAATACGCAGCGCGCGAGCACGAAGCGACGGGTCGGCATGCGCGATTCTCTTCGCGCAAGCCGCGCTGCCCGCATGTGTCCGGCACGCTTCGCCAGCGTCCTCCACATCGCTTCCGGAAAACCGGAAACCCGCATGCGCAAAGGCTTTGCGGGCAGGCAGAAATTTCCGTCTAGCGAGCGCGAGCACGCGTTGCGCCTTCGTCCTCGCACGCTGCGCCCGGCTGCAAGCGGCGGCCGCCGATGCAGCGGCAGCGATGCCGTGAAGGTCTGCGTCGACGTCGCTACGCAAAGCGCGGCGAGACGAGCAGCGAAGCACGAGACATGCGCTCACGCACTACGCGAACAGTGATGCGCCGGCGCAACGCTTTGCGCATCGTCACCGCGGCATGCGTGCTCTGGCGACGCGCTTGCACTGCCTCGCGGTGCTTTGCGCAGCGACGACGACGCGAGGCGTCCGATGGCAAGCCTTCACTGCGGCCCGACGCTGGTGGCGCGCCGTCGGCCCGAGTGCCACGCGACCGAATGCACGCAGCGGGCGATGCGCTTCGGCAAGTGCTATCCGCCGGTCCGGCTCGCGCATCGCGAAGGCAACGATGCTCCGCCGCGCGACGACCGGCCGACCGACCAAGCGCTCGCTCGCAGCACGATGGCGACGCCGGGCGCCAGTCCGATACGGGCTCGACACTGGTCTCCCCATACGCCACGAAGCGCGGCAGTCGCGGTGCCCCCTTCGCCCGACCTCAGACGGGCAACGCCGCACGCACCGGCACGCTGGCGGCGCCACTTGAAACGAACGCCTAGAGGATTGCTTCGGGCCACCGCCGGTGGACAAATTGCTGCATGACAAAATACGCCTTTGGCCAGCAGCCACGCCGGTTTCCGGTGCGCAACGGACGCAGCTTTGGTGCGTACGCAAACATCACCTGCCGATTGCGGCGCGAGCCCATCGCCAGTAGATTGGCGTACCCGCGCTACCGGCCGGCCGAACCTGCAGAGCGATCGGCCATCACGCGGCGCCACCATGGCACTGCGCTCAAGCGCGCACCAACTTGAAGAGGAGATTCCGATGCACTTTACTGCCCCCCGCTCCATCGCACGCACCGCCAGCATGGCGGTACGCATCACGGTGCTCGCCGGCGCGCTGCTGGGTAGCACCGCGGCGCTGGCCCAGGCCACGCCGAGCGGCGCATGGAAGACCATCGACGACACCACCGGCAAGCCCCGCGGCCTGGTGGAGATCAGCGAGCGCAATGGCGTCTACAGCGGCAAGCTCGTCAAGAGCTTCGTCGAAAGCGACGGCAAGCCCAAGGTGTGCGAGAAGTGCACCGACTCGCGCCGCGACCAGCCGATCATGGGCATGACCATCATCACCGGGCTGCGCAAGACCGGCGACAACGAATGGAGCGGCGGCGAGATCCTCGACCCGGAAAGCGGCAAGGTCTACAAGACCAAGATGTCGCTGGCGGAGGACGGCAACAGGCTCAACGTGCGCGGCTACATCGGCATCAGCCTGCTGGGACGCACCCAGACCTGGGAGCGCGAACGCTAGGCCGCCAGCGCGAACGGTGCCGGTGCCGGCACCGGCACCATCACTTGGGCACATCGGCCCATGACCACCTGGCTGCCCCTGCGCCTCTTCCCCCACTGCCTGTCCTGGCGCAGCGCACCCTTGCCGCTACCGGCAGCCCCTCGCCGCAGCATCACCCCCGCCACCGCCGCCTTCCTGTCCGGCCAGGCACCTGACCCGCCGGCTGCCATGCGCTGCTCGCATGACGGCATGCGCAGAATTCGTTTTCGGCCCGGCGGCGCTCCTTCTAACATCGGCCTTACCTGCCGTGCGCCGCGCTCTCTCCCGGCCGCGCCGGGCGGCGCTGCCACGCCGACCCGGCATCAATGTGGCCAGCGCACCGGACCCGCCAACCAGGAGGAAGCCATGCCAGCAAGCGCCCGCCCAGAAGCGCCACCGATCGTCAGCGGCTCGCAACGCCGCCGCGCCATCGTCGCCACCGTGATCGGCAACGGTCTCGAGTGGTTCGATTTCACCGTCTACAGCTTCTTCGCGGTCATCATCGCGAAGCGCTTCTTTCCCACCGGCGACGACCTGTCCTCGCTCCTGCTGGCGGTTGCCACCTTCGGCGTGGGATTCTTCATGCGGCCGGTCGGCGGCATCATCCTCGGGGTATACGCCGACCGCGTGGGTCGCAGGGCGGCACTGTCGCTGACCATCCTGCTGATGGCGCTGGGCACCACCATGATCGGCCTTGCGCCCACCTACGAACAGATCGGCCTATTCGCACCGCTGCTGATCGTGGTGGCGCGCCTGCTGCAGGGATTCTCCGCCGGCGGCGAGATGGGCGGGGCCACCGCCTTCCTGACCGAATACGCGCCCGTCGAGCGGCGCGCCTACTACTCGAGCTGGATCCAGGCCAGCATCGGCGTGGCAGTGCTGCTGGGCGCCGCGGTCGGTACCTTCGTGACCTCGGCACTGAGTACGGAGGCCCTCGATAGCTGGGGATGGCGCCTGCCCTTCCTGCTGGGCATCGTGATCGGGCCGGTGGGCTACTACATCCGCCATCACCTCGACGAGACGCCGGCTTTCCGCGAAGCGGCCGAGAAGTCCGACTCGCCGCTGGCCGAAGTGCTGCGCGACTATCCGCGCCAGACCGCGGCCAGCTTCTCGATGGTGATCCTGTGGACGGTCTGCACCTATGTGCTGCTGTTCTATATGCCGACCTACTCGGTCAAAGTGCTCCATGTGCCGCAGTCGACCGGCTTTATCGCCGGCATGGTGGGCGGCCTGGCCATCATGGTGTGTTCACCGCTGGTCGGGCAGCTGGCCGACCGCATCGGCCGCCGCGTGCTGCTCTCGGGCTCGGCACTGCTGATCCTGCTGCTGGCCTACCCCATGTTCGTCTATATCAACCGGATGCCGGGCCTGGCCTCGCTGGTGAGCTTCCAGCTGGTGTTCGGCGTGCTGATCGCCACCTACACCGGCCCCATCCTGGCAGCGTTCTCCGAACTGTTCCCGGCCAAGGTGCTGTCGACCGGCTTGTCGGTCGCCTACAACCTGGCGGTCACCATCTTCGGCGGCTTCGCCTCCTTCATCATCACCTGGCTGATCGCCAGCACGGGCAGCACCATGGCGCCCGCAATCTATGTGATGTTCGCCGCCGCCATCAGCCTGGCCGGCACGCGCCTGGTGCGCGAGCCGGCCTACCTGCAATCCACGCGAGCCATCCGAGCCACCCAACCCGTCTAGTCCCGGCCTTTGCCGTCTCCCGCATGAAACAGATCCTCCTCAAGGGCGGCAACGTCCTAGATCCCGCCCACGGCAGTGTCCTGCAACGCCACGATGTCCTGATCGAGGGCGACCGCATCGTCGAGGTGTCCGCCACACCGGTCCACGCACCCGCCGCGCAACGGTTCGACATGACCGGCAAGACCGTGATGCCCGGACTGATCGACTGCCATGTGCACGTGCTGGCGTCGCTTGCCAATCTCGGCCTGAATGCGGTGCAGCCCAATATCCTGGTGGCGTTCCGCGCCATGCCGATCATGAAGGCCATGCTCGAGCGCGGCTTCACCACCGTGCGCGATGCGGGCGGCGCCGACTGGGGCCTGTCGCAGGCGATCGAATCCGGCCTGGTGCCGGGGCCGCGCATTTTCCCGTCCGGCAAGGCGCTGTCGCAGACCGGCGGGCACGGCGACTTCCGTCCGCGCGCCGACGTATTGGAGCCATGCTCGTGCGCCTTCCGCGCCGGCGCCATCGCCCGTGTGGCCGATGGCGTCGAGGCGGTGCGCCTGGCAGTGCGCGAAGAGATCCAGAAGGGAGCCAGCCAGATCAAGATCATGGCGTCCGGCGGCGTGGCCTCGCCCACCGACCCGATCGGCAATACGCAGTACAGCGAGGACGAGATCCGCGCCATCGTCGCCGAGGCCGAGGCGGCCCAGACTTATGTCATGGCGCACGCCTACACGGGCCGCGCCATCGCGCGCGCGGTGCGTTGCGGCGTGCGCACCATCGAGCACGGCAACCTGGTCGACCGCGCAGCCGCCCGCGTGATGCGCGAGCATGGCGCCTTCGTGGTGCCCACCCTTGTCACCTACGAGTCGCTCGCCCGCGACGGCGCGCGCCTGGGCCTGCCGGCCGAGTCGGTAGCCAAGATCGGGACGGTGCGCCAGGCCGGGCGCGACTCGCTTGCCATCTATGCCGAGGCCGGCGTGCCGATGGGCTTCGGTTCCGACCTGCTGGGCGAGATGCACCAGGATCAGTCGGACGAGTTCCGCATTCGCGCCGAACTGCTGGGCAACCTGGAAGCGATCCGCAGCGCGACTTCGATCGCTGCTGCCATCCTGCAGCGCGAGGGCGAACTCGGGACAGTTCGCGCCGGCGCGCTGGCCGACCTGATCGCCGTGGATGGCAATCCGCTGGCGGACATCGGCCTGCTCGGCGGCCAGGGCAGGCACCTGGCGATGGTGATGCAGGCAGGACGCCTGCATCGTCAGCCGGCCTGAGTCATCAGGTAGCCGGACGAAGCCGGCAGGATAGGCCAACGCCCGCGGACTATCATGGTGGCTAAACCGTCCCCCGCCGCCATGCGCATCTCGCCCCTTCCTCCCCTGCCCTGCCTGGTCGCATTCGAGTCCGCCATGCGGCATGGCAGCTTCACCCGCGCCGCCAGCGAGCTCCACCTGACGCAGAGCGCCATCAGCCGGCAGGTTGCGCAGCTCGAGCACTTCCTCGGCAAGAAGCTCTTCATCCGCGAGCCGCGCGCACTGCGCCTGACCGTGAGCGGCCAGGCCTATGCCGAGGAAGTGCAGCGCCTGCTCGCGGCATGCGCCGAGGCGACCGAGGACGTGATGAAGCGCAAGGGTCATGGCGAGCTGACGGTGGCGTGCTCTTCCGGCGTGGCGGTGCTCTGGCTCACGCCCAGGCTGCCGGCATTCCGCGCCGCGCATCCCGACGTTCACCTGCGCCTGCTCGTCAACGATAGCCTGGCTTCGTTGGCGCCGGCCGAGTTCGACGTGGGCATGTACTACCTGCGCGAGGGCCCGCCCCCGGGACTGGCCTCGCGCCGCCTGTATGACGAAGAGGTCTTCCCGGTCTGCGCGCCGCACTACCTGGGCGGGCGGCAGCTCGCGCCGGCCGAGCTCGCTGGCGAGACCTTGCTGACGCTGGAGGACGGGCAGCGCCAGTGGATGTCGTGGCAGACCTGGCTGGCCCGGAACGGCGTGGCCGACGCGCGCGCGCCCCGCAAGCTGGTGGCCAACCAGTACCCCATCCTGCTGCAACTCGCGATGGAAGGCCAGGGCATCGCCCTGGGGTGGCGCCATATGATCGACCGCTGCCTGCGCGAGCGGCTCCTGGTGCGCGCCAGCGAAGCGAGCGCGACGCTGGGCGGCGGCTACTACGCAGTGTGGCCCCAGGCCCGCGCGGAGGGCGCGGCGGCGCGGCTGTTCCGCAACTGGCTCGCACAGCAGAGCACGGCAGAGCAGTGAGCGCCGGCGAAGGCCGCACCGTCGCGGGTTCAGCGAATTGACAGCTTGGCTGGTTATCATCGGTCGCTCGCCGTAGCGGCGGTCCGATCTGATCTGCCGCCCGGCGCCCAAAACAGCCAATGGAGACAACCATGCGTATTCCCGCCACCAGCCGCGCGCTGGCCCTCGCCGTTCCCGCCCTGTTCGCCGCCTTCGCCATGCCCGCGTACGCCGCGGATGCCTGGCCGGCACACATGATCAAGTTCGTCGTGCCGTTCACCGCCGGCGGCGCCAACGACCTGGTGGCGCGCGCCGCCGCCGATGCGGTCGGCAAGCGGCTCGGCCAGACCGTGGTGATCGAGAACCGTCCCGGGGCGGGCGGCGTGATCGGCGCGGACTACGTGGCCAAGAGCAAGCCGGATGGCTACACCTTCCTGATCGGGGCGGTGGGCACGGTCACCAACGGCCTGATCCGCAGCAAGATGCCCTATGCGCCCGACGACCTGGTGCCGGTTTCGCTGATCGCGGTGAGCCCGTCGGTGATCGTGGTATCGCCTTCTTTGCCCGTGAACAACCTGAAGGAACTGGTCGAGTACTCCAGAAAGCAAGGCACGGCTGGCGCCAACTTCGCTACCGCCGGCAGCGGCAGCACGCCGCACTTCGTCGAAGAGATGCTCAAGGAAAAAGGCGCGGTGATGACCGTGGTGCCATACAAGAGCGGCTCGGAAAGCATCACCGCGGTGATCGGCAACCAGGTCACGGCCACCTCGGAGGCAAGCGTGGTGGTGCTGCCCAATATCAAGGCCGGCAAGCTCAAGGCGCTGGGCGCCACCTGGGACAAGCGCATGAGCGCGGCGCCCAACATCCCGACCACCGCCGAGCAGGGCATGCCCGAAGTGCGCATCGGCCACTGGGCCGGCGTCTTCGCGCCCAAGGGCACGGACCCGGCCATCCTCAAGAAGATGAACGCCGAGATGAGCGCCGCGATGCAGACGCAGGAAACACGCGAGCGCCTGATCCCCAACGGCATCGAGCCTGCGGGCGGGTCGCAGGAGAGTTTTATCGCCTTCATCAAGTCGGAGCGCGAGCGCCTCGGCCGCCTCGCCAAGAACGCCAATATGACG
>NZ_JARJLM010000364.1 GCF_029335485.1 Cupriavidus basilensis
GAACACATCCGCTTCGACCGCATCATCGTCAGCGGACTGCCGCGCACCGTGGAGACCGCCGAGCGCGTGCTGGCGGAATTGCCCGATATGGCCAACGCCGCGCTGGAAACCTGGCACGAGCTGCAGGAGATCCGCGGCGGCAAACTGGCCGGCATCAGCGACGACAAGCTGCGCGACGCCTTTATCGGCGCCTTCGAAGGTGAAGTCCCCGAACACAAGCGCTTCCTCGACGGCGAAAGCGTGGGCGAATTCCTCGACCGCGTGCTGCCCGCCCTGCGCCGCCTGCGCGACGATCCGGACTGGGACACTGTCCTGCTGGTATTGCATGGTGGCACCAACCGCGCCATCCTGTCCCATGCCATCACCTGCGGGCGCCGCGTGTTCTACGGCAGCCTGATGCAGACGGCCGGCTGCATCAACGTGCTGGACGTAGGCGACGATCCGCTCGACTGGGTGGTGCGCATGATCAATTACTCGCCGCCCACGCCCGTGCACAGCGGCACGCGCCACACCACCATGGAGGTGCTGCTGCACCAGTACCTGCGCTTTCGCGACCAGCGGGGCCCGGTGCGCTAGCCCCGTGCAGACATGGAAATTCGAATCTCGTCATTACCGGAACATACCCAAAAAAACGGAGACAGCATGAGCACCAACGTTTCGAACTTCGAAGGCACCCGCGAGGTGGCCGAGCAGCAACGCTTCGACATGGCCGCGCTGGAGGCCTGGATGCGCGAGCATGTGGCAGGCTTCGCCGGACCGCTCGCCATCGAGCAGTTCAAGGGCGGCCAGTCCAACCCCACCTTCAAGCTGATCACGCCAGCCCGGACCTATGTCATGCGCGCCAAGCCCGGCCCGAAGTCCAGGCTGCTGCCCTCGGCCCACGCCATCGAACGCGAGTACCGCGTCATGGCCGCGCTGGCGGGCACCGACGTGCCGGTCGCGAAAATGTATGCGCTGTGCGAAGACGAAGCCGTGATCGGGCGCGCCTTCTACATCATGGAGTTCGTCGCCGGCCGCGTGCTGTGGGACCAGTCCCTGCCCGGCATGACGCCCGCCGAGCGCGGCGCCATCTACGACGAGATGAACCGCGTCATCGCCGCGCTGCACAGCGTTGACTACCAGGCCATCGGCCTGGGCGACTACGGCAAGCCGGGCAACTACTTCTCGCGCCAGATCGAACGCTGGAGCAAGCAATACAAGCTGTCCGAAACCGAGAGCATCCCCGCCATGGATTCGCTGATGGCCTGGTTGCCCGAGCACATCCCCCAGGAAGACGCCGACCTCACCGCCATCGTGCATGGCGACTACCGGCTCGACAACCTGATGTTCCACCCCACCGAGCCGCGCGTGCTGGCGGTGCTCGACTGGGAACTGTCCACGCTGGGACATCCGATGGCCGATTTCGGCTACCACTGCATGAGCTGGCATATCGCCCCGGGGCAGTTCCGCGGCATAGCCGGGCTAGACCACGCGGGACTTGGCATTCCCGACGAGGCGGCTTACCGCCGGACGTATGAGCAACGCACGGGCCGGCCGATCACCGGCGACTGGAATTTCTACCTGGCCTTCAGCATGTTCCGGATCGCGGGGATCCTGCAGGGGATCATGAAGCGGGTGGTCGATGGCACGGCTTCGTCGGCGCAGGCGCTGGATGCGGGGAAACGGGCGCGGCCGATGGCGGAGATGGGCTGGGAATACGCCAAGAAGGCAAAGCAGTAAGGCGCTTGCTGCCGAGCGTGCCGGGGCCTGACTGGGGGCTGCAGGGCCCAGATCGGGTCCCTGCAAAAAACCCACCAGGACAACCATCGTCATTGCCGATGGTTTTGGCGCATCCGGCCGGCTTGGACTAGTCTCCCAGCGCAACCCCTTCCCTGCGCGGGTCGGCGCCGCCAGCCCAGGCCCACTTGCCGTCGGGGCGCTGGCGGCGCATGATGGCCTGTGTACCGCTGGTCATCTCGATCTGCGCGACCTCATGCCCACGGTCCTTCAAGCCCTGCACCAGCGCCGGGCTGGCCAATCCGGCCTCCAGTTCCGTCGGCCCGTTGCGGCTGCCGAAGTTGGGCAGGTTGATGGCGGCCTGCACATCCATCTTCCAGTCCAGCAGCCCGACCAGGGTCTTGGACACGTACTCGATGATCTGCGAGCCGCCCGGCGAGCCCACCGTCGCGACCAGCTTGCCGGTCTCGCGGTCGAACACCAGCGTCGGCGCCATCGATGAACGCGGGCGCTTGCCGGCCTGCACGCGGTTGGCGACCGGCTTGCCGTTTTCGCTTGGCACGAACGAGAAGTCGGTGAGCTGGTTGTTGAGCATGAAGCCGCGCACCATCAGGTGCGAACCGAAATAGCTCTCGACGGTGGTGGTCATCGAGAGGGCACCGCCGGCGTCGTCGACGGCAACGATCTGCGAAGTGGAAATGCGCGGCGGCGAACGGTCCGGTGCCAGCGCGAGACTGGCGCCAGGGGGCACGCCGGCATCGGCCTTGTCCATGCTTTGCTCGCCGATCAGGCTGGCGCGCTGGGCCAGGTAATCGCGGTTCAGCAGACCCGCGACATTGACAGGCACGAAGTCGGGGTCCGCCAGGTAGAGACCACGATCGGCATAGGCCAGCCGCCCGGCTTCGGCAAGCGCGTGCACGGCTTCGACGCGGGGTTCGGCGCCTGCCGGCGTGGCCGCCGGCCTGGGCGTCATTGCGGCCAGCGCATATTTCGGGTCTTTCGCCTCGAGCGCCTGCAGGGTGCCGAGCATTTGCGCGATCGCGATGCCTCCCGAGGACGGCGGTGGCATGCCGCAGATCTTCCAGCGCTTGTAGTCGCTGCAGATGGGCTCGCGCTCCCTGGCGCGGTAGCCTTTGAGATCGGCCAGCGAGAGCGAGCCGGCATTGGCGCTGCCGTTGACCTGCCTGACGATGTCGCCGGCGATAGGGCCGGTATAGAGCGCGTCCGGGCCGTGGCGGGCGATGTCGCGGAGCGTCTGCGCCAGCGCCGGATTCTTCAGCAGCGTGCCGACCGGCTTGGCCTTGCCGTCCGGGGTGAGGAAATAGGCGGCCATCTCGGGGGATGCCGACAGGAACTTGTCCGCGGCGACCTGCGTGTAGAGGCGCGGCGAGATCGGGAAGCCCTGCTCGGCCAGCGCGATGGCCGGCTCGAACAGCCTGGCCCAGGGCAGCTTGCCATGCTGGCGATGGGCCAGCTCCAGCGCGCGCAACACGCCCGGGACCCCCACCGAACGCCCGCCGATCTGCCCCTCGCTGAAGCTCATGGGCTTGCCGTCGGGCCGCAGGAAGAGCTTCTCATCGGCCCCGGCGGGCGCGGTTTCCCGGCCATCGTAGGTCTGCACGCGCCTGCCGTCCCAGTACACGATGAAGGCGCCGCCGCCGATGCCGGTGGCCTGTGGTTCCACCAGCGTCAGCACGGCCTGCATGGCGATGGCCGCGTCGATGGCCGAGCCGCCGGCGCGCAGTATGGTGCGCCCGGCTTCGGTGGCCAGGGGATTCGCCGCCGCGGCCATGTGCTGGTCGGCGTATGCGGTGGCGAGACCTTGCCGGTAGCCGGACGCCACTTCCGGCGCGGCCGGCAGCACGGACGCTGCCGGCGCCGCCGGTACGCCGGTTTGGGTGGCACACGCGCCAAGCAGCGCAAGCGCCGCCGCGGCAGCCAACGGTCCGCGCCATAGCGCCGGTGAATATGCCTGGATTGCCATGCGTTCGACCTCCTCGAAGAAAGCGTCGATTCTAGGCCCCGCACCCGCACCCGTGCCACCCTCGCCGCCCCCTGGGGGCAACACGGATGGACCGTACGGTGCAAACATGCGTCGCCACGCCGGTCCGGCACAGCCGCTGTCCATCGCACAAATCTGTGCGCGCTTAACCCCGTGCGGCGCCCTGCCTCGTTTCACTGACAGCGCCCTGCCGCCGGCACCGCCGGCGCGGCCTTTCAGGAGAAGAAAAATGTTTCAGCGCTTGGGAGTCATGGCCATGGCCTTGGCACTGGCCGCCTGCGGCCTCCAATCCGCAACCTCGCCGGCCGAATACGCCGGCGGCACGCCGGCCAGGCGCCCGTACGCCGCGCTGATGCCATCGCCCGCGCCCTACCCGCAACCCGCTGCCGCGGGCGCACCGGAGCGCGAACGCTATGCCGCCATCGACGAAAACGGCGTGCAGCAGGTAGCGCAGGCTCCCGTTTCCACCTTCAGCATCGACGTGGACACCGGCAGCTACAGCAATGTGCGCCGCCTGCTCAACGCCGGCCGCTTGCCGCCCGCCGATGCGGTGCGGGTGGAGGAACTGGTCAACTATTTCCCCTACGACTATGCGCAGCCGCGCGATGGCCGTCCCTTCGCCGTGCACGCCGACGCCGCGCCGGCGCCGTGGCATGCGCACAACGTGCTGCTGCGCATCGGCATCAAGGCGGCCGACGCGGCCCGCGACAGCCTGCCGCCGGCCAACCTGGTGTTCCTGGTCGATGTGTCGGGCTCGATGTATTCGGCCGACAAGCTGCCGCTGCTGAAGTCGTCGCTCAAGCTGCTGACCAATGCCCTGCGGCCGCAGGACCGCATCACCCTGGTGACCTACGCCAGCGGCACGCGGGTGGTCCTGCCGCCCACCCCCGGCAGCGACAAGGCCGCCGTCACCGCGGCCATCGATTCGCTGGTGGCGGGCGGCTCCACCGCCGGCGCAAGCGGCATCGCGCTGGCCTACCAGGCCGCGCAGCAAAGCTTTATCGCCGGCGGCATCAACCGCGTGCTGCTGGCGACCGATGGCGACTTCAACCTCGGCATCACCGACTTCCGCCAGCTCAAGGCGATGGTCGCGGAGAAGCGCAAATCGGGCGTTTCGCTCTCCACGCTGGGCTTCGGCACCGGCAACTACAACGACCATCTGATGGAACAGCTCGCCGACGCCGGCGACGGCGCCTACTCGTATATCGACAACCTGATGGAGGGCAACAAGGTGCTGGTGGAAGAGCTCAGCTCCACGCTGGCCACGGTTGCGCGCGACGTCAAGATCCAGGTGGAATTCAATCCCGCCACGGTCAAGGAATATCGCCTGATCGGCTACGAGAACCGGGCGCTGCGGCGCGAGGACTTCAACAACGACCAGGTCGATGCCGGCGACATCGGCGCCGGCCATACCGTGACCGCGCTCTATGAGCTGACGCTGGCGGACCAGCCCGGCCTGCTCGACCCCTTGCGCTACCAGCCGGCTAGCGCCGGCAGGCCGCAAGGCAAGCGCGGCGCCGGCGGCGAGCTGGCGCACATCAGGCTGCGCTACAAGCTGCCGCAGGCCCAGGCCAGCGAGTTGCTCGATCTGCCGGTGCGGGCTGCCGCGGTGCGGCCGCTGGCGCAGACCGACGACGCCTTCCGCTTTGCCACGGCGGTGGCCGGCTTCAGCCAGGTGCTGCGCGGCGGCACCCATGTCGGCACCTGGGGCTACGCCGACGCGCGGGCCCTGGCGCTGGGTGCGCGCGGCACCGACCGCTACGGCTATCGCGGCGAATTCATCAAGCTGGTCGACCTGGCCCAGGCCCTGTCCACGCGCGCGCCGCTGGCGCAAGGCGACGGCGCCGCCAGGGAACCCGCGCACTGAAGAGAGCCGGATGCCGGGATGTCAGCACGCGCCAGCGCGCACCGGCATGCCGGTGCGCACGGCATCGGCCGGCGCTGTCATATACTGCCGCGCATGAATGCCTTCGTGCCCGGCGCCTCGTCCGCCGACCCGGCCGCAAGCCGTCCCGCCGGACTGGCCGCGCTGCCCGATACAGACCTGATGCTGCTGGTCGCCAATGGCCTGATCGAGCAGCCGGTGGCGGAGCTGTTTCGCCGCCACAATGCCGCGCTGTACAACTACGTCGCCTGGCTATGCCAGGGCGATGCCGGCGAGGCTGAGGATGTGGCCCAGAAGACCTGGGTCAAGCTGATGACCCGCTGCGGCGACTATCAGCCCAGCGCGGCCCTGCGCACCTTCCTGTTCCAGATCGCGCGCAACACCTGGCTGGACCAGTTGCGCGGCGCCTACCAGCGCCAGCGCGACACGCTTGAAGAGACCCATCTCGCCCTGCCGTCCGACGACCTCAGCCCCGAGGCCGAGGCGCAGCTGCGGCAGAATCTGCAAGGCGTGCGGCAAGCCCTGCTGGCGCTCCCGCCAGCGCAGCGCGAGGTGATCGTGCTGCGTTTCTTCAGCGAGATGAGCGTGGAGGACATCGCCCTCACGCTGGGCAAAAAGTTCGAGACCATCAAGAGCCGGCTACGCTATGCTTTCGCGCGGCTGCGCGACAGCCTGGCAACGGCGGCCTCGCGGGAGCGGCTGCCATGAGCGCGGACGAGCGCTTTATCGCTGGCGAGGACCGGCTCGCGGCACTGCTGCGAGCGCTGCCCCCCATGGTGCCGCCCCCCTCGCTGGAGGCCCTGGTGATG
>NZ_JARJLM010000365.1 GCF_029335485.1 Cupriavidus basilensis
GAACTGCTCGCCCACGCTAAATTCCCCGTCATCATCTCCGGCGGCGGCGTGGTCATGGCCGATGCCATCGCGCAATGCCAGGCCCTCGCCGAACGCCTCGGCGCCCCCGTCGTCAACAGCTACCTGCACAACGACTCCTTCCCCGCCAGCCACCCGCTGTGGTGCGGCCCCCTCGGCTACCAGGGCTCCAAGGCCGCCATGAAGCTGCTCGCCCGCGCCGATGTCGTCATCGCCCTCGGCTCGCGCCTCGGACCCTTCGGCACCCTGCCCCAGCACGGCATGGACTACTGGCCCAAGCACGCCAGGATCATCCAGATCGATGCCGACCACAAGATGCTCGGCCTGGTCAAGAAGATCTCGGTCGGCATCTGCGGCGACGCCAAGGCCGCCGCCATGGCGCTGACCGAGCGCCTGGCCGGCCGCACCCTGGCCTGCGACGCCTCGCGCGAGGACCGCGCCGGCCAGATCGCCGCCGAGAAGGCCGCCTGGGAGAAGGAACTCGACGAGTGGACCCACGAGCGCGACCCCTACAGCCTCGACATGATCGAGGAGCAGAAGCACGAGCGCACGCCGGGTGGCGGCCACTACCTGCA
>NZ_JARJLM010000366.1 GCF_029335485.1 Cupriavidus basilensis
GAACTGGCCGCCATGGCGGCGCCGGTGGCACACGACGCCGACGCCGGCAACGCGGTGCCCACTGGCATCGTGCCGCTGCTGCCGATCCAGGCCGATTTCTTCGCCATGCCGATGACCCGGCGTCACCACTGGAACCAGTCGGTGCTGCTCGATTGCCGGGATGGGTTCGATACCGGGGCGCTGGCAGCAGCGCTGGGCGATCTGGTCGTCCATCACGATGCGCTGCGGCTGCGGTTCGTCGAAGCGTCGGGCGTCTGGCAGCAGACGTACGCCGATGAAGAGACCTGCGCCGACCTGCTGTGGGTGCGGGACGCCGCAACGGAGGCCGAACGGCTGGCGCACTGCGAAGCCGCCCAGCGCAGCCTCGATCTGGCGCACGGTCCGCTGCTCCGTGCTGTCGCGCTGCGGACCGGAGACCGCTGGCAACTGCTGCTGGCGATCCACCATCTGGTGGTCGATGGCGTCTCGTGGCGGGTGCTGATCGAGGATTTGCATGCGGCCTATCGGGCACGGCTGAATGGCGAAGCTGCAGCACCGCCGGCGCGCACGGCGTCCTACCAGCGCTGGGCCGAAGCCCTGCGCGACAGCGCCGCCCGCCGTGGCGAGGAAATCCCGCACTGGCAGGCGCTGGCCACCGTTGACGCCTCCCTGCCGGCAGACGAAGCC
>NZ_JARJLM010000367.1 GCF_029335485.1 Cupriavidus basilensis
GAACTTGCCGGTTTGACCGTACAGCTTGCGAATATCGATCACATCGGGGCCGACCGTGCCCTTGTAAACCGGCAGCTCGACGCTGGGGGAACCATCGGAAAACGATAGCGTGGCTTTCACATCGGTCGGCGTCATTTTTTGTTCCCTTCAATGCTTTGCATCTTCAAATTAACAAGATTCCGATCCGGCGCGGCGGTTTTGCGACGCGCCAGAGGCGGAGTATCGAGTTCACGGCCCGGTTCCCCCGCTGGCGGCAGAATCGGACGGTTCACCCAGTAAGACTACGGCAAATACCAGCCACCCGGCACCCTGATCCTTCAGTACCCAACGGCCTTGCTGCGCAGTGTAGCCAGGCATGGAGCATTCCCAATATGATTTAAAATCTCAAATTACATTCAATTTTTTCATGAAATGAAAATAGAGACAGGGAGGAGCGTGGCGTGCATGCGCCCCATCCCGGCGTCCCGGCCCGACTTGGTGCGGCGGCAGACATCCGCCGCACGCTAGCCGAAGCAACCTGACGCGGTACGAGCCGGACTCATCGCCTCTTGCCGTCGCCTCGCCGTATCCTCCCCGGGATTCGCGAGGCGCTTTTCGTGGTGACCCGAGCACCACGCGCCCGATGGATATCTTCCGGCCGCGCATGGACCGGGCACGCTCGGCGCGCAGCCCACGCAGGGCGGCTACCCGGTGGTGGATCGGATGGCACGCTACCCGATCACGCCCTTGGCCTGAATGCGAGCCATTGCGCCGGGCCTGGCGTGCCCCGCCAGCCGATCGACTATGATGTGCGCTTCTCTTCCGACCGACCCGGGCCCGCGTCTTCCACCAATGCGCGGGACCTGTCCCAGCCATGACCGCCAACGACAACAAAGCGCCGGCAATGAACGTGAAAACGGCGCTGCGCGTGATCGAGATCATCGAGACCTTCGCGCGCGAGCGGCGCGCGCTCTCGCTATCGGAGCTGGCCCGCCTGCTGGCGGTGCCTGCGTCGAGCTGCCTGGCGCTGATCCGCACCCTCACCTCGCTGGGCTATCTCTACGAGACCGGCCGCCGCCAGGGCTACTATCCCACCGGCCGGCTGCTGGCCATGGCGCAGCAGATCGCGCGGCACGACCCGGTACTGGACCGCGTGCACGGCACCATGAATGAACTGCGTGCCGCCACCGGCGAAACCGTGGTGATCGGCAAGCTGCACGAAGGCCGGTGGGTGGTCTATCTCGACGTGCTCGAATCCCCGCACGCGATCCGCTATATCGCCACCGCCGGCGAACGGCGCGACCTGCACGCCAATTCGATCGGCAAGGCGCTGCTCTCCGCCATGCCGGAGGACGAGCGCCGCGCGCTGATCGCCCAACTGGGCTTCGAACGCTATACGCCGCGCACGATTGGCAACGCCGGGCAGCTCGAGGCCGAGCTGAAGACATCCGTCGAACAGGGCTGCTTTATCAATCTCGGCGAGTCGCTGCCCGACGTGGGCGCGATCGCCTGGCCGCTGCGGCTGTCGGGCGAGTGCTACGGGATCTCCATCGCCGGGCCGGTCTATCGCATCGAGCCCGAACTGAAACGCTATGCGGCAATGCTGAGAACGGCCTGCTCGACGCTGGAGCGCGACGAGCGCAACCGGTAGATCCGGGCGGGGCCAGTCAGGCAGGAGCAGGCTTCTCCGGCGCGCCGCACTCGCGCAGCAGATCGCGCAGTTCGTTGATGACGGGGAACACCTCGTGGTTCCAGTCCGCCCCCTGCTTGTCATGCGCTTCCTGCTCGCGCTCGACGATCCAGCGGTCTTCCTTGAAGATTCGCTCGGTGAACCATACCAGCAGCGGCCATGCCAGATCGAGCACGCCGGGTATGCCCGGCCTCTTGATCGACAGCAGCCCGAAGGTGCGGTTGGTCCGCTGCTCCGCGTCCAGCGGTACGTAGACGATCCACAGGTCCATCACCAGCGTCGCATCCGAGGTGCGGATCTGCAGCGTCTGGTAGGGGTAGCAGGTGCGGACCGTCATCACATCCTTGTGGTCCTCCCCGCCCTTGTTGCCGCCACCGAATACCAGCGCCTCGCCGACCGGTTGCCGGCCGGCCTCCCGCGCGAAGGTGTAGTCGACCTCGACCCAGCCTTCGCCGCGCCGCCGCGCGAGCGAGCGGGCGCGCATCTGTCCCATTTGCCGCCGGTGCAGGAACTGGTGGTTCATGTCCATCAGGTTCTCGTGCATGAACGAGTAGTGGCATTTGACCTCGCGGCCAAAGCGGCGCGTCTTGTAGGCCTTGTCGGCCACCGAGCCGAGCGCGGGCAACGGCGTCTCGTCGGCCAGCACCGCGCTGCCGGGAAACACGAAGATCAACCCTTCCAGCTCGCGGCACGGATAGGAGCGCACGCCATTGGGCAACCGTTCGCGGCCCAGGTAAGGCACGTCGATGCAGCGGCCCGTGCAGTCATAGGTCCAGCCGTGATAGCAGCAGCGAATCGATTCGCCCGCGACCACCCCCGCATGCAGCGGCACCTGCCGGTGCGCGCAGCGGTCCTCCAGCGCGAATACCGCGCCCGACTCCGTGCGCACCAGCACGATCGGCTCGCCCGCGAAGCGCACCCCGTGGGCCTTGCCGCGCTTGACCTCGCGCGACCAGGCCAGCGGATACCAGTGATCGGGATGGATGGTGACGCGACGCAGGTCGCGCAAGGGGGCTGAGACGGGGGAATCGTCTGCACTGCTATCAAGCAACGGGACTGCATGCATGGGGCGCTTCTCCTTGCAATACTGTAACCTCGGTCTGCCGACTGCATTGGCGGGAACTCGCAAGAGGCTCAGTCTACCCGAAGGTGACGCAAAGGATGTACGGCAACCTGCAGCCGATGGCCAGCGTGGGCCGCAGGCCGCACGCCCATGGCGTCAGGGCGCCGTGATGCGGGGCCCCGCGCCGCGCCGCGCCCGCAGGCGGCGGCAGGCCAGCAGCGGCAGGCGGGCCAGGAAGCCGAAGAGAAGGCGCATATGCATCCAGCTCAACAGGACGTTGTCGCGCAGGTAGTTGAAGTGCGAGACGCCCCCCTCGTCGGCACTGAAATAGCGTACCGGCGCATCCAGGTTCAGGGGCCGCACACCGCGCCAGCACATGCGCACCACCACTTCGGGGTCGAAATCGAAACGCCGCATCCAGCGCTGCCCGTACATCACCGCGCGCAACGGCGCGATCGGGTAGACGCGAAAGCCATAGAGCGAATCGCCGATGCCGGCCCACAGCGTCTCCAGGTTGGCCCAGGCGTTGGAGATACGCCGCCCGTAAACCCGCACCTTCGGCGCGCTGGCGTCGAACACCGGGCGGCCAAGCACCATGGCCTGCGGGTCGCGCTGCGACACCGCCATGAAGGGCGCGATCAGGCCGGCCGGGTGCTGCCCGTCGGAGTCCATGGTCAGTACATGGGTGAATCCTTCCGCCGCGGCCAATTCCAGCCCGCGCAGCACCGCCGCGCCCTTGCCCTGGTTGCGGGGCAACACGATCACGCGCAAGCCCGGGTCGGCAGCAGCCTCCTGGCGCAGCCATTGGGTGCTGCCATCGGTGCTGCCATCCACGACCACCCACACCGGCGACCAATGGCGCCGTGCCTCGCGCACCGTGTCGCGAACCTTGTCCCCCGGGTTGTAGCTGGGAATCAGAACGAGATGCGTGGTGGAGGACTCAGTCATGAGGATAAAGGACAGATCGGTACACGATAAGAAGCGAAAAAATGGATAATGCGCGCCGGCCGCCGCCCCACCAGCCCTGGCGGCCCCGGCGGCATGAGCCGGCCGCTCAGGCAGTAGGCGCGGTGGCGCACTCCACGGCGGCGGAACGCCGCGGCGCCTGCTCGGGGCTAGACAGCTCCGCTTCATAATACTGCGCCAGCTCGGCCATGAACCCGCGCTCGCTCTCGGGCGGGTCGAAGCGGCGGCCCAGCCTGACACGGTAGCAGACCGGCATGTCGGGCTTGCGGAAGAACGGCCAGCCCTTGCCCAGGAAGGGCGAGTCCGTCTCGATAAACAGCGTCTGCACCGGCACCCCGGCCCGCTTGGCGATCAGCCCGACGCCGCCCTTGAAGGCATTGACCGGCCGGCGGATGGTGCGCGTGCCCTCCGGGAACACCAGCACCTGCCCCCCCTCCCGCAGTTCCTGCACGGCGCGCCGGATCATGCCGACCGTCGTATCGTTGCGGATATAGCGGGCCAGCCTCGCGCCAGCGCCGAGGAAGGGATTATCCACCACCCCGGCCTTCATGATGCAGGCCACGCCCGGCAAGCGCGACAGCACCAGTAAAGCGTCCAGCAGCCCGGGATGATTCGCCGCCAGCACCAGGGGCGGCCCGCCCCGCAAGCTGTCCAGTTCGCGCAGGTCGAAGCGGCATGCGCCCATCGCTGCCAGGGCCCACAGATAGAAGCGGAACATGCCCATGTTGGCGAAGCGGCCGAGCCGCTGCCCCTGCGCGGCCGGCAGTATCCAACGGCAGATGACGGCAAAGGGCGTCCACAGCAGCGACAGCGAGGCCAGCAACAGCAGGCCCGCATAGAACGCAGCATGCTCGGCTGCTGCAGCGGACCGGGCCAGCAGGTAAGCGCGCAGTTGCCGCGGCATCAGGCCGTCCTCGCGGGGCAGACGCTTTCCCGGCCCGGCCTGGCGCGGACAAATGGCGCGCGGCGCACTGCGCCGGCGTGGCGGGCCATGGCCGTCACCCGAGCACTGCCAGCCCGTGGCCGGCCGAGGCTTCGATTTCCACCAGCAGGTCGCCGCGGCAGATATCGGCCTGCACATAGGCTGCCGGCACACTCCGCCCCGCCGCCCTTTCCAGTTCCGCGCGCACGCTGGCCAGGGTGCCGGCGTCTTGCGGATCGCGCACATAGACGCGGTAGACGAGGTCCGTCAAACCAAGGCGTGCGTGCCCGTCGCGCGCGGCCTGCTCCAGCACGGCGGCGATATTGGCCATGCTCTCGCGCGTCTGCGCGGCCACATCGCCGGCGTGCACCGTGCGATGGCCAACGATGCTGGCGGTGCCGGACACGAACAGCACGGTAGCGGCGCGACCGCCCTCCTTGCCGCATCGCCACACCCCGGCGCGCGCAAAGGTCGGGCTGCGCGGTCCGTATTGCGAGGGATAGCGATAAGCGCTGAGCTGGCGCGGATTCTCCACGGCGACCGGCGCGCGCGGGCTGGCCAGGAAAGCGATCGAAAGCATGCGCTGCGCGGCGGGCTGGCCCACCGCGCCAAGCGCGCAGGCCGCCGGCACATTGCCCACGACCTCCCGGCGGCAGGCCATGAAGGCATCCTGCCGCCCGATATTGAACTGGCGATAGCGCTCCAGCCCGGACTCCTCGGCATTGATGTCGGCCACGTAGTTCCACACCCGCACCAGGTATGGATAGCCCTGCGCATCCAGCAAGCCGAAGATGTCGCGATAGGCCCGCTCGGTTGCGCACTGCAGCATGGCGGCAGGGGCGCCGGCGAAGTCCGCCTCGGACAGCGTGACGCTGCCGAACAGCAGGCCGAGCGCGGCGTCCACGCGGAAATCCACCACGCCATGCCGAGCAGTGCCAGGTGCTGCGCCGGCTTCACCGGCTGGTTCCGGCAGGGCGGCGCGGCCACCGTCTCCCGCGCCATGCCAGATCTCGCAAACGACCGGGTCCGCCTGCAGCGGCGGCGTGGCCACGCGCGCCAGCGGCAGCCCCGCTCCAGCGAGGGCCGCGGGTGGCTTGCCGGGGCCATACCAGACGGCCCCCAGGGCGCCCTCCAGCCACCCCGGCGGGGGTGCCGCCAGCCTGGAGGCCGTGTATTGCGCCAGCCGCAGGGGCGCCGTTGTCATGGCATCGCGCTTCATTGGCTGGCCGCCGCGCCGGTCTCGTCGAGCGGGCGGATATTGCGGCGCCGCTGCCGCCAGGCACCCCAGGAACGCCGCCAGTTCACCAGCGCGACGCCGTAGTAGAGCACCTTGAAGGCCAGCAGCGAACGCCAGATCGGGGTCTTGCCATAGATGTCGCCGGCCAGCACGGAGAGCAGCGCCTCCTTCATGCGCAGGATGTTGCGCGGGCCCATGAACAGATCGCGCATGGTCGGCGTGGTGATGCGGTAGATAAACCAGGAAAACTGCCTGGGGCCGTGGCGCACGACCTTATCGAAGCGCTGCAGTGCGGCCCGCGCCCCGGCCGGCTCGCGCAGGCAGGTATCGATGGCATCGGCGGCGGCGAAGGCGCTGGTCATGGCCAGCATGACGCCGGAGGAGAACACCGGATCGATAAAGGCATAGGCATCGCCCAGCAGCACATGGCTGGGGCCATAGGTCTGCTCCGTCACATAAGAATAGTTGCCGGTGGCTTCCACCTCGGCGACCAGTTCCGCGCCCGCCAGGCGTTCGGCCAAGGCCGGGCACAGCGCGATGGTGTCGGCGAAGAAGTCCTTGAGCGGCTTGTCGCGGCGCTTCAGGTAGTACGGCCACGTCACCGCGCCCACGCTGGTGGTGCCGTCCGAGAGCGGAATGAACCAGAACCAGCCGTGCTCGAACCAGAAGATGGTGATGTTGCCTTCGTTCTTGCCGGGATGGCGGCGCGCGCCGCGGAAGTGCCCGTACAGGGCCGAGCTGTTGTGCTTGGGGTTGCGCTGCTTGGTCTTGAAGCGGTTGGCCAGGAAGGTATCGCGGCCCGATGCGTCGACCACGAAGCGCGCCCGCCAGTCGTCCTGGCCGCCGTCATCGCGCATCGCGCGCACCATCGCCCCGGACTCCTGCGGCAGGAACGCCACTTCGCACACCCGGCAGCCCTCGATGACCTCCGCCCCCTTGCGCGCCGCATTGCGGCACAGCAACGCGTCGAATTCGGAGCGGCGCACATGGTAGGCGTAGGGCATGGACTTGTCCCAGGCCTCTGCGAACTCGAATGCCTGGCCCTGCCCGTGCCACGGCGAGACAAACTCGGCGGCCCATTTTTCGATGGAAATGGCGCGCACCTCATCGGCCACGCCGAGACGTTCGAACAGCGGCAGGTTGGCCGGCAGCAGGGACTCGCCGATATGAAAACGTGGATGCCGCGACTTCTCCAGCAGCGCGACCTTGAAGCCCCGTTCCGCCAGCAAGGCCGCCGCGGTGGAGCCGGCGGGACCGCCGCCGATGACCAGCACATCGCATTGGCGAACGGCGGGCATGGCGCTGCCGGCGCCGGGACGGGCATTCCTATCCATATGTGCTTCCTGAAAAAACCACGGCCGGCCTAGGCCATGCCGCCATTGATGGAGAGCGTCTGGCCAGTGACATAGGCCGCCGCATCCGATATCAGATAGGCAACCATGCCGGCCACTTCCTGCGCGCTGCCGGCGCGACCCGCCGGCACCAGTTGCCGGATACGCTCGATCGGAAAGGCCTGGGCAATCATGGGCGATTCGATCACGCCGGGCGCCACGGCATTGACCGTCACCCCGCGCGAGGCCATCTCGATGGCCAGCGAGCGCGTGGCGGCAATCAGCCCGGCCTTGGCGGCCGCGTAGTTGGCCTGCCCGCGATTGCCCATCAGCGCCGCAACCGACGCCATGTTGACGATGCGCCCCCAGCGGGTGCGCATCATCGGCATCAGCAAGGGCTGGGTGACATTGAAGAACCCGTTGAGCGAGACGTCGATAACGCTGCGCCATTGCTGGCGGGTCATGCCGACCATGGGTGCGTCATCGTGGATGCCGGCGTTATTGACCAGGATCTGCACCGGTCCATCCGCCAGGATGCGCTGCAAGGCAGCCTCGGTGGCATCGGCATCGGTCACGTCGAATGCGGTCGCATGTGCCCGGCCGCCAGCGGCGCGTATGGTTTCGGCAACCGCCTCGGCCTGACCAAGATTGCGGTTGGCATGCACCCAGACTTCATGACCGGCCTGCGCCAGCGCGAGGCAGATGGCCTGCCCCAGCGCGCCGCTGCCGCCGGTCACCAGTGCCAGCCTGGGCTTCTGTTTCTCTTGCTGCTCCATCCACACTCCCGCAGGCGGCTGCCTGCTTACGATGACACGGGCCGGCCGCTTTTCCGCGGGCGCTTCGCCTTTCGCCTTCGCCAGGCGGCCGGCATCTCAACGCGTGCGGTTCGCTGCCGCGTAGGCCGCCAGACTGCCGAGCGAGCCGAAGATCTTGTGGTTGTCCGGATTATCGGAGCGCAGCTCGAAACCATACTTCTTGGAAATCAGCAGGGCGATCTCCAGGATGTCGATGGAATCCAGGCCGAAACCATCGCCGTACAGGGGGGTGTCGGCGCAGACGTCTTCGGGCTTGATCTCGGTGATATCGAGTTCTCCGATGATCAGTTCGGCGATTTCGTGTTCGAGTTCGGTCATCGTGACAACGTAGCAATTAGGGGCAGGCCACGCATGCAAGCCAGGCGGTCCGTCACCGGCATATCATGGACAGCCCGGGCATGCGTCAGGTGAAACGGCTGTTGTATACTTCGGCACCGTCTTTGGGGGACATGCTACCAAGCGGCGAAAAATCCCACTACCTAAGAGAAGTTTGGTAACAACATTGTTGACCACTTCCGGAAACAACGCCCCCAATCCACCGGTCTTCACGCTATAAGCTTTCGTCTCGCTTCCCGCCGCGCAGCATGCGCCGGGCCATCCTGTCCGGCACCCTTTCGGGGCATGACCCCTCCGGCCGGCGGGACGAGCGCCACAAGCCGTACCCAAATAGCGCTGCCATGCCATTCAGTGATTCTTCCTTGACCTGCAACCCCATCGGCCGGACCGACCGGCCTGCGCCCGACTCGCGCACCGGCTCGCCCGAAAAAATGGCCGCCAGCGCACATGGCTCTGCTTCTCCTTCGGGCCGCCCTTATGCCGGAGTCGCCATTGCGGCACTATTTGTCTCGTATGAGTACACCCTGCACCGGGTGGCCCAACAGCCGGGCGCCGAAGTGGCCGGCCTGCTGCTTGGCGCCGCGCCGTTCATCCTGATGGGGCTTGGCATCGGGTGGCGTTCCACCTGGCGGCTCCCCCTGCTCATGCTGCTGGCGCTGGCCTGCGCCGGCCTGTGGACGCTGCGGACGCCACTTTCCCAGCACTTCGGCTGGACCTATTATCTGCAGCACATGGGCGCGAACACCGCGCTGGGCTGGATGTTCGGCCGCAGCCTGCGGCGCGGGCACACGCCGCTCTGCACGCAGTTCGCCACCATTGTGCGTGGAACGCTTCCGCCCGCCGTGCAACGCTACACCCGCACGGTCACGGTAGCGTGGACGCTGTTCTTCGCGCTGATGGCCACCTTGTCCACCGTCCTGTTCGCGCTTGCGCCCGTCGGCACCTGGTCCACCTTCGCCAACCTGTGCAGCCCGGTGCTGGTGGCATCGATGTTCGCGGCTGAAGCGGGCTGCCGCCGCCTTGCCCTGCCGGGACTGGAACATGCCGGCGTGATGGAAGCGATCCGCGGCTACCGGGCAGCCATGGCCGCGCGCGCCGGCCTGCCGCGCTGAAGCCCGCGCCGAGCCCATCGACACCATGCCCTCCTTTCCTCTTGTTTCCCATACCTCGCTGGACAGCGTCATCGCCTACCTTCCTGGCCAGGCGGTGACGGTGCGCCGCTTCCTGGCCGACGTCATGCGGCTTGCCGGCGAACTGCCCGCGGGCGGCTACGTGTTCAATGCCTGCGCCGACCGCTATTGCTTCACCGTCGGCCTGTGCGCCACGCTGGTGGCCGGCAAGATCAGCCTGCTGCCGTCCACCCATACGCCGGAGATGGTGCGCCAGCTCGCCTCGTTCGCGCCCGGCACCTTCTGCCTGCATGACACGCCGGATTGCGATATCGCGCTGCCGCGCTTCCTCTTCGCCGGCTACCCCGCGCACGATGGCCACGCCGCCGATGCCGCCGGAGCCGAGCCGCGCGTGCCGCTGATCCCCGGCGATCGCATCATGGCTTACGTGTTCACCTCGGGCTCGACGGGACAGCCGGTACCGCACCGCAAGACCTGGGGCTTCCTGGTGCGCAATGTGCGCGCCGCGGCGGCACGCCTTGGCCTGCAGGACGGCCGCGCCTACACCCTGGTGGGCACCGTGCCGCCCCAGCATATGTATGGCTTCGAGTCCACCGTCCTGCTGGCCCTGCAAGGCGGCATCGCGCTGAGCGCCGCGCCTGCCTTCTACCCCGCCGATATCCGCGCCGCGCTGGAAACCGTGCCGCGGCCGCGCGTGCTGGTGACTTCACCGGTCCATCTGCGCGCCCTGCTGCTGTCCGGCGGCGAGTTGCCGCCCGCGGACCTGGTACTGTCAGCCACCGCGCCACTGGCGGAAAAACTGGCTACCGAGGCGGAAGCGCGCCTGGCGGCGCCGCTGATGGAAATCTACGGCAGCACCGAAACCGGCCAGATCGCCACCCGCCGCACCGCGCACACCAGCGCCTGGGAGCTGTTTCCCGCGCTCACCCTGGCAGTGCGGCCGCGCGAGAGCGGCGAAGCCGACGGAGAAGACCAGGTCTGGGCATCGGGCGGCCACGTGGAACAAGCCGTCGCCATGGGCGATGCGCTGGAGCTGCTGGACGAGACCCGCTTCCTGCTGCATGGGCGCAAGGCAGACCTGATCAATATCGCCGGCAAGCGTACCTCGCTGGCATTCCTCAACCATCAGATCAATGCCATCGCGGGGGTCGACGACGGCGTCTTCTTCATGCCGGATGCGCCCCCCGGCGAACTGCCCGAAACCCACGTGCGCCGGCTGATTGCACTGGTGGTAGCCCCGCGGCTGCGGGCCGCAGAGATACTGCACGCACTGCGCGAGCGCATCGATCCCGCCTTCATGCCGCGCCCGCTGCTGTTCGTCGACGCCTTGCCGCGCAATGCCACCGGCAAGCTGCCGCACGACACCCTGGCGCCGCTGGTGACAAGGCTGCTGGCGGGCCAGCGGGCCCGACCGGCGCAATCGCACGGCGGCCCCGCATGATGCCCAAGTCCCGCCCCGACGCGCGCCAGGAGCCGGGCGCAGCGCACACCCTGCCGGGCTTCGTCATTGCCCCTGACCACCCCGCGCTGGCCGGGCATTTTCCCGGCCACCCGGTGGTGCCGGGCGTGGTGCTGCTCGATCAGGCGGTGATGGCGATCGGCGCCGCGCTGGCGCAACCCCTGGAGATCTTCCAGATCGGCACGGTCAAGTTCCTGAGCCCGGTATCCCCCGGCGAGCGGGTGACGATCCGGCACGAAACCGATGCGCGCGGCACCATCCACTTCACGCTCGGCGCGGGCGGCCGCACCGTGGCAAGCGGCACGCTGACGCCCGCGGCAGCGGCGCCACAGGCAGGGGAAACCGGCGCATGATGTGGCCAGCAAAGCGACGGCAAGCGGCCAGCGCAGACTGGTCCAGCCGGGAGGAACGCAGCAACACCACCCTGCTGCGCATCATGAGCTGGCTGTCGCTGGGACTGGGGCGCCGCTTCGGGCGCGCCGTGCTGCGCCTCGTCGCCGCTTATTTCGTGCTGTTCTCTCCCACCGCGCGCTACGCCTCGCGCGCCTACCTGGACCGCGTGCTGGGACGCTATGCGGGCTGGAGCGATGGCTACAGGCACGTCTTCACCTTCGCCTCGACCATCCACGACCGGATCTACCTGCTCAACGAACGCTTCGACCTGTTCGACATCCGCGTGCATGGCGGCGAGCTGGTGGACGAAGCCATGGCGCGGGGCAGCGGCGCCTTCCTGCTGGGCGCGCACCTGGGCAGCTTCGAAGTGATCCGCGCCATGGGGCGCCAGCGCCCCGGCATGCAGGTGGCGATCACCATGTACGAGGAGAACGCGCGCAAGCTCAACGACGTGCTCGAAGCCATCAACCCGGCCATGCGCCAGGATGTGATTTCGCTTGGCCGCGTCGATGCCATGCTGAAGGTGCGCGAGTACCTGGAGCGCGGATTCCTGATCGGCATGCTGGCCGACCGCACGCTCTCGCAGCGCGCCACCGATCCGGTACAGCAGTGCGACTTCCTGGGCGCGCCGGCGGGCTTTCCCACTGGTCCGCTGCGCATGGCGGCCATGCTGCGCCGCCCCGTGATCTTCATGACCGGGCTGTACCGCGGCGGCAACCGCTATGATATTCACTTCGAGGCGCTGGCCGATTTTTCCCATGTAGCGCGCGGCCAGCGCGAGCAGGAAGTACAGGCCGCGCTGACGCGCTATGTGGGCAGGCTGGAGCATCACTGCCGCAGCGCGCCGTATAACTGGTTCAACTTCTACGACTTCTGGCAGGCCGGTCCGCCGCTGTCCAGCAAGCCGCCGCCCAGCAACGAGCCCTGACGCATGCCTCGATCACCCGATACCCGCCATCATGCCCGCGCGCCGCGCCGTGCGCGCCTCCTTGCGCGCCTTTGCATGATGGCCTGCATTGCCGGCGCGATCGGCCCGCTCGCGCCACCGCCTGCCCGCGCGGCGGAGCCGCCCGCCACCGCGGCCGCGGCGTGGGGCGTGGACCAGTTGATGTCCGTGCTGGCACAGCGCAAAAGCGGGCGCGTGGCCTTTACCGAAAAGAAGTATCTCGCCATGCTGGAACGCCCGGTGGAATCCTCGGGCGAGCTGGTGTTCCTGGCGCCCGATCACCTGGAGAAACGCACCATCGCGCCCAAGCCGGAGAACCTGGTGCTGGACGGCGACATGCTCACGGTGGAGCGAGCCGGCAAGCAGTTCGTGCTGCCGTTGCAGAACTACCCGGAAATGGCGGCCTTTATCGAAAGCATCCGCGGCACCCTGGCCGGCAACCGCAACGCGCTCGAGCGCTACTATCGCCTGGGCATCCAGGGCCGCGCCACGCGCTGGACCCTGACCCTGACGCCGGCCGATTCGCGCATGGCGGGCATCGTCAGGCAGATCCGCATCGACGGCGCGCGGGACACGCTCGACAGCGTGGAGATCGTGCAGGCCGATGGCGACCGCTCGGTGATGAAGATCAAACCGGTCGCCGCGCCATGACGGAGCAGGCTCGCCGCGATAGCTGGCGCGCGCGCCTGTCCCAGGGGCCGGCACGCCTCGCCGTCGGCCTGTGGCTGGTGTTCCTGATGGCCTGTGCGGCGGTGGTTGCCCGCACCGGCTTCACCGCGGACCTGTCGGCTTTCCTGCCGCGCGCGCCCAGCGCGGAGCAGCAGTTGCTGGTGGACCAATTGCGCGAAGGGCTGGTCTCCCGGCTGATCCTGGTCGGCATCGAAGGCGGCGACGCGGCCGGACGCGCCGCGCTCTCCAAGGCCATCGCGGCAAGCTTGCGTGCCGACCCGCGGTTTTCCTCGGTCAGCAATGGCGAGCCCGTCAACCAGGCCGCCGACCAGCGTTTCCTCTATACCCATCGCTACCTGCTCAGCCCCACCGTCACGCCCGAGCGCTTCCTGCCCGAGGGGCTGAAGGCGGCGGTGGCAGACACCTTCGACCTGCTTGCATCGCCGGCCGGGCTCTTCACCAAGACGCTGCTGCCGCGCGACCCCACCGGCGAAATCACTTCCCTGCTGGGCCAGCTCGATAGCGCGCAGCGCGTGCCGCTGCGCGATGGCGCATGGGCGTCGCGCGATGGCCAGCGTGCCGTGCTGCTGGCGCAAACCGCCAGCGCTGGCTCCGACACCGACGGCCAGGCGAGCGCCATCGCCGCCATCCGCCAGGCCTTCGAACACGCGCAGCAAGCCCGGCAGGCACCGCAGGCCGGTACCGTGCCCTACCGTCTGCTCATGACCGGCCCCGGCGTCTTCTCGGTCAGCACGCGCGACACCATCAAGCGCGAAGTCGAGCACTTGTCCACGCTGGGCATCGGCATCATCGTCACGCTGCTGCTGCTGGTGTACCGCTCGCTGCCCACCCTGCTGCTCGGGCTGGTACCGGTGGTATCCGGCGCGCTCGCCGGCGTGGCCGCGGTCAGCCTTGGCTTTGGCGGCGTGGTGCACGGGCTGACGCTCGGCTTCGGCACCACGCTGATCGGCGAGGCGGTCGACTACTCCATCTACCTGTTCGTGCAGTCCGCCCAGTACACGCATGCCGGCCGGCGCGACGAGCGCGCCTGGGTGGGCGCGTTCTGGCCCACGGTGCGGCTCGGCGTGCTGACCTCGATCTGCGGCTTCGCTTCGCTGCTGCTATCGGGCTTCCCCGGGCTGGCGCAGCTGGGGCTGTATTCCATCGCCGGCCTGGCCACCGCGGCCCTGGTCACGCGCTTCGTGCTGCCGCGGCTGGCGCCCACCAGTCTGCGCATGCGCGATGTGGCCCCGCTGGGCCAACGCCTGGCCCGCGCCGCCGCGCAGGCCCACCGGCTGCGCTGGCCGATGGCGGCTTTGCTGCTGGCAGCCGGCGCGGTGCTGCTGATGCCGCGCGGCGCGCTATGGAGCCAGGAACTGGCCTCGCTGAGCCCGGTGCCCGCGCGCGAGCAGGCGCTCGATGCCTCGCTGCGGGCCGACCTGGGCGCGCCCGACGTGCGCTACCTGGTGGTGCTGTCCGGCCCGAACCAGGAAAGCGTGCTGCAGGGCGCCGAACGGGTAGCGCGCGAACTGGACCCGCTGGTAGCGCAAGGGGTGATCGCCGGCTATGAGAGCCCGGCGCGCTACCTCCCCAGCATGGCCACCCAGCGCGCGCGCCAGGCCAGCCTGCCGCCCCGGCAGGCATTGGCGCAAAGGCTGCAGGCGGCGGTCGCCGGGCAACCGGTGAAACCGGGCCTGTTCGCGCCCTTCCTGGACGAAGCCGAGCAGGCACGCAGCGCGCCCCTGCTACGGCGCGACGACCTGCGCGGCACGTCGATGGCGCTGGCCATCGATGCGCTGCTGACGCGCCATGGCGAGCGCTGGAGCGCCACCCTGCCGCTGCGCGCGCCGGCCGCCGCGCAGGACAAGCCAGGAGCCGCCTCCGCCTCCAGCCTTGATGCCGCGCCGATCCGCGCCGCGATCGCGCGCGCGGCACTGCCGGACACGCTCTTTGTCGACCTGAAGAACGAATCCGATCATCTCTACGCCAGCTATATGCGGGAAGCGCTGCACTTGTCGCTCGGCGGGCTGGCGGCCATCGCCGTACTGCTGGCGATTGCGCTGCGCTCGCCCCGGCGGGTGCTGAGCACCTTGTTGCCACTGGCGGCGGCCACGCTGGTGGTGGTTGCCGGGCTCGCCGCCAGCGGACGCCAGCTCACCATCCTGCACCTGGTCGGCATGCTGCTGCTGGTCGCGGTAGGCTCGAACTACGCGCTCTTCTTCAATGGCAGCGGACGGCAAGCCACGGCCATCTCGCCGCATACGCTGGTGTCCCTGATGCTGGCCAACCTGACCACAGTGGCGGCATTTGGCCTGCTTGCCTTCTCCAGCCTGCCGCTGCTGCAGGCCTTCGGCATGACAGTCGGCCCTGGTGCAGTGCTGGCGCTGCTGTTCTCGGCCATCCTGGCGCCGCCGGCGCTGTTGTCCGCGTCCGCCAGGCGCCAGCCATGAGCCGCACGACCGCACCCCACGATATGCAAGCCAAGCCAGCCATCCACCCCAATGCCCGCCCGTGGCGCCCTGGCGCCCTGGTCAGCGGCGCGCTCGCGGTACACGCGGGGGCCGCCGCGGCGGTCATCGCGACACCGGCCGCCGTGCCCTGGGCCGCCGGTGGCGTGATTGCCTCGCACCTGCTGCTGACGGCGGCGGGACTGTGGCCCCGCAGCACATGGCTGGGCCCCAACCTGCTGGCCTTGCCGCCCTCGGCGCAGGGCTGCGTGGCCCTGACCCTGGACGACGGACCCGATCCCGAACTGACGCCGCGCGTACTGGACCTGCTGGACCGGCACCAGGTACGCGCCACCTTCTTCTGCATCGGCGCGCGTGCCGCGCGGCATCCCGATCTGGTGCGGGAAATCGTCCGGCGGGGCCACGCGGTGGAGAACCACAGCCTGGACCATCGCCATCATTTTTCCCTGTTCGGCCCGGCCCGCCTGATGCGCGATATCGGCGCGGCGCAGCAGGTGCTGACCGAACTCGGCGGCGTCGCGCCGCGCTTCTTCCGCGCCCCCGCGGGCCTGCGCAACCCCTTCCTCGAGCCCGTGCTGTGCCGGCTCGGCCTGCACCTGGCCAGCTGGACCCGGCGCGGCTTCGACACCGTCGCCGGCGGCGACGCCGACCGCGTCGCGGCACGCTTGCTGAGGGGCCTGGCCGAACGCGACATCCTGCTGATGCACGACGGTAATCCGGGGCAAGACCGTGCCGGCCGGCCGCTGGTGCTGGAGGTGCTGCCACGCGTTTTGCAGGCCATCGACCGTGCCGGGCTGCGTTGCGTGACGTTGCGGGATGCCGTGCCCGCCATTGCGCCGGCGGTGACATCGTGAGTGCCCCTTGCCGCCTCGATCGAGCACGCCAGGCCGCCCGCCGGGTGACCTTGCCGGCACAGGCCATTTGATACAATCCGCCCACCGCGCAAACGAATCCAAGCACGCAGTGTCTCCCCTTCTTTTCTCGCACTTCACCGCCACCAGCTGCCTCGGGCATGGCCTTGACGCCACCCTGGCGGCACTGCGCGCGCGGCGCGGCGGTCTTGTGCCCTGCGCGTTCAGCGATATCAGGCTGGACACGTATATCGGCGAAGTCGGGCGGGTGGATGAGACCGTGCTCCATGCGGAACATGCCGAGTTCGACTGCCGCAACAACCGCCTGGCGCAACTGGGACTGGAACAGGATGGTTTCGCCGAACGGGTGCGCGAGGCCGCGGCGCGCTTCGGCCCGCACCGCATCGGCGTATTCCTCGGCACCAGCACCGCGGGCATCCTGCAGACCGAGCTGGCCTACCGCCGGCGCGACCCCGGCACCGGCGCGCTGCCGGCGGACTTTCATTACCGCGGCAGCCACAGTCCCTACTCGCTGCCGGAATTCGTGCGCAGTTACTTTGGCCTGCGCGGGCCCGCGGTATCGATCTCCTCGGCCTGCTCGTCCGGTGCCAAGGTGTTCGTCTCGGCGCGCCGCATGCTCGAGGCGGGGCTGATCGATGCCGCCGTGGTGGGCGGCGTCGACTCGCTGTGCCACACCACGCTGTATGGCTTCAATTCGCTGGAGCTGGTGTCCGGCCTGCCGTGCCGGCCCTACGATGCGCAGCGCAATGGCATCTCGATCGGCGAAGGCGCCGCCTTCGGCCTGCTCGAGCGGCTCCCCGCCGCAAGCGCCGCGCGCACGGGCGAAGACATCCTGCTGCTGGGGATCGGCGAGTCCAGCGATGCGCACCATATGTCCGCGCCGCACCCGCAGGGACTGGGTGCCCGCATGGCGATGGCGCAGGCGCTGGCCAGTGCCGGCCTGGCACCGGCGCAGATCGACTACGTCAACCTGCATGGCACCGCCACCCGCAGCAACGACGCGGCCGAAGGCAGGGCCATGCTGGACCTGCTGCCATCCGTCCCGTGCAGTTCGACCAAGGGCGCGACCGGCCACACGCTGGGCGCGGCCGGCGCCATCGAGGCGGTGATCTGCGCGCTGGCGCTGCGCCATGGCCTGATGCCCGCTGGCATCAACACCACCGAACCGGATCCGGAACTCCCGCTCGACTACCTGCTGGAAAACCGCGAGCAGCCCGTGCGCCGGGTCCTGAGCAATGCCTTCGGCTTCGGCGGCTCCAACTGCAGCCTGCTGTTCGGCCGCGCCGATTCGCCAGCCTGAACCTGACCATGCAACTGAGCGCATTCATCGAAGGCATCGGCCTGCTGGGCCCCGGCTTCCAGGACTGGCAGCACGGCGCCGCCGTGCTGGCAGGCACGTTGCCCTATGCCAACCAGCCGACCGAACTGCCGCCACCGGCCGGACTGCCGCCGGCCGAACGGCGCCGTACCGGCCCTTGCGTCAAGCTGGCCCTGGCGGTGGGCCAGCAGGCGGTGGCAGCCAGCGGCATGGACGCGGCGGCCCTGCCGACGGTGTTCAGCGCCTCCAGCGGCGACGGCTACAACTACCACGCCATCTGCGAGGCGCTGGCCAGCCAGGATCCGCTGATCTCGCCGACCCGTTTTCACAACTCGGTGCATAACGCTGCCGCGGGTTACTGGGGCATTGCCTCCGGCGCCATGACCTCCTCCAACGTGCTGTGCGCGCGCGACGGCAGCTTTGGCGCCGGCCTGCTGGACAGCTTGTGCCAGGTGGCCGTGGACGGCGAAGCCTGCCTGCTGATTGCCTACGACACGGACTATCCGGAGCCGCTGCGCAGCCACCGTCCCATCCCGGATGCGTTCGGCCTGGCGCTGGTGCTGCTGCCACAGCCTGGCGCACGTTCGATCGCGCGCCTCGATGTCACGCTGGCCGAAGCGCCGGCCAGCCGGATGCCGCTGCCCGAACTGGAACAGTTGCGCCAGGCCGTGCCGGCGGCGCGGGCCTTGCCCATGCTGCAGGCGCTGGCGCTGGGCGGCCCGCGCGAGGTGGTGATCGATTACCTTGACGACCTGCGCCTGCGGGTGGCCATTACCCCGCTCGAAGCCGCGTGACGTGATGCATCCGCAAGCCGCTGCGCTGGGACGCGCGTGGATCGCCGCGCATATTCCGCATCAGGGCGCCATGTGCCTGCTCGACAGCGTGCTCGACTGGAACCCGGAATGCATCCGCTGCGAAGCCAGCAGCCATACCCATGCCGACAATCCGCTGCGCGCCAATGGGCGCCTGGCGGCCGTTTGCGGCATCGAATACGCGGCGCAGGCCATGGCCGCCCACGGTGCCGCGCTGCGGCAACCCGGGCAGCGCCCGCGCCTGGGCTACCTGGCCAGCGTGCGCAAGCTGGAACTGCACGTAGCACGCCTTGACGACATCGCCGCGCCGCTGCGGGTGGAAGCCCGCCGCATCAGCGGCAGCGAGGGCAACATCCTCTAT
>NZ_JARJLM010000368.1 GCF_029335485.1 Cupriavidus basilensis
GAAGCCAGGCCAGCAATACCACCAGCAAAGGCTGGATCGCGCCCACCGTAGCCGCCACCCCGCCCGGCAGGCGATAGGCGGCAATGAACAGCATGGCCTGGAACAGGCCGATATTGAGCACGCCCAGCACCGCCGCCTTCCACCACCAGCCGCCGCGCGGCAACTGCCGGCTCCACGCCAGCATCGCCAGCCCGGCGGGCAGCGCGCGGATCACGCCGGACAGCAGCGGCTGGCCCGGCGGCAGCCACTGACTGGTGATCAGGTAGGTACTGCCCCAGACCAGCGGGGCGGAAGCGGTCAGCAGCACGTCCGCGGTGCGTACCTGCGCCTGCGCCTGCGCCGGGGCGGATGGCCGGGCCGGCGGAGCCGGCGGACGCATGGGCAATGCCGGCGTTGCGGGGTGGGCGTCGGGCTTCATGCCGTCGTGCCTTTATGGGTTCTCATGTTCTCTCATGCTCTCTTATGTTTTCTTCATGAAAAGAATCTTGATATCAAGATATAAAAACCACTTTACGAAGGGAAAGCCTTGATGTCAAGATTCTTGCCATCCAGAATCAAGCGCAGCACACACCATGGCCATCCGCGGCAAACCCAAAGCGCACGGCGCAACAGCGCCCGCCCCTGCGGCCGGCGACGGCGATCCGCCACCAGCCGGCCAGCCGGCCCCGGCCACAGGGGCCGACGGCGACCGCGTCGATCGCATCCTCGCCCAGTGGGCACGCGAGCGTCCGGACCTGGATGCCGCGCCGATGGGCATCATCGGCCGTGTCTGGCGGCTGGCGCGCCATACCGATCGCGCCGTGGAAGCGGCGCTGGCGCCGACCGGCCTGAACAGCTGGGAATTCGATGTGCTGGCCACGCTGCGCCGCTCGGGGCCGCCTTATGCGCTGTCGCCGGGTGCGCTGATCGACTCGCTGATGATCACCTCGGGCACCATGACCAACCGCATCGACCATCTCGAACGCGCCGGGCTGGTGCGCCGCTGCCCCAATCCGGAAGACCGGCGCGGGCTGCTGATCGAACTGACGCAGGACGGCCGCACGCGCATCGACCATGCGCTGGAGGTGCATGTGGCCAACGAGCACCGCCTGCTGGCGCGGCTGTCGGCTGCCGAGCGCAAGCAGCTGGCCGGCCTGCTGCGGCGATGGTTGCAGGGCTTCGAGCCGCTCGGTCAATGAGGATGCCTGGAGCTGCCGGGCAAGGCGATAGCCCAGCCAGGGCGCGGGCCACGCAGGCGCCACACCTGGCACGAGCCCTGCTGCTTGTCCCGTCTTCCATGCCCGCCTTCCATGCTGGCCGTCCGCCTGCGCGCACCGCCGCCGCCACCTTTCGCTTCCCGTTTTTGTCCTGGCGCAGCCGTGCCTGCGGGCACCGGCACGGCGCCTGCCCAGTTTGCCCCCCTGACCTTTCCGGAGACTCCCGCATGCATCTGAACCTTCGTCCGCGCACCAGCGCGCTTTCCCTGCCGTGCGCCCTGAGGTCCGCGGCCGCCGTCGCCGCCCTGCTCTGCGCCGCCGCCGCGCACGCCGCGCCGGTGGAGCCCGCCTACCAGCTCGCCCAGCAGGAAAAGCCCGCGCTGATCGCCACCCTCAAGGACCTGGTGTCGATCGAGTCGGGCAGCAAGGACATCGAAGGCCTGGACCGCATCGCCGCGCTGATCCGCGACCGGCTGGCCGCGCTGGGCGGCGACGCGCAGTTGATCGAGCCCACCGGGATCTACCGCATGGAGGACACGCCCAAACAGGTGGGCAAGATGGTGATGGCGCAGTTCAAGGGCACGGGCAAGCGCAACATCATGCTGATCGGCCATATGGACACGGTCTACCTGCGCGGCATGCTGGCCCAGCAGCCCTTCCGCGTCGACGGCGAGCGCGCCTACGGCCTGGGCATCGCCGACGACAAGAACGGCGTTGCGGTGATCCTGCATACCGTGGCCATCCTGCAGAAGATGGGCTTCAAGGACTACGGCACCCTGACCGTGCTGATCAACGGCGACGAGGAAATCAGCTCGCCCGGCGCGCGCGCCATGCTGACCAGGATGGGCAGCCAGCAGGATGCCGTGTTCTCCTGCGAGGCCACCCGCGTGAACGGCGACCGCCTCTCGCTCGCCACCAGCGGCATCGGCGCGATCTCGCTGACCGTGCACGGCAAGGCCTCGCACGCCGGCGGCGCGCCCGAGCAGGGCCGCAACGCGCTGTACGAACTCTCGCACCAGATCCTGCAGATGCGCGACCTGTCCAACCCGGACACCGGCCTCAAGGTGAACTGGACGATCTCCGCCGCCGGCACCAACCGCAATGTGATTCCCGCCGTCGCCACGGCCCAGGCCGATGTGCGGGTGCTGCGCACCGCCGACTACGACGGCCTGGAGCGCACCCTGCAGGAGCGCGTGAAGAAGCAGCTGATTCCGGACACCAGGGTGGAGGTGAAATTCGAGCGCCGCCGGCCGCCGCTGGAAGTCACCGAGGCCGCGCGCAAGCTGGCCGCGCACGCGCAAGGCGTATATGCCGAGATCGGCGAGAAGCTGGCGGTGTACGACGCCGCCGAGGGCGGCGGCACCGATGCGGCCTTTGCCGCGGCCGCCACCAAGGCGCCGGTGATCGAGCGCTTCGGCCTGCGCGGCTTTGGCGCGCATTCCAACGATGCGGAGTACGTCGACCTCAACTCGGTCACGCCGCGCCTGTACCTGCTCACCCGCATGATCATGGACGTATCGCAGGACAAGACCGGCCGCTGAACCCAGCGGCGGCGCCAGCTTCGCGGGGCTGCACCAGGGGCGCTCCATGCGAATCTGGCACGTTTCTCGCCTCTGTCTCCACACAGGAGCGGGGAAGCAACAGACATGGTGCGGCCAGCCCCACAGCACACGCCCAGCCCCTGCCGGGTCAGTTGAACTGAATGGGAAATACCGTATGGCGAGCGCCGACCGCATCGCCGAGCTGTCCCACCACGTCGGCGTTATCGCCGACGCCAGGATTTCCAGCATCGCCGAGATCAACCGTGAAACCAGGTTTCTCGCGCTCAGCGCGCTGATCGAGGCCGCGCGCGCCGGCGATGCAGTCAGGCTGGCTTCTTCCGCCCGCCAAGGTCGGGCAGGAAGACGGCGAGCAGCCCCAGCAGCGGCAGATAGGCGCACAAGCGGTAGACCGACTCGATGCCATGCGCATCGGCCAGCTTGCCCAGCACCGCGGCGCCGATGCCGCCCATGCCGAAGGCAAAGCCAAAGAACAGGCCGGACACCATGCCCACCTTGCCCGGGATCAGTTCCTGCGCGAACACCAGGATGGCCGAGAAGGCCGAAGCCAGGATGAAGCCGATGATGAAGGACAGCACGCCGGTCCAGAACAGGTCGGCATGCGGCAGCATCAGCGTGAACGGCGCCACGCCAAGGATCGACGCCCAGATCACGCGCTTGCGGCCGATGCGGTCGCCGATGGGGCCGCCCAGGATGGTGCCGGCAGCCACCGCGAACAGGAACACGAACAGGTAGATCTGCGCGCTTTGCCGGGTCAGGCCAAAGCGCTCCATCAGGTAGAAGGTGTAATAGGTGTTCAGGCTCGCCATGTAGAAATACTTGGAGAACACCAGCGCCATCAGCACCACCATGGCCCGTACCACGACCCGGCGCGGCAGCGGCGCCTGCGTGGTGGCGGCCTTGCGCTTGCGGGTGGTATGCGCCAGCTCGCGGCCGTACCAGCCGCCGATCTGCCACAGCACGGCGATCGCCAGCAAGGCCGCCAGCGAGAACCACGCCACGCTGCTCTGCTGGTGCACGATCCACGCCGCCAGCAACGGCCCGGTGGCGCTGCCCGCGTTGCCGCCGACCTGGAAGATCGATTGCGCCAGCCCGTGCTGGCCGCCCGACGCCATGCGCGCCACGCGCGACGACTCCGGATGGAAGATCGACGACCCGGTGCCCACCAGCGCGGCCGCCACCAGCAGCACGCCATAGGTAGGCGCCACCGACAGCAGCAGCAAGCCGCACAGCGTAAAGCCCATGCCGATCGACAGCGATTGCGGCTTGGGATGCTTGTCGGTGTACAGGCCGACCACCGGCTGCAGCAGCGAGGCGGTGATCTGGTAGGTCAGCGTGAGCAGGCCGATCTGGGTGAAACTCAGGTTGAAGCCGCCCTTGAGCATCGGATAGATGGCCAGGATCAGCGACTGGATCATGTCGTTGAGGAAATGCGAAAAGCTGATCGCTCCCAGCACGCGAAAGCCGGTCCGCTCGGCCGACTGCGTACTGTGGAGACTCTGGGCCTGGCCCTGCGGCGAGGCGTTGGCGCCGCCGGGCGCGGTATCGATGCGGGTGCTCATGATGGAAACGGGGGCTCAAAAGACCATGGGGGAAGGCTGGCGCCCATCCTAAATGGCGCGATCCCGCCTGTCCTGCG
>NZ_JARJLM010000369.1 GCF_029335485.1 Cupriavidus basilensis
GAAGCCGAGGCTGGCGAGCAGGTCATCCACCTGCGACTGGTCGGAGACCACATCCGCCTTGCCTTCCGGATTGATCTGCGGCCCGTTCATCAACGTGGCCGGCGCTTCCATGCGGCGGTCCGCCGGCACGTTGTCGATCAGCACCTGCAGCAGTTCGTGCTCCAGCGACCGGATCATGTCCATCATCTTCTTGATGACCTGGCCGGTCAGATCCTGGAAGTCCTGCGCCATCATGATGTCGAGCAGATGGCTGCCGGTGGCGCGAGCCTGCTGCGGCACGTCGGTGAGGAAGGCGCGGGTGTCCAGCACCAGCTCGCGCGCGTCACCCAGTTCCACCGGTTTCTCGAACCAGGCACCCCAGCGCTTGTCCAGCGCCTCGGCCTGCTTCTCCATGCCGGCCTGGATCGGCTGCGCCAGCTCCACTGCGTTCAGCGTGCGCTCGGCAGCCTGCTCGGTCATGGCGGCAATATAGCTGAGGCGGTCGCGCGCATCGGGAATCGCCTGTGCGGCGCGCTCGATTTCCTTGTCGAGCCCCAATTCGCGCATATTGTCGCGCAGCATCCGTGTCAGGGCGCCAATGCGCTGGAAAAGCTGCTCGGCAGATTCGTTGCTCAGAGTCGGAGTCGTCGACATGTCGCCCACCTTATGCCCCTTCCTTCGCCAGTTTCTCGAAGATCTTGGTGATCTTCTCATCGAGCGTCGCCGCCGTGAACGGCTTGACCACATAGCCGTTCGCGCCGGCCTGTGCCGCGGCGATGATGTTTTCCTTCTTGGCCTCGGCCGTCACCATCAGCACCGGCAGCTTCGCCAGCGCGCCATCGGCGCGGATCGCCTGCAGCATGCTCAGGCCGTCCATGTTCGGCATGTTCCAGTCGGAAACGACGAACTGGAAGCTGCCGTCCTTGACTTTGTCCAGGCCGGCGGCGCCGTCTTCGGCTTCCTCGACGTTGGCAAAACCCAGTTCCTTAAGCAGGTTGCGGATGATCCGACGCATGGTGGGGAAGTCATCGACCACCAGGATCTTCATGTTCTTGTCCACTCTAACGGCTCCAAAACAGTTGTGGAAAGTTACTGCAATACGTACGCCCGCCCCGCCGCGCCCAGGCGGCCAGGCAGACGCTTGTGCCCTGTCAAACCCGCTGCGCGCGCGTCCCGAAGGTTGCCAGGCGCGCCATGACGCGCTGGCTCATCGCGTGCAACGGTACCACCTCGTGCACCCCACCGGCGGCAATCGCCTCCTTGGGCATGCCAAACACGATGCATGTGCTCTCGTCCTGCGCCAGGTTGTAGGCGCCGGCCTCGCGCATGCGCAGCATGCCCTGTGCGCCGTCCTTGCCCATGCCGGTCAGCATCACGCCGATGGCGTTCTTGCCGGCGTGCACCGCGGCAGAATCGAACAGCACCTCGACCGACGGACGGTGACGGTTGACCGCCGGCTCCTGCGACAGATGGGCCACATAGTTGGCGCCACTGCGGGCCAGGCGCAGATGCGAATCGCCCGGGGCGATATACGCGTAGCCCGGCAGCACGCGCTCGCCGTGCTCCGCCTCCTTGACGGTGATCCGGCACAGCCCGTCGAGCCGCTGCGCGAAGGAACGCGTGAAGCCGGCGGGCATATGCTGGACGATCAGCACCGCAGGGCAATCCGGCGGCATCGGCATCAGGAACTCCTTGATCGCCTCGGTGCCGCCCGTGGAGGCACCGACGATGATCAGTTTTTCCGTCGACAGCAGCGGGCTTCGCAGCATCGGCGCCGCCGGCTCGGCTGCCCCGGCGCTCGGCGGCGCGGCGCTGCGGATGCGCGCGCGCGACGCCGCGCGGATCTTGTCGGCAATGGTGTCCGTGTAGTCCATCAGGCCGTCGCGAATGCCGAGCTTGGGCTTGGTGACGAAATCCACGGCGCCCAGCTCCAGCGCGCGCATGGTGATTTCCGAGCCGCGTTCGGTCAGCGACGACACCATCAGCACCGGCATCGGACGCAGCCGCATCAGCCGCTCGAGGAAGTCGAGCCCGTCCATGCGGGGCATTTCCACGTCGAGCGTGAGCACATCGGGATTCAGGCGCTTGATCAGGTCGCGCGCCACCAGCGGATCGGGAGCGGTACCCACCACCTCCATATCGCTCTGGCTGTTGATGATCTCGGTCATCAGGCTGCGTATCAGCGCGGAATCGTCCACGCACAATACCTTGATCTTTGCCGCAGTCATGTTTTGAATAAATCCTTAACGGTTCAGGGGACGGCAGCCGAGGACGCTCGCCGTGAAAAGAGTTCGGCGCCGCCGGTCGCTGGCTTGGTGGCGGAACTGGCAATGGCGCGCGCCAGCGCGCGTTCGTTGCGTTCGACCACCACCTGGTCATCCTGCCGCGTGAGCCGGCGCACCAGCGCCAGCCCGGTAAGCGGAAAATAGCTGACCCGGCGCGCATGCGGACCGCGCAGGTCCTGGGCCGCCACGCGGATCTCTTCGGTCTTCAGGTACCTGAGGACGAACTCCGCGTTGCGATCGCCGATATTGAGCGTGGTCATATTGGCCAGCACCGCACCGCCGCCAAACACCTTGGCCTCGAGCCGCTCGCGGCGCGCACCCATCTTCAGCAGTTCGTTGATCAGCACCTCGAGCGCATAGCAGCCGTAGCGCATCGACGCCGACAACAGCCGGTCGGCCCCCACCCCGTCATCGTCCGGCAGCATGAAATGGTTCATGCCGCCCACCCCGGCCTTCTCGTCGCGGATGCAGGCAGCCACGCACGACCCCAGCACCGTGGTCAGCACGACATCCTCGCCGGTCACGTAGTACTCGTTCGGCAGCAGCTTGATGGCCTGCTTGCCGAATTCCCGGTCGAAGTAGCTGCGGGTGGCAATGGCTTCCGGCAGTTGGGGCGTGCGCATCAGGAACCTCCCAGCCTGGCCGAGGCCGGCGCCAGCTCATAGACCGTCTGCCCACGCAGCTGGAACGCGCGCGTGACGTAGGAAAAATTCTCCGAATGGCCCGCGAACAGCAGCCCGTGCGGCTTGAGCAGCGGCACGAAGCGCTCCAGGATGCGGCCCTGGGTGGGCTTGTCGAAGTAGATCATCACGTTACGGCAGAAGATCGCGTCGAACTTCTCGCGAATCCCCCAGTCGGGCGCCAGCAGGTTGAGCGGCTCGAAGCTGATGGTGGAGGCCAGCTCCGGCTTGACCTTGACCGCCCCGGCGCGCTGGCCGGTGCCCTTGAGGAAAAAGCGCTTGAGCCGCTCCTGCGAAAGCTTGTTCACCTGCTCGGCGGTATAGACACCGGCACGGGCCTTGGCCAGCACCTGGGTGTCGATATCGGTGGCCAGCACGGTGCCCGCGCGCTCGCCGAGCGCCTCGGCCAGCGTGATGGCGATCGAGTAAGGCTCCTCGCCGGTGGACGCCGCCGAGCACCATACCGAGTAAGGCCGGCCGATCTTCTTGGCGTGCTCCGCCAGCAAGGGAAAATGATGCGCCTCGCGGAAGAAGGAGGTCAGGTTGGTGGTGAGCGCGTTGGTGAAGAACTCCCACTCATCCGACCCTTCATCGGCGTCGAGCATGGCAAGGTAGCTGCCGAAGTCGACCAGCTGCAGCGTGCGCAGCCGCCGCGCAAGGCGGCTGTACACCATCTCGCGCTTGTGGCTGCCGAGCGAGATGCCCGCGCGGCGATGGATCATCGCGCGGATCTTCTCGAAATCGCGTTCGGTCAGCAGGAAGTCCCGCGGCTCGTCGCGCCGCATGGATGCGGGCTGCGCTGATTGCGGGCCGGCGGCAAAGGCGGTTGGGCGAAGCTGCGTCATGTGTTGCGGGGGCTGTTGGCCGTAGGCTGGCTGGTGCTAGTGCTATTGCTGGTGCTATTGCTTGGTGCCTGGTATTGCTTGCCGATGCGCCGGTAAGTACCTGGGCGGAATCAGGCGAGTTCGGCTTCGACCAGCTCCATCTCGGGGCTGGTCATCAGCTTTTCGATATCGATCAGGATCAGCATGCGCCCGTCGACGGTGCCCAGGCCGGTCAGGTGATCGTTCGAGACCGAGACGCCGAACTCCGGCGCCGGCTTGATGGCTTCGCCGGTCAGGGTCAGTACATCCGACACGCCGTCCACCACGATGCCGACCACGCGCCCGGCGATATTGAGGATGATGACCACGGTCTGGTGGTCATAGCGCACGTTGCCCAGGCGGAATTTCAGGCGCAGGTCGACGATCGGCACGATCACGCCGCGCAGATTGGTCACGCCCTTGATGAAGTCAGGCGCGTTCGCCAGGCGGGTCACCGCGTCGTAGCCGCGGATCTCCTGCACCTTGAGGATGTCGATGCCATATTCCTCGCTTCCCAGCGTGAAAACCAGGAATTCCTGCCCGGAAGCCTCGCTCCCCGGGGTATCGATGTGTCCGATGCCGGCCATGATGTCTTGTTCTCCTGAGCGTTAAGCGAGCGCCGGGTCTTGGCGGCGCACCCCGGTGCGCTGCAGCGCACCGACGTCCACGATCAGCGCCACGCTGCCGTCGCCCAGGATGGTGGCGGCGGAAATGCAAGGCACCTTGCGGTAGTTGGTTTCGAGATTCTTCAGCACGACCTGGTGCTGTCCGATCAACTGGTCGACCAGCAGCGCGAAACGCTTGCCTTCGGCCTGCAGGATCACGGCAATGCCCTGGGTCGGCTCCTGCACGGCGTCGGCCACATTGAACACGCGGTGCAACTCCAGCAGCGGCAGGTACTCGCCGCGCACGTGCATGACGCGGTCGTTGTTGGCGGCCGTGTGCACGTCTTCCGGCTTGGGCTGCAGCGATTCCATCACGCAGTTCAGGGGCAGGATGAAGGTCTCGGCGCCAACCTTGACCGACATCCCGTCCAGGATCGCCAGCGTCAGCGGCAGCACGATGCGGGTCGTCGTGCCCTGGCCTGGACGCGAGGTGACCTCGACATGGCCCCCCATCTCCTGGATGTTCCGCTTGACCACGTCCATGCCCACGCCGCGGCCGGACAGGTCGGTGACCGCTTCGGCGGTGGAGAAGCCCGGTGCGAAGATCAGCTGCCAGACTTCCTCGTCGCTGATGTTGTCGGAGACCGGCAGGCCGTTCTGCAGCGCCTTGGCGAGGATCTTGTCGCGGCGCAGGCCGCCGCCGTCGTCGCTGACCTCGATGACGATGTTGCCGCCATGATGCTGGGCGGACAGGATCAGCTGGCCGGTCGGCTCCTTGCCGGCCGCAATGCGCTTGTCCGGCGTTTCGATGCCATGGTCCAGGCTGTTGCGCACCAGGTGGGTGAGCGGATCGATGATGCGTTCGATCAGGCTCTTGTCGAGCTCGGTGGCCTTGCCGAAGGTGACCAGGTCGATCTGCTTGCCGAGCTTGCCGGCAAGGTCGCGCACCAGGCGCGGGAAGCGCGAGAACACGTAGTCCATCGGCATCATGCGGATCGACATGACGGCTTCCTGCAGGTCGCGTGCGTTGCGCTCCAGCTGGCCCATGCCGGAAAACAAACGGTCGAACAGCACGGGATCGAGCGACGAGGCGGTCTGCGCCAGCATCGATTGCGTGATCACCAGTTCGCCCACCAGGTTGATGATCTGGTCCACCTTTTCGGTCGGCACGCGGATCGAGCCGGACTCCTGCGCATGGGCTGCGGCGGCGGGCTGCGGCTTGGCTTTTTCCTTGGCCGCAGGCGCGGCGGCAGGCGCCGCGGCAACCGGGACTGCGGGCGCCGCTGCCGGGGCCTCGGCAACGGGGGCGGCGGCTTCGGCAGCAGGCGCAGGCGCGCTTGCAGCCGCGGCTTCCACCACGATCTGGTCGCCGTCCACGACGAAACAGCACACCGCGATGATGTCGTCGGCGCTGCACTGGCTCTGCAGCCAGATGGTGAGATCACCGCCCTCTTCCTGCTGACCGGTGATCTCGCCCAGGTTGGCCAGTTCCTCGCGCAGCAGCGCCTGGTCCGACGGCGACACCTTGATCAGCGTCACCTTCAACCCACCGCCCGCGGCGGGCTCGGGGGGGGCGGCAACGGCTGCCACCGGGGCAGGTGCAGGGGCTGTCGCCGCGGCGGGCGCGCCGCCCGAGGCCTCGAGCGCCAGTTGCTGCAAAACGGCGCAAATACGCGCCAGCGTTTCCGGATCCGGTTCGGTACCGTTACGGTAAGCGTTGAGCTGATCTTGCAACACGTCCTTGGTTTCCAGAAAAGTGTCGATAATGGTCCGGGACAACGCCAGCTCCCGCCGCCGCGTGCGGTCGAGCAGGTTTTCCAGCAGGTGCGTGGTTTCGGTCAGGGCCGCGAAGCCGAAGGTGGCAGCGCCGCCCTTGATCGAGTGCGCCGCGCGAAAGATCGCGTTGAGCTCTTCCGCATCGGGGGACTCAAGATCCAGCCCGAGCAGCAGTTGCTCCATTTCCACTAGAAGTTCTTCCGCCTCCTCGAAGAAGGTCTGGTAGAACTGTGTGATATCGATATCGACAGACATAACCGTCCTGGCTCACTGAATTTTGCTGTGAAGCCCGCTGCCGGTGCGGCAGGCGGTCTTCATTGAACACTGCCCGGCTTGGCCGGGGCCGCGGCGGCGTTGCCCTGCACAGCCGCGGCCGGCCCGGCCGAGACGGCCGGTGCGGCTTTGGCTGGCGGGGCGGAGGCGGCCGCCAGGCCTGCCTGCACTTCCTCGCCCACTTCACCAGCCTTTGCCGCCACCGTTACCTCGGCGGCGCTGGCATTCTCGGCCTCGATGCGCGATTGCGCGCGCTGGTTCAGCACCACGATGCTGATGCGGCGGTTGATCGGCGCCAGATCGTCTTTCTTGTCCAGCGGCATGGTCGCGGCCAGGCCGATCACACGCAGTACCTTGCCCTCGTTCATGCCGCCGGCAATCAGTTCGCGGCGCGAGGCGTTGGACCGGTCGGAAGACAATTCCCAGTTGCTGTACGTGCGCTCGCCATTGGAATAATTGGCGGCATCGGTATGGCCGGACAGGCTGACCTTGTTGGGCATCTCGTTGAGTACCGGGCCGATCTCGCGCAGGATGGTGCGCATATAGGGCTCGACCGCGGCGCTGCCGGTGCGGAACATCGGCCGGTTCTGGGTATCCAGGATCTGGATGCGCAAGCCCTCGCTGGTGATATCGAGCAGCAGTTGCGGGCGGAACTGGCGCAGCACCGGATTGTTCTCGATGATCTGCTCGAGGCGCTTCTTGAGCGCGCGCAGGCGCTCGCCTTCCTGGCGCTCCTTGGCCTTCTGCGCGGCATCGTCCGGGGCTTTCCTGACGTCCGCATCCTGCCGGGTAACGTCGAGACCGCCGCCCGGAATCACGCTGGAAGACTCGCTGCTCCTATTGCCTCCCGCAATCGCCACCTTCAGCGGCGTGCGGAAGTATTCCGCCAACTGCACCAGGTCCTTGGGCTGCGCGGCCTTCAGCAGCCACAGCACCAGGAACAACGCCATCATCGCCGTCATGAAGTCGGCATAGGCGATCTTCCACGATCCGCCGTGATGCCCTGCGCTGCTTTTCTTGATGCGTTTGACGACAATGGGATGCGAACCGTGCTCACCGCTCATCGCTGTCGCTCCTCTTCGTCAGGTGATGCTCTTGACTTCGCGGACATGATCGTCCAGCTCGAGGAAGGACGGCCGCTCCGTCGAGTACAGCACCTTGCGGCCGAACTCCACCGCCACCAGGGGTGCATATCCGTTGAGCGAAGCCAGCAGCGTGACCTTGACGCACTCGTACATCTTCACGGTCTCGTTGACCTGGTGTTCAACACGTGCCGCCAGCGGCGAGACGAAACCATAGGCCAGCAAGATGCCGAGGAAAGTGCCCACCATGGCGTGGGCGATCAGTGCGCCGAGTTCCGCCGGCGGCAGGTCCGCAGATGCCAGCGCGTGCACCACGCCCATCACGGCGGCCACGATGCCGAAGGCGGGCAGGCCGTCGCCGACACGCGTCAGCGCATGCGCGGGCACTTCGGCTTCATGGCGGAAGGTCTCGATCTCGTGGTCCATCAGGGCCTCGATCTCGAACGCGTTCATATTGCCGTTGACCATCATGCGCAGGTAGTCCGTGAGGAACTCCATCATCGCCGGGTCGGCGAGGATGCGCGGATACTGGCTGAACACGCTGCTGGCCGCCGGATCCGCGATCTCCTTCTCGAGGAACAGGATGCCTTCGCGGCGGGCCTTGGATAACAGGACATAAAGCAGCGCCATCACTTCCATGTACAGCGCCTTGCTGTACTTGCTGCTGCGAAACAGGGTGGGCACCGCACGAATGGTGGCCTTGATGGCCTTGCCATTGTTAGAGCTGATGAACGCGCCGATGGCGGCGCCGCCAATGATGACAAGCTCTGCCGGTTGATAAAGCGCGCCCATGTGGCCGCCGGTCATGGCGTATCCACCAAGCACCGCCGCCACCACGACAACATAGCCAATTACAACTAGCACGATTGATTCCCCGTCTGAAAAACACGCGTCAGGCACGCACAAGGGCCTCCCCTCCAGGCGGGCGGAATACCGCCTGCCTGGATAGGGCTTACCAACCACGCAGACTCTCTTCGAACCTGACCTCGGTACCTTGGAGTCCTTGAATCCTTCGGACTTTCGGTCCTCGAGTCCTTCAGTCTCCGGTCTTTGGCCGTTGGTTGCCGATACCTGAAGACTTCGCAGTCATAAGACTTAACGACTCAAGATGGAAAGACTTGAGCGGGAAAGCCTCAAAGACCCAAAGACTCCGGTCAGGCGACAGCTTGCGCGGGAGCGACGTCCTTCGAGAGCTTCTTTGCCTTGCCGGCACGGGAGGGCGGACGGCACAGGCTGCATACGAAATTCGCATGCGGCTCGTACGCGTGTGTAACGAACTGCCCACCGCAGCAGGTGCAACTGGAAAGCTGCAGCATGTTGCTCTCGAAAAACCGTACTAACGTCCAGGCACGGGTGAAACTTAAGACAATTTCGCTTTCGAGCAGCGATACGTGCTCGAGATAGAGCCGATAGCTCGCCACCACTGCGCGGATGCCAACCGTCTCGCCCTGCTGGACCATGAACTGATAGGCCGAGAAGAACAGCGAGGAATGGATGTTTGGCAACCAGGTGGTAAACCAGTCGGTAGAGAAGGGGAGCATGCCCTTGGGGGGCGACGCGCCGCGCAGTTCCTTGTAGAGCCGGATCAAGCGGTCGCGCGAGAGCGTGGTCTCGGCTTCAAGCACCTGCAGGCGCGCACCCAGGCCGATCAGCTCGATGGCGAGCTGGGTCTGGTTGGCGTCCTGCAACACGCTCTTGCGATTGGGGACGGGAGTGGCCGTGATACTCCGGGCCGACGGAGCTTGCAGGAGCGCGGTCAATTGAGCGACTCCACAGGCTGTCGGGCGAGCAGGATGGCAGCATGGATCTGCTGCATATCGTGGCTCTTGGCCGTATGCGTGAGTGTCGACAGCAAGGCATGGTCGTCGAACCTGAATCGGCACAAGACCATGTTGGACGCTGCCAACTTGACGAGCTGGGCCGGTGTCAGTTTGGCGAGAATGTCGGCAATTTCCTTGCTGACGCCAAGCCTGAACATGGCTTCCAGATGATTTTCGCGCACTAGGCGTTGCGCGAGCAGCAGATAGGCGAGGTTAACCTCCCTGATCTCCTGGAGAACTTCACTGCTTTCCAATTTTTCCCCGCTACCAAATAACCCTTCGACCGCTTGTCCGGCGCTTACCTTCAGCAAGAAGCTGGAGGCGACCAGATCGTTTGTATGCGTGCTCGATGGGTACTGCGTAAAACTACGGAACTGCGCTTGGGCCACACTTATCCAAAACGTTACAAGTGTTACAGAGTGTAAGTGCGGCTGTGAGAGTTATATCGGCAATTAGACCAGACTGCCAATCCCCTCTAACGTTGGGGTAACGTCATGTCGCACGAAACATACATGGGACACGAAGTTTGTAACAAGTCACAGCTTTGTAATGTGATTTGCATCAAAACTGTTACGGGTATGTAACAGAGGAATAGCTCTAAAAATGCATTCCGCATCACCCATTCACGGACCGCCGTAGTCACATTCCACTATTGACGCGAATGGACTCATTGCACTAGGACACGCCGCAACCATGCGGCCACCCTCGCGAACAGGTCGTCAGGCTCTTCGCGGAACAGATGAGGGCAGGTTTGCTCCACTTGCTCCATCACCCGCACGGCCTCATCCGCGCTCACCGAGCCATAGTCCATGGACAGCCCCAGCACCGCGCGCAGCTCGCCCAGCCGCGAACGCGCGGCGCCTGCGGCGCGTTCCGTCTGCACCATGTACATGGTGTCGTAGACCCGGCGGCGCAGGCTCTCCGCCACTCGCCAGGCCGGCGTCTGCATCTGTTCCTCGAGCGCGCGGATTTCCACCGCCGAGGTGGCGAGCTGGGAAGCCAGGGGATCGGTGAAAGCGAGGTCGGACCCGGCATCTTCCAGGATCTGCCGGGCCCAGTCGCGAGCGTGCGCAAGGCGCTCCTGCGGCGTCCATTCGTAACGCACCGCCAGGCCGTAGCCAAAGCGCTGGGCGTCGCGCAGCAGGGTGGCCATGGCATTGGGCAACTGCTTGTTGAACACGCGCTTGGCCCATGCGTATTCGCCGCCCGACAGCAGCCGGGTGACGGCGCGCTCCGTCAGCGGGCCATCATGGTGAAGCAGGCGCGCGCGCAGGAAGTCGTCGAAGCCGGGTGGCGTGAACTCGCTGTCCAGTCCCGTTGAGAGCTTGACGAAATGCTCGAACTCGGCGCGCAGCTTGGCCGCGGCCTCTTCGGGCAGCGTCAGGGCGATATCCGTGGTCATGATGTGCTGTGCCGGCTGTTGCGCTGCGCGAGGGGCTCCGGCCCGCGCCGCCTGCCCTCCCTCTCCCGCAGGCATCAGAAGGCGCTCCAGTCACCGCTGTCGGAGGTGGCGAGCGCGGCCGGACGCGCAGCCCTGGCCTGGGCCGGCGTATCGGCTTCACGCGCGGGTTTTTCCGCCGGAGCCGGCTCGGCTGCCTCGGCCTCGTCATGGCCTTTGCCGTGCACCGGCGCTCCGGCACGCACCGGCCGCGCGGCGGCGATGACCTTGGGCCGCGCCGTCTCGGTGCGGGAGCCAGCGAAGGCATCCGCC
>NZ_JARJLM010000036.1 GCF_029335485.1 Cupriavidus basilensis
ACGATTGTGGCGCATGCCATGGCATGACCCTGCGTGGCGGCCTGGGGCCGCCGCTCGTCGCAGCGGCGCTGGCCGGCAAGCCACACGACGCCCTAGTGGCAACCGTGCTGCAAGGCCGCCCCGGCACCGCGATGCCCCCCTGGCAACCCTTCATGACGCAAGACGAAGCAGCATGGCTGATCGAACGACTTCAGGCGGGCGAAGCGCCCGCCGTACTACCTCCCGCAAGCACTGGACCGGCCCGCTGAAGCTGGCCGCCGCGCTCGCCCTGGCTGCCGCCGGCCTGGCTGGCTGCGCCGGCGGGGCGGACGGGATGATGCGCGGCACCGGTGACCTGGGCGTGGTGATCGAGCGCGCCGCCGGCCGCATCCAGGTCGTGGAAACCTCGGGCATGACCCGGCTGGCCACCGTGGCCGGGCTTGGCGACCTGTCGCACGCCAGCGTGGTGTTTTCGCGCGACGGCCGCTATGCCTATGTCTTCGGCCGCGACGGCGGCCTGTCGCGCGTGGACCTGCTGCGCGCGCGCGTGACGCATCGCGTGATGCAGGCCGGCAACAGTATCGGCGGCGCCATCCTGCAGGACGGCAGCGTGGTTGCAGCGCAGAACTATGCACCCGGCGGCATCCGCCTGTTCGATGCCGCCACGCTGGAGCCGCTGGCCGAGATCCCCGCCATCGGCCGCGACGGCCGCCGCTCCAAGGTGGTCGGACTGGCCGACCTGCCGGGGCGGCGCCTGGCCGCCAGCCTTTTCGAATCCGGCGAGATCTGGATTATCGACGCAGCCGATCCGCGCCATCCACAGGTCACCCGGCTCGACGCCGGCCGCGAGCCATACGACGGGCTGGTCACACCCGATGGCCGCTGGTACCTCGCTGGTCTCTTCGGCGAGGACGGGCTTGCGCTGGTGGACCTGTGGCAGACCCCGCCGGCGGCGCGCAAGGTGCTGGCGGGCTACGGCCGCGGCGAAACCCGGCTGCCCGTCTACAAGATGCCGCACCTGCGCGGCTGGGCGATGGCGCAAGGCCAGGCCTGGCTGCCGGCGGTAGGGCGCCACGAAGTCCTGGTGGCCGATCCGGCGCGCGGATGGCAGGAGAGCGGCCGCGTTGCGCTGGCCGGCCAGCCGGTCTTCGTGATGGCACGCCCGGACGGGCGGCAGGTCTGGGTCAATTTCGCCTTTCCCGACAACGACACCGTGCAGGTAATCGACACCGCCACGCGCCAGGTGGTGCGCACCATCAAGCCATGCCGGGGCGTGCTGCACATGGAATTCACGCCCAAGGGGGAAGCGGTATGGCTGTCATGCCGCGATGAAGACCGCGTCGAGGTCTACGACACCGCCAGTTTCGCCCGCCTCGCCACGCTGCCGGCCGACAACCCGAGCGGCATCTTTTTCACCGTGCGCGCGCAGCGCTTCGGCATGTAGATCCACACCGACCATGTACGACGAACGCCAACTCTACGACCACATCCAGCGGGATTTTCCGCTACAGCCGCGGCCCTTCCAATGCGTGGCCCAGGCGCACGGCCTGAGCGAACAGGCCGTGCTCGGCCTGCTGGCGCGCGATCTGGGCGCCGGACGCGTCAGCCGCATCGGCGCGGTCTTCGCCCCCAACACGATCGGCGTCAGTACGCTTGCCGCCCTCAAGGTGGAGCCGGCCTGGCTGGACCGGGTGGCGGCACGCATCAGCGCCAATGCCGCCGTCAGCCACAACTATGCGCGCCACGGGCACGCGTATAACCTGTGGTTTGTCGCCGGGGCGCGGCACCGCGCGGCGCTCGACGCGGCACTGGCAGCGATCGGCGCCGAAGCCGGCCAGGCGCCGCTGGACCTGCCGCTCGAGCGCGAATACCACATCGACCTGGGCTTCCCACTGTGCCGCGAGGTCCGCAAGCCATCGTGGCCGACGGTCAGGATGCCGCCCCTGCAGCGGCTGGACGACGACGACTGGCGCCTCGTGGCGGCGCTGGAAGCGGGCCTGCCGCTGACCCCGCGCCCTTATCACGCGCTGTCCCGGCAATGCGGCATGCCGCTGGATCGCGTTCTGGCACGGCTATCGCAGTGGCACGCCTGTGGCGTGATCCGGCGCTTCGGCGCGATCCTGCACCATCGGCGCTTTGGCTACAGCCATAACGCGATGTGCGTGTGGGATGTGCCGGACGGCCGGGTCGATGCGCTGGGCAAGCGCCTGGCGCGGCTCTGCGCGGTCAGCCTGTGCTACTGCCGCGCGCGGCGGCTGCCGCATTGGCCCTACAACCTGTTCGCCATGGTTCACACGCGCAGCGAGGATGAACTGCAGGCCGCGCTGGCGCTGTTCGACCAGCAATGCGGCCTGGCCGCCGCGCCGCGCGCGGTGTTGCTGGGCAGCCAGTGCTACAAGCAGCGCGGCACCCGTTATGCCGGCGCGCAGGTCAGCCTATGAGCGCAGCCCGCACTTTGGCCACCGGGGTATCGCCCGTAGTACTGGACGCGCTCGACCGCCGCATCATCAACGCCCTGCAAGGTGGCTTTCCGCTGACGCCGCGCCCCTATGCCGATGCAGCCAGCGCGCTCGGCACCGACGAGGCCACGCTGCTGGCGCGCCTGCAGGCGATGCTCGATGGCGGGATACTGACCCGCTTCGGTCCCCTGTACCAGATCGAACGGGCGGGGGGGCGCTTCGTGCTGTGCGCCTGCCACGCGCCGGCCGCGCGCACGGAAGCCGTGATCGCGGCCATCAATGCCCATCCAGAGGTTGCCCATCACTACGCGCGTACCCACCACCTCAACCTGTGGTTCGTGCTAGCGGTCGCGCACCCGGACGCCGTGGCGCAGACGCTCGCGCGCATCGAAGCCAGTGCCGGGGTGGCGGTGCTGGCCTTCCCCAAGGAGCGGGAGTTCTACGTCAATCTCTACCTGAGAGCATAAGCATTCATGCACGATAAGCTCCTCACGCAAGCATTGGATACCCCGTTCTCCGGCATTGCCGGCGCTGACGATGCCGCCTTGCCCGACGCGCTCGACCGCGCCTTGATGCGCGCCACGCAAGCCGGGCTGCCGTTGGTGGCAGCGCCCTATGCGGCGCTGGGCGCCGCGCTTGGCATCAGCGAGCGGGAGGTCATCGCCCGTTTCGAGGCGATGCGGGCCAGTGGCCTGATGCGCCGGCTGGGCGCGGTTCCCAATCACTACGCGCTGGGCTGGCGCGCCAACGGCATGACCGTATGGGACGTGGCCGACGAGCGCATCGAGGCGCTTGGCCAGCGGGTCGGCGCGCTGCCTTTCGTCAGCCACTGCTACCGGCGCCCGCGCCGGCTGCCGCAATGGCCCTACAACCTGTTCGCCATGGTCCACGCACGCACGCGCGCGCAGGCATTGCCGCTGGTGGCGCAGATCGGCGCCTTGCTGGGCGACGCCTGCCGGGCGAACGATGTGCTGTGGTCCACCCGCATCCTGAAGAAGACCGGGCTGCGCCTGCTGCAAGGAGACTAGATATGTTCCGCCTGTCCCGATTCATGGAAGCCCTGCGCGACGGCGGCCCGGTGCCGTCCCCGCGCAAGCCCGCCGGCCCGGTGGTCATCTGGAACCTGGTGCGGCGCTGCAATCTCAACTGCAGGCATTGCTATTCCACGTCGGCCGATACCGACTTCAAAGGAGAGTTGACCACGGCCGAAGCCCTTGCCGTGCTGGCGCAACTGAAGCAGGCACGCGTGCCGGCGCTGATCCTGTCGGGCGGCGAACCGCTGCTGCGGCCCGACCTGTACCAGTTGGCCGGGCGTGCGCGGGCGCTGGGTTTTCACCTGTCGCTGTCGTCCAACGGCACGCTGCTTGACGGCGCGCACGCGGCGCGGCTTGCCGGCGCGGGCTTTGACTACGTGGGCGTCAGCCTGGACGGGCTCGAAGCCACCCACGATCGTTTCCGGCGCTGTGCCGGCGCGTTCGCGCAGGCGCTGGCGGGCCTGCGGGCCGCCAGCGCCGCCGGCCTGCGCGTGGGCGTACGCATGACGCTCACCGAAGCCAACGCGGCGGAACTGCCCGCGCTGGTGGCGCTGACAGAGGCCGAGGGGATCGACAAGTTCTACCTGTCCCACTTCAACTATGCGGGCCGCGGCCGCGGCCACCAGGACGACGATGCCCGCCATGCCGGCACCCGCGCGGCACTGGACTGGCTGTTCGACCACGTATGGGCGCGCGCGCGGCAAGGCCGCGCCGGCGATTTCGTCACCGGCAACAACGATGCCGACGGCGTTTACCTGCTGCACTGGATCGCGCGGCGCTATCCCGCGCGCGTGGCCGACATGCGGAGGCGCCTGGTGGACTGGGGCGGCAACGCCACCGGCGTGAACGTGGCCAATATCGACAACCTCGGCAACGTCCACCCGGACACCATGTGGTGGCAGGTGACGCTGGGCAATGTGCGCGAACGGCCGTTCGGCGAGATCTGGGCCGATCGCAGCCATCCGCTGATGGCCGGCCTGGCCGCCCGGCCGCGCCCGCTGCAGGGCCGCTGCGCAAGCTGCGCGCAGCGCGCCATCTGCAACGGCAACACCCGTGCGCGCGCCTATGCCGTGAGCGGAAACCCCTGGGCCGAAGACCCGGGCTGTTACCTGACCGAGGCGGAGATCATGACGCCGCTGGCTGCGGAGGCCCTGGTGTGAACACTTCGATCCCGTCGTCGCGATGGTGCGCGCTGGCCGCCACGCTGATTGCCGTGCCCTATGCCGCCGCGGCGCTGGCCGCGACGCAGCCCCCGGATGCCGCCGCGCTCTACAGCCAGCACTGTGCCGCCTGCCATGGCCCCGAACGCCTGGGCGGCATGGGGCCCGCACTGCTGCCGGAGAGTCTGGAGCGCCTGCGGCCCCAGGAGTTGGCGGCGGTATTGCGCGAGGGCCGTCCCGCCACCCAGATGGCGGGCTTTGCTGGCAGCGTGGACGCGGCCGGGCTGGACGCGCTGGCGGCGTGGTTGCGCACTGCGCCGGCGGCGATGCCGGGTTGGACGGCGGCCGATATCGACGCGTCGCGCATCGTCTATCATGCGCCCGGCAGCCTGCCAGCGCGCCCGGTGTTCAGCGCCGATCCAGCCAACCTGTTCCTGGTGGTGGAGGCCGGCAGTCACCATATCAGCGTGCTGGACGGCGACAAGCTCGAACGCATTCACCGTTTCCGCAGCCGTTTCGCCCTGCACGGCGGCCCCAAGTTCAGCCCCGACGGACGCTATGTGTTCCTGGCCAGCCGCGATGGCTGGGTCAGCAAGTTCGACCTGTGGAACCTGACGCTCACTGCCGAAATCCGCGTCGGCATCAACACCCGCAACGTTGCGGTCAGCGACGACGGCAAATGGGTGCTGGCCGGCAACACGCTGCCGCAGACGCTGGTGCTGCTGCGCGCGGAGGACCTGGTGCCGGTGCGCGTGTACGACGTAAGGGGTGGCGATGGCACGGCCTCGCGCGTGTCGGCGGTGTACGATGCCGCGCCGCGCCAGAGCTTCATCGCCGCGCTCAGGGACATCCCGGCAGTGTGGGAGATCCCGTACGGCGGCGCCGTCGATGCCACATCATCCGCCGGCCAATTCACCCCCCGCGTGATCGCGCTGGACGAAGTGCTCGATGACTTCTTTTTCGACCAGGGCTACCTGCACATTCTTGGCGCCTCTCGCAACGGGCATGGCCAGGTGATTGATCTTGCGCAGGGGCGCAAGGTGGCCGACCTGGCTTTGTCCGGCATGCCGCACCTGGGCAGCGGCATCACGTGGGTGCGCCACGGCCGCGAGGTGATGGCTTCACCAAACCTGAAGCAAGGCCGCATCAGCGTGATCGACATGCGGACCTGGCAGACCGTCGGCAATATCGAGACCAACGGACCGGGGTTCTTCCTGCGCAGCCACGAGAACACGCCATATGCCTGGACCGACGCCATGATGAGTCCGCGCCGCGACACGTTGCAGGTCATCGACAAAGAGAGCTTGCAAGTGGTGGCCAGCGTCACGCCCAGTCCGGGCCGCACCGCGGCGCACGTGGAGTTCACCCGCGATGGCCGCTACGCGCTGGTCAGCGTGATGGAGCAGGACGGTGCCATCGTGGCCTACGATGCCACCACGCTGCGCGAGGTCCGGCGTATCCCCATGGACAAGCCGGTCGGCAAGTACAACGTATTCAACAAGACCACCCGTTCGTCGGGCACAAGCCATTGAGGAGCATGAGATGAACAGACCGCTGAAGCCGGGCAAGGTATGGCTGGTGGGGGTGGGGCCCGGCGATCCGGACCTGGCCACTGTCAGGGCTGCGCGGGTGCTCGGCCAGGTCCAGGTGTGGCTGGTGGATGATCTGGTGTCGTCCGACATGCGCCGTTATGCCAGGCCCGGCACGCAGATCATATCGGTGGGCAAGCGCGGCGGGCGTTGCTCGGTGAGCCAGGCCAGCATCCATGCGCTGACGCTGGCGCATGCACTGGCCGGCCGCGACGTGGCGCGCGTGAAGGGCGGCGATCCGCTGCTGTTTGGCCGCGGCGGCGAAGAGGCTGAATTCCTGCGCGCGCACGGTATCGCGGTGGAGGTGGTCAACGGCATCAGCAGCGGCATGGCCGCAGCGCAGGCGCTGGGCATCGCACTTACGCATCGCGCACACTGCCACGGCGTGACCTTCGTCACCGCGCATACCAGCGGCGACGGCGGCCCCGACTGGCGGGCACTGGCCGCCGGCGGCACCACACTGGTCATCTACATGGGCATGGGGCGGCTCTGCGCCATTCGCGACGCCTTGCTGGCCGCGGGCATGCGGCCCGACATGCCGGCCGGCGTGGTCATGCATGCCAGCGGCCCCGGCGAGCGCCGCTGGTCCGGCACGCTGGCCACGCTCGCCGAGGCGCTCGCGGCCGGCCTGGCCAGTCCGGCGGTGGTTCTGATCGGCGGCGTGGTGGAGCGGGCTGTGGCCACGCAAGCCGTGGCACGCATGAACGCCGCGTGACCGGGTCGCGATCGTCCGCGCCCGGCGCTCGCCCACCGTTGGCGGCGCGGCGGGCTGCACGCTACGGCGTGCGTATTCGCATGCTCTCCGGTATTCCCGGCGCAAGCCGTGGGCATTGGAAAAAACCACCGGATATGCCATACGCTTGCCCGTCGTCAATCAACATATAGTGTTTGACCGGTACGCTCTGTCCCACATCTAGTGTGAATATTGCCGGGAGAATGTATGGAGCACTGTACCGAAGCCGTTGTTGCCAGCCTGCCCAGGGAGGTCGTCAAGCGCGATGGCGAAAGAACCGCTTTCGCCATCGAGCGGATCCGGTCCGCGCTGCGCCGCGCCGGCGCCGCAACTGGCGAGTTCGCCGATGCGCAGGCAGGCGACCTCGCGGAGCAGGTGGCCAGGGTCCTGGCACACCGCTTCCATGACCAGACGCCGGGCGTCGAGCAGATCCAGGACGTGGCCGAGCAGGTGTTGGTTGCCGCCAACCACTGGAACACCGCGCGTGCGTTTATTGCCTATCGCGGCCAGCACGCCAGGCTGCGCCAGGACCGCAAGGCCCTGGTCGACGTGGAGGCGTCGATCAACGAATACCTGAGCAAGGCGGACTGGCGCGTGAATGCCAATGCCAACCAGGGCTATTCGCTGGGCGGACTGATCCTGAACGTGGCAGGCAAGGTCACCGCCAATTACTGGCTGTCCCATGTCTACGCGCCTGAAATCGGCGAGGCCCACCGCAACGGCGATATCCATATCCACGATCTCGATATGCTCAGCGGCTACTGTGCCGGCTGGTCGCTGCGCACGCTGCTGCATGAAGGCTTCAATGGCGTGCCGGGCAAGGTGGAGGCAGGCCCGCCCAAGCGCATGTCGTCCGCCGTGGGGCAGATCGTCAACTTTCTCGGCACGCTCCAGAACGAGTGGGCCGGTGCGCAGGCGTTCTCGTCGTTCGACACCTATATGGCGCCGTTCGTGCGCAAGGACGCCATGTCCTATGCCCAGGTGCGGCAGTGCATCCAGGAACTGATCTACAACCTGAACGTGCCGTCGCGCTGGGGTACGCAGACGCCCTTTACCAACCTGACTTTCGACTGGACCTGCCCCGAGGACCTGCGCGAGCAGGTGCCCGTCATCGGCGGCCAGGAAATGCCGTTCGCCTATGGCGAATTGCAGGAAGAGATGGACCTGATCAACCGCGCCTATATCGAGGTGATGACGGCGGGCGATGCCAAGGGCAGGGTGTTCACCTTCCCCATCCCAACCTACAACATCACGCGCGACTTCCCATGGGAGTCGGAGAATGCCACGCGGCTGTTCGAAATGACCGCCCGGTACGGGTTGCCGTACTTCCAGAATTTCATCAACTCGGAGCTGGAGCCGAATATGGTGCGCTCCATGTGCTGCCGGCTCCAGCTCGACCTGCGCGAGCTGCTCAAGCGCGGCAACGGCCTGTTCGGCAGTGCCGAGCAGACCGGCAGCGTAGGCGTGGTCACCGTCAATTGCGCACGCCTGGGCTACCTGCATGCGGGCGACGAAGCGGCGCTGCTGCGCGCACTGGACCGCCTGCTCGAACTGGGCAAGCAGAGCCTGGAGAACAAGCGCAAGCTGATCCAGCACCTGATGGACCAGGGCCTGTTCCCTTACTCGAAGCGCTATCTCGGCACCTTGCGCAATCATTTTTCGACGCTGGGCGTGAACGGCATCAACGAGATGATCCGCAACTTCACCGCGGACGCGCACGATATCACCTCGGAGTGGGGCCATGCGTTCGCGCTGCGCCTGCTGGAACACGTGCGCGAGCGCATCGTGGACTTCCAGCAGGAAACCGGCCATCTCTACAACCTCGAAGCCACGCCGGCCGAGGGTGCCACGTACCGCTTCGCTCGCGAAGACCGCAAACGCTGGCCGCAGATCCGCCAGGCCGGCACGGCCGCGCAACCCTACTACACAAACTCCTCGCAGCTGCCCGTCGGCTGGACCGACGACCCCTTCGAGGCACTGGCGCGGCAGCAGGTATTGCAGTCCCGGTACACCGGCGGCACGGTGCTGCACCTGTATATGGGCGAGCGCCTGTCCAGCGGCGAAGCCTGCCGCGAACTGGTGCGGCGCGCACTGACGCGCTTCCGCCTGCCGTACATCACGGTGACGCCGACGTTCTCGATCTGTCCCACGCACGGCTACCTCGCTGGCGAGCATCCGTTTTGCCCGCGCTGCGACGAGGAGATCCTGGCCCGCAAGCGGGTTCCGATCGCTGCCTGACGTGGATCATCCAGTTTTATCGTGCGCATTTTTTCAACCCACCCACAACGGAGTACACCCCATGACTGACCAATATCAATCCTCGCCAGCCATTCAAGCCGAACCTGGCGACGCCGTGCTGCGCGACGAGGAGCGCCAACCCTGCGAGATCTGGACCCGGGTGATGGGCTACCACCGGCCGGTCTCCAGTTTCAACACAGGCAAGCAGGGCGAGCACCGCGAGCGCCGCTTCTTCTCGGAGCCTCGTGGCATTGCGGCCTGACGCCTGCGCGGGGACGGCCAGGCATCGCCGCAACGCGGACCCGTTGCGCGTGGGCGGCATGACGGCGCTGACGACCATCGATTTTCCCGGTCGCCTCGCCGCAGTCGTGTTCTGCCAGGGCTGTCCCTGGCGCTGCGGCTATTGCCACAACCAGGCGTTGCTGGACACCGCCGCGCCGCCCGCCATCGCCTGGGCGGACGTGCTGGATTTCCTGCAGGCGCGGCAAGGCCTGCTCGACGGCGTGGTGTTTTCCGGGGGCGAGCCGACCCTGCAGGCGGGCCTGCCCGGTGCCATCGAGGACGTGCGGGCGCGAGGCTTCCAGGTCGCGCTGCACACCGCCGGCATGTACCCGGATCGCCTGGCCGCCATCTTGCCCCGACTGGACTGGATCGGCCTGGATCTCAAGGCACCCCTGCATCGCTATGACAGCGTTACGCGGGTACCGGGCAGCGGGGAGCGGGCGTGGGCATCGCTGCGCCGGTGGCTTGCCAGCGGCGTGGCGGGCGAGTGCCGCACCACCTGGCACGCCGGCCTGTTCGGTGTCGCCGAGCTGCACGCGCTGGCCGAACGGATCGCCGCGCTTGGCGTGACGCACTGGGCATTGCAGGAGTGCCGCGGCAGCGGCGCGGGCGCTTCGCTTGGCCGTCAGGATATCGACAGGCTGGCAGCGCATTTCAGCAGTTTCACCCTGCGCAAGGCATGACGGAAGCGCCGGCCTTGCGCTATGTCAACCGACCGGCGGTACGGGGCATGCAGGACGCGTGGCCCGTACTACCATGGACTGTGCGTAACAGGAACGCGAAAAGGAGGGAGCATGCTCACCAGGCAAGCATCGAACGGGAAAGGCAGGCTTGACTACCAGGGCCCCGAGGAATGGCGCATACCAATCATGGATGCCCTGCGCCGCGTGGTCGATCCGGAACTGGCGCTGGGCATCCTCGAGGTTGGCCTGATCTACGGCGTCACCGTATCCGACGGATCGGTGCGCGTTTCGATGACGATGACTTCGGCCGCATGCCCGGTGGCCGACATGATCCTGGACGACGTACAACTCGAGCTTGAGGGCGTGATGCCGTTGGGGTACCTGATCGAAGTGGAACTATGCTGGGAGCCCGCATGGACGCCGGAGCGCATGAGCGCCAGCGCGAAGCACGCCATGGGATGGTGAGCATGGCCGCGCGCCGCGCGCAAGGGCGCCGGCGCAAGACCTGGCCTCGGCTGGCAGTGCTGCTGCTGGCCGTATTCGCGTTGCTCGCGGGCATGCTCGGCGGCCTGTTGCGTGCGGGCGTGGCGTTGCCTGGGGCGGACGGCTATCGCCTGCTATGGCACGCGGTTTCATTCCACGGCGCGTTGATGACCGGCGGCTTCTTCGGCACGGTCATCGGCATCGAGCGCGCGGTGGCGCTTGGGCGTCCCGCCGCCTTCGCCGCGCCGGTGGCATCGGGGCTGGGTGCCTTGCTGATGGTGGCGGGATTCCCCGCCGCCGGCGCGTGGGCCTTGGCGGCCGGCGCGCTGGTGTTCGTGGGCGTCAGCGTGGCCGTGCTGCGGCGCCAGCCGGCTGCCCATACCGCCTTGCTGCTGGTCGCCTCCGTGGCCTGGCTGGCAGGAAACGCGGCGCTGGCTTCGGGCCGCTGGCTGGCCTCGGCCAACGCCTGGTATTTCATCTTCCTGGTAGTCACCGTTGCTGCCGAGCGGCTTGAAATGACGCGCCTGATGCGCCGCCGGCCCGGCGCGCAAACGGCCTTGCTTGCCATTCTGGCAGCGCTGATACTGGGTGCTGCCGCCTCGGCGCTGGCAGGGAACGCGGGCAGGACAGGTGGCGTCGTCTATGGCGTCTCGCTGGCGTTCCTTGGCGCCTGGCTGGCACTGTTCGACATTGCGCGCCGTACGGTGCGCAGCCGTGGACTGAGCCGCTATATGGCGGTCTGCCTGCTGCTGGGCTATGGCTGGCTGCTGGTGGCAGGCGTGGCATGGGCCGGCACCGCGGCCGGGCTGCCATGGCGTGACGCGGCGCTGCATGCGCTGGGACTGGGTTTCATCGTCAGCATGGTGATGGCGCATGCGCCTGTCATCCTGCCGGCGATCACGCGCGTCAAGCTGCAGTTCGGCAACAGCTTCTATGTGCCGCTTGCCTTGCTGCACTTCTCCCTGGCCGCGCGGCTGAGTTTCGGCCACCAGTTGCCGGCCGTCAAGGCCGCGGCGGCGATCGGCAACGTTGCTGCGATCCTGGTGTTTATTGCCGTGGTGGCCGCCGCAGCGCGGGCATGGCGGGTCCGCGCGGCGCCGCGTCTGCGGCAGTCCTGAACCTTCCGCCGGACGCGGCCGGCGCCGGGGCCGCATCGGCACCGGCGGCATGGGCCTCAGCTTTTGCCGGGATTCAGCACTGCCGCATGCGGCGGGGCCGAGCGCGTTCGCGCCAGCACGTCAGCGAGGGTATAGCTTTCAAGATGTTGCAGGAAGCTCCGGCGAGCGCCGTCCATGACGCAGCAAAGGGGCTCATCGCTCGCGAGCTTGCAGGCGCCACCGTCGGCCAGGCAGGCAAGCAGATCGAAATCGGGCTCCACGCTGCGAACCACGTCGCCAAGATTGATGCTCCCTGGCCCGGATGACAACTGGATGCCACCGCCTCTGCCGCGCACGGTTGCGATCCAGCCCTGGCGGCTCAGCTTGTGCGTCACCTTGACCAGGTGCGCCCTGGAGATGCCGTAGGCCTGCGCGATCTCGCTGTTGGTGCACAGCCGTTCAGGATGGCGCGCCACGTAGATCAGCAGCCGTAGCGCGTAGTCGGTCATGGTGGTCAGGCGCATCGTATGGCTGTGCGGTGGCAATACCGTCGACGGTTAAAAAAAGAAGCCTGCCCGTAGATCGTACGGACAGGCTTTCGGCAGGACAGCAACATCAAGGCCGCCGGGCGCCTTGCACCACAGCGCGGCGGCCTCATTGGTATCTTGCCCCAGGCCCGCCGGGACCGGCTTGTCCGCGGGCAAGCCAATCGCGGATCGTGCGGTTCGTGCGGTTCGAGGGCGCGCAGGTGATCTGGGTGCCGGATAACGGCAAGGTTCAGCCGCCGCTGCAGCCGCAGCCCGTGCCGTTTGCGCTGCCGCATCCTTGCGCGGTACCCGCTGGATGGACGGTGAAGTCGATCACCACGGCATCGTCCGCGCGCTGAACATAGGCAATGTGGAGTTGGTCTTGATAGCGCCGGCGCAGTTGTTCGATCAGGGGAAGGGGATCGTGGTCGTTGACGAAGCGCATCGACTCGCCTTCGCCCAGCGCTTCCAGCGCACCAAAAATCGCGGCATGGCGAAAGCGCTTGGCAATGCCGCGCGCGTCGAAGATGAAGGGGGAACTGGTCTGCATGGCAGGCTCCTTGGCATGGTGGTTACGCAGCAATGCTAACGAGGGATCGGCCTGCCGCGATTGACGCCGGTCAAGCAATTTCCGCTTCGGATTCCACGCCGGCAAACAGGACTCAAGCTCCGGCAAACCGGCGCTGAAGTGCCTGGACATCGTGGATCAGGACCTCTGGGCCAGCCACGCTGATCAAGGCGGCTTCGCTGAGCCGCTGCAGGGTGCGCGAAAGCGTTGCCGGCGACAGCCCCAGCTTGGAGGCGATGAGATTCTTGTTGACGGCGAAGCGCGTAAGGTTGCCCTCGCGCGGCCCGTTCAGAAGGTAGCCGATCACGCGCTGTTGCGAGTTGTGCAGGTTCACCGTCTCGATATCCTGCACCAGGGCGTGCAGGCGCATCGACAAGCCGGCAAGCATGCGCCGCGCAAAGGACGGGTCGCGATCGATGGCGGCGAATATATCCTTCTTGTCGAGCAGGATCAGCAGTGTGTCTTCGAGCGCTTGGGCATCCACCAGGTAAGGGCGGTCCAGAAACATGACAGCCTCCCCGAATGCTTCGCCGGGGCCGAAGAATTCGACGACCTTCTCCGGATTGCCGTTTATCGAAGGCAGTGCCAGCTTGATTTGGCCAACGGCAACAACATATAGTCCCGGCGCCGCGGCGCCACGCCGGAAGACATGGCTGTGCTTGGCGACCCTGACCTCATGGCAGGAACCGGCAAGCTCGGCCAGCTGCGCTGCGTCGAGGTTCCGGAACAGGGGCAGGCTGCCAAGCAGTCCGTCGAGATTGAGTTTGTGGCGCATGGCATGCCTCAGTGGCGATAGTTGCATCTGTTATCTGTCTGTCGAGGCAAGCCTCCAGGGCTTGCCGGCCGCGCGGGCCGGCACAGTGTGGCGTATCCGGAGCACGACGACAGGCTCGTAGCGCATAGGATTCCACGCCAGGCCCAGCCGGATCTTGTGGCAGATCAAGTCATCCTGCCTTAGCCTGCAAGCGTTGACGATCGGTGAAATGGAGCAGGGATGCCCGTGCTTGCTGCCACTAGCGTGCGCCTCTTCTTTGCGCCATGCGCAGGCCAATCCCGGCAAGGCGCTCGCGCGATAGCCGGACGGCGGCGGGATAAACTTCGTGCTCCTCCCGCAATGCGTGCTCGGGATAGCGGGTGGCGAACGCGCTGAGCTCTGGTGGAGCGGGGTGGCTTGCTCCCTGAGAGAGCGCCTCCAGCCACGGCTGCAGGCAGCACCACAATTCGGCCAGGTGCCCATGCTCGGCATCCAGCTCGTCGATACGCGCAGTCAGGCTGGCGTCACCCAGCTCCCGCAGCGCCGGGAACAGGTCTTCCTCCTCGTCGGCGTGGTGCAGCGGCGCCGCGATCTGGAAGTATCTCAGCACGCTGGCGGCGGCGGCTTGCGCGTCTTCATCCGCGCCGTGCAGCGTTGCGTGTTGCTCAAGCCTCTGGCACAAGCCAGCGAATCGCCGCACCTTCTCGTGGCAGGCCAGCAGCAGTTCAATCGGTGAATCGAAGCCAGGAAGGCTGGCGGCGGAAGAAAACATGATCGCGCTCCGGTTGGGCCAGGCCGTCTTCAATTGCCTGCTGCAGACTCGTCAAGTATCGCCCGAAGCGGGGTGTGCCCTTTTTGATATAGCGCAAAGGGGGCGCGGCGCCGGCTCACGGGTGGCTTCGCCAGTAGTGCAACCTTTTACCGCGATCAAAGACAAGACCGGTCTTCGCCGGCTAGCATGGCTGCGCCGGAATAGCGTGCAGGGGCAGGGGCATTTTCTGCCCGGCCCCGCTGGACCAAGTGCGGAGATTGACGCAATGCTGAGACGACTTCCCCCTTCCGATTTCTGCGAGGACGCCGGTGAGCCACCTCGCCTTTCCTGGTCGCGCCTTGCGGCATGGCAGGGCACATGAAAGCTGCGCAGCTGAAATACGAGAATGCTCCCCGGCCATCGGTGGTGCTTGGTTGCCTGTTGCCGGCGCCATGGCTTGGCGCCGCCGCGGGATTGCTGGTGGCATTCGGTCCCGCGGACGGCCTGCCATTCCGTTTTTCACCGACCGTGCTGGCGGCGGTTCATCTGCTCGCACTGGGGATGCTGGTTCCCGTCATGGTGGGGGCATTGTTCCAGATGATGCCAGTGGTCGCCGGGGTGCGGATACGCGGAACTGCCGGACTGGCGCCTTTGGTCGCGTTGATAGCGGGGAGCACGGCACTCGGGCTGGCAGGTGGATTCCTTACCGGCCGGCCACTCGGCTTTCGCGTGGCGATCATGCTGGGCGCGCCTTTCCTAAGCCTCGTCGGACTGGCATTGCTGTGGGCGGGAACACGCGTGGCTGCCATCGACGCCACCACGCGCACGCTGGCGTGCATAGGCGCTGCGCTGATTGCGACGGTTGCGACCGGCGCCGCGCTGGCAGGCGCGCTTGGCGGCCAATGGCAGGTATCACTGGGTCCGACGCTGCAATTGCATGTGGCCGTGGGGCTGGTTGGCTGGCTGGCCACGCTCGTTGCGGGTGTCGCGACCACGGTGGTGCCGATGTTCTGGCAAACCAGGCGTTTGCCGGCGAGCCTGGATCGGTTCCTGCCTTGGGGAATCTGGTTGCTTCTGCTGGGATACTGCGGTGTTGTGATCGACCTGCCACAGCTTGCAGGCGCAGGCGCGGTGCCGCTTCTGCTTTTCCTGGCGGCACTCGCCGTAGTTGGATTGCAGGGGGTATTGCGTGCGCGGCGCCGCCACGATCCAGGCTGGCGCCTTTGGGTTGCCGCCTGCTTGAGCGCCCTTGGCGCGGTGGCATTGTCGCTGGCGGCTCCCGCCTTGCCGGGGGCCGTCGCCTATCCCTGGTGGATCGGCACGGCGGTGCTGGTGGGGTGCGGGGTGCTGCCGGTAACGGCGATGATCGGCAAGATCGTGCCTTTCCTGATCTGGCTGCGTTTGCGCCGCCGGCTGCCATTGCCAGCCCGGATTCCCGCCATGCAGGCGATGATTTCGCCCGGCCAGCAGCGTTGGCAAGCCAACTTGCTGTTGCTCGCCTATGTCCTGCTGCTGGCGCTGCCCCTGGCGCCGCGATGGCTGGCTTTGCCGGGCGGAGCACTGTTTGCCGCCGCCAACGTCTGGCTTGGCCTGCAGTTGCTGCGGGCTGTGCGATGTTTTCGCCGCACCATGATCGCGGGCGGGCTGCCACCACGGCACCCGGAAGCGTGATCCCGCCCCCGGCGCATCACTCGCGCCTGGTTCAAGTTGCATCGACCGTTTCGAAGAATTCCTTTCAAACCATGAAGTCTGCAAGGCATAGCGACATAACGACACAGAACTTCGAGGCATTGTCGGAGTTCCGCTATCAACTTCGCCGCTTCCTCCGCTTCTCCGAGGAGGCCGCGCAGGCGGAGGGCATCACGCCTCTGCAGTATCTGCTGTTGCTGCACGTTAAAGGCATTCCTGGCCGCGATTGGGCGACCGTCGGGGAACTGGCCGAGCGCCTGCAAGCGGCTCCGAACGGTGTGGTTGGGCTGGTGTCTCGCTGCGAAGCAGCGGGCCTGGTGAAGCGCAGGCAGAACGATACCGACCATCGGCTGGTGGAGGTACATCTGCGCCAGCGCGGCGAACAATGCCTGATGCAACTGGCGGCGCTTCACAAGGCGCAGCTCAGCTCATTGCATTCCGCTTTCAATGTTTCCGAGCTAACGGCGCGATAGCCAAGCCTTATTCCACTCCATCTCGCGTACCGGGTGCTTCATGCGCCAGGGGATTCCTCAATGTGCGAAGCGAAGTTATATCACTATGTGATATATAATCGATCCATGCTTCAGCGTGGGATATGGGACATCATAGACGCCATGTTGATCACCGCGGTCTGGCGGAAGCTGCCGGCGCGTGCCTTGGCACGACATCTTGCTGCTGGTAGAAAGTACCGATGGCGTCGCCTTTCAAGGACGCCGGCGCGCGCCATGGATCTCTCGATGTGAGGAAGGGCGATGTCACTGTTCTCTCGGATTCTGCTGTGTTACGACGCGACACGGGAAGGGCGCCGGGCCTTGCGCTATGGCGCGGAACTGGCACAGCAACTTCACGCGGATACGCACCTGCTCGCAGTGCTGGAGAGTGCCCATTGGCTGCATGGCTTCGATGCCCTGGCGGCCGACGCGCTCTCGATTGAAGAGCGCGCCGCCAAGGAAATCCTGAGCGAGGGCGTCAGCAAGCTCAAGGCAAGCGGCGTGACAGCCACCGGCCACTTTGCGGTCGGCAGCCCGATAGACCAGATCGCTCGCGTGGCACATGCGTTAAAGGTGGACCTGATCGTGGTCGGCCATCGACGGTGTGGCCTGCTGGCGCGCTGGTGGGCAGGACCGGGTCATGGCTTGCTGCTGGACAGGGTTTCGTGCAGCATCCTGGTCGCGATCGATCCGTCCGATGCGGAGGTTCCCGAACTGGCGCAAAGCGAGGCAAGCAGCCAGGCTGACGCCGCCGGCCGTGCGCAGCACCAATGACATCCCGGCCTGGGATCATCGTGCTCAAGCTAGCCGCCCCCAATGCAAAGGCAGGCCGCCGCTGGTGTATCAAAGGCAATGACCGTGTCGAACCTGCTTCGTGAGCGGTACATTCAGTACCGCGGCTATCGCATCCTTGTGCGCAGCTTCCACTCCGGCTACCTGAACGAGAGCCGTTGGACCATTCAGGTCGACGTGGCCAAGGGCGAGGCCCCTCCCATGCTGCGGCATCGCGATGCGAACCATCGGTTCGCGTCGCTCGCCGAGGCAGAGCAGGCGGGCTTCGCGTGGGGCAGGGATAGGGTGGAAGAGATCCTTCTGTAGCGCTGCGGGTGCATCGCTGTCCACGCCGATTGCGTGGCCACCGGTCTGACAGGAAAGGACGGGGCGGATTCATTCGGGCGTCCGCCCCGATCGGGCCGATCAGGCGATCTTGGCCTGGTCGCCCACCGTGTCCTTGCCGGTTTCCATGCGGCCGGCGAAGCGACGGCTGTAGCCAGGCATGTTGTCCGCGAGGGCTCTTTGCAGGTCATGCAACCGGGCGCCATGCGCGCAGCAGTCCCACGGGTCACGAAAATCCCACGTGGACACCCGGCCCCAACTTCCGGAAATCAGTTGCCCAGCATGACGGAACGCAGACGGCTTTGCGCCTGGTTCACGCCTCTTGCATGCTCGTTCATCTCCTGCAGCAGCTTGTTGAGATCGGCCTGCACCGCCGGGCTCTGCACCTTTACCACAAGTCCGGAGATCTCGATCCGGGCCTTGTTTTCCTCCACGAAATCGACGATCTTCAGCCCGCTGGCGAACGCGGCATCGACTTGCGGGAATATTTCCTTGAAGGTGTTGGCCGGCAGCGTCACGGTCTTGTCGTATGCCTTGTCGTAGACCGCCTTCAAGTCGTCCGCTTGCTTCAATTGCGCATGCGCTGCGTCGGCCTTGGCCTGCTCGGCGTCCAGTGCGCCACGCATCCCGGACAGCATGTCGCGCGCGGCCTTCACCTCGTCGCGGTGCGCCACGATGTCGCCGAGGGAGCGCATGGCGCCTTTTTGCACGATGTTGCCTAGCGGTTTGACTGAATTGTTCATGCCTGCGTTGAAATCGGTGATCACTGCGTATTGCGCAGCGTAGTCGCCGAACGATGCCTTCTCCGCCGCGCTGAGTTGCGGCACGTGCACGCCTGGCTTGTCGACGATTCGCGTTTGCAGGAATTGCGTGAACGCCGCGCGCTGTTCGGGTTCCTTGTTGCCGCAGGCGGCGAGCACCAGCGGCAAGGCGGCGATAAGCACGGTGAGCGATCGGGATTGGAGCTTCATTGGCGGGGCTTCCTGGTTGGTATCTTCATCGATTGCTGCCCGCGAGCCGCGGATGCCATTGGCGCGGCAGGTGCGCGGCAGCGTGGCTCGGACGCTGCCACGGGGCATAGGCGGCCCCGGGCTGCGTCCTGTGGTCAAGACAGTTCCACATGCAGCCGCGCGAGCGTCTGCAGCAGCGTTTCATGATCGGGAGCGAGATCGCTGGCGGCGGCGAACGCCTCGCGCGCTTCGTTTTGCCGCTGCAATTGCCAAAGTACCTCGCCCTTATGGACCAGGCTCTCGACCCGGGCAGACAGGTTGCCTTCGGTGCCCTCGCCGAAGGCGGCCAGGGATTGATTGATATAGCCCAGCGCCTGCTCGGACTGGCCCAGGCGGAAGAGAGCCCAGCCCTTGCTGTCCAGGATATAGGGGTCATCCGGGGCATGGGCGAGGGCCTCGTCGATCAGGGGCAGGGCACGCTCGACCATCCAGTTCGCATCGGCCAGGGCGTAACCGACTCCGTTCAGCTGGTCCTGCTCAAGCGGTGCCAGGCCGAGGGCGAGATCCAGTTGCCTGCTGTCCCGGCTGGCGATCGACAGGTCGATCAGCTTGCGGCGGATGCGCGCCTGGAAATCCGCGCCGAGCGTTTCGCTGTCGGCCGCATAGCTGGCCAACATCTGCCGGAAGACGGCCGCCGGCCCGGCGTCGGCAGGCATGGCGGCGATGGTGTCGGCCTCGCGCTTGCACCAGGCGTAGTCGGCCGGCTCGAGCGCTCCCAGGGCGTAGTCCAGGCTGAGGGTGCGGGCCTCGTGGCTCTGCGCATAATAGGTGTCGCCCCGGCTGTCCGATTTGCTGCAGAACAGGTAGCCGTCCTTGAGGTCGAGCACATAGGGCATGCCTGGCAACGGTTGTCCGCGCAGCGAGTCGCGCATTGAGAACGCTTCGCCGAAATTGCCGTCGCCGACGATCGGGTTGAGGATCCACTTGCTCCTCGCGTAACGTTTCGGCAGACGGACCGAGACGGTATTGCCCCGCTTGTCGGTGATCCCGAAAATGACGCTGTCCTGCTCTTGCGACTGGGGTGCGATGCCGGCGATCCGGTGGCCCGGCAGGAACAGCCGGTAGCGCGTCTCCGGCATGACGTCTCCGCTGGCCGGATCGCGCAGCACGAAATGATGCACCTGCGCGCCTTTGCCGAGCGTGCCGGGTGCGCGGTAGTCGCGCGCCAGCGTCATTGCGGGAATGGCCGCCAAGGCCAACAGGACTGCGCCCTTCAGGTAAAGCGTTCTGCTTCTCATTGCCTTCGATGTCAAGATGGAGCGGGGTGATGCGCTGGCGGCTTCAAGCCTGCCAGATGAGCCGGTGATTTTAGCGTTTTTTTCATTTGTGGCAGGAATTGATCTGGGGGAGAGCTACCGGGAAGGCGTTTTTGCGCTGAGCTTGACCTCATCGGCATCTCATGCGGCGAGGCACGCCTTGCAAGTGGAAGGCGGGGTGAGCCTGGCGCAATGATTGGGGCCGCTGGTCCCTTATCATATTGTCGCCACGCCGGTGGAAGTCGATCCGTTCCGCCGCCCGGCGCAAGGGGAGTCGATTCCGTAGCGGAAGTCGCGGCAGGTATCGCCTGCGGAGTGGCTCAGCGCCTTCGTTGGTGAGGAGGCTGTCCGCGTGCTCCGTGCCTGAATTGACGGAAGCGCTGACGCATTGCGCAATCGGGCGATGCCGATCGTCCTGGCAAGAGTGGGCCTGCGAGCCAGACGAGCCTCCTCGCCACGGCCTGATCGTGTCTGCGCTTTGATCTTACAGGTGGCCAACGTTGCGAGCCGGAGCAAATGGCCCGGCACGGCGTGATCCTGGCCTCCTTTCCTGACAAACTCCGTCTTGCGGTTCGATGGCAGCCAGATCAGTCGTCCGGCTTGCCTGGCACTTCGCCCGCCTTCTCTGGGGGAGCGATGCCCCAGTCTCCGTATGCGAGCCAGTCCTCTCCAAGCAATTCAACCGGGTGCTGTGTGCGACTCGAGCCATTTCCACATCCCATCGAATCAACGGGACAATACTTGTCGCATCCCCAGCAAATTCGCTCGGGATGATTCGGATACAAAGGAAATTTCTTTGCCATCTTTCTGGGAATCCGTTACCTGAGACAGACCTTAGGCCGTTTTGAGGGATGCGCACGTGACCAGGATCAATGGGAGTGCAACTACACCTGCGGGCCCGAGCCGTGGCTGGAGGGTGCGCGCCGCAGCCCGGTCTACCAGATGGCAGTGGACTGGAAGGTGGCGCTTCCCATGCATCCGGAGTACCGCACCCTGCCAATGGTCTGGTACGCGCTGCCGCTCTCGCCAATCACGGCTGCGGCCAACGCGGGCGAGGTCGGCGTCAACGGCGAGATTCCCGACGTGAAGCCGTTACGCATCCCGGCTGGAGACCGAACTGCACGTACCCGAGCCGGGGGAGGAGGCGGGGCAAGGCGACGTAGCAACATCGCTACATCCGGCCGTCATGCAGTACGCCTCCGCTCAGGTCGACCATTTCGGGCTTGACCTCGGCGTAGCGCAGCAGTCTCCCGCCATGCTCGACGATGAAGGTGCGCGCGTCAGCTTCTTGTCGGAAGCTGGCGACGGTCGGCCCCATCGAGCCATGGCGCTTGCTGCCCAGCACGTAGAAGCCGGTCTTGGCGTCGAACCAATGCCCGCGCGGCTGTTCCCAGTCGGCCCGCCCCATGTCTTGCACGAACACCGCTTGAATGGCTTTGACCTGCTCGGGCTTGAGCAGGGTACTGAACATCTCGACTGTATCGCAGCACCAATGCGGCTTGGGATCGCCGGCGTAGTAGATCTGGGCCTTCGGCCCGGGGTAGTCGCCCAGCAACATGCCATCCAGGTCGCAGGTGCTGGCGGCGTCGATCTCGGCGGGGGTGATGGATGCGCTGGTTTGCCGGCCGCAGGCGGCCAGGCCCGACGCGCCAGCCAGCATGAACAGCAGCAGTCGGCGACGATTGAGTTTCATGTGCGGAACCTCCAGGTGGCCAGCGCCAGCGGCGCGACGATCCAGGCCAGCATCGCCCCACCCATCAGCCAGAGATTGGCCAGTGCGGGCGGCATGATGCTGGCGAGGCCGGGAAGGCCGCGCAGCTGATCCAGGGAAAAGACGTTAAGGATACGGAACACATCGGTCGGGTTGAGCAGCAGCAGATAGCCCAGCACGTCGCCGCCGAACTCGCCCCCGCCGGCAACCAGCAGGCCCAGCAGCAGCAGATCGAACACCAGCACGAAGCCGAACCACAGCGCAATGGACAAGCCCGAGGCGCGCGTGCGTTCCCGGCTCACCACCGAAACCAGCATGGCGAGACTCAGGAACGCCAGACCCAGCAAGGTCGAGCTGAGCATGAAGCCCAGGTACTGGTAGAGCCCGGGCCAGCCGAATTGCCGGTAAAGCAGCACGGCCATCAGCGCAAAGCCGGCCAGCGTAGAGAGCGTGAGCGCTGCCGCCAGGCCCAGATATTTGCCCAGCAACAGTTCCAGCCGGGTCAGCGGCAGGGCCAGCAGCAGCTCGAGCGAGCCGCGCTCGCGCTCGCCGACGATCGCATCGAAACCCAGCAGCAAAGCGATCAACGGAATCAGGTAGATCACCAGGCTGACCAGGCTGGTGATCACGAACTCGATGGAGCGCGGCCCCAGCGTGCCCTGCTCGGCACCGCCAAAGTAGCTGATCACCAGCGAGAACACGGTGAACACCAGGGCCACCGCCAGCACCCAGCGGTTGCGCATGCGGTCGCGGAACTCCTTGGCCGCAAGCGTGGCGATCTGCCGCCATTCGATAGGCATCATGCTCAGCTCCCCAGCCCGAAGAAGACGTCTTCCAGGGAGGGCTCGTGGATCTGCAGATCCAGCAGGCGGCCCCCCAATGGCTGCAGCGCGGCCAAAGCAGCCATCTTCAGCGGGCGTGGGCAACGCAGGGTCAGCGTTTGCGCCTGCATCCCGTCTTCGACCTGCGCACCCAGGGTTCGCAGGGACGCAAGCCGCTGCCGGAGTTCAGCCCGCGCGCCGGGCTCGACGCGTAGCGCCAGGGTCAAGGGCAGGTCTACTTGCTCGCGCAGCGCCGCTACACTGCCGATCGCCTGGATACGCCCGCCGGCCATGATGGCGAGGCGGTCGATGCGCTGCTGCAACTCGGCCAGGATGTGGGACGTGATCAGAATCGTGACGCCTTGCCCGCGCAATTCCTCCAGGACGGCGTAGAACGTGCGGATGGCCGCCGGATCCAGGCCGTTGCTGGGTTCGTCCAGGAAGAGCACGCGCGGTGCACCTAGCAGCGACTGGGCAAAGCCGAGGCGCTGGCGCATGCCCTTTGAATACTCGCGCACCGGCTTGGCCGCCGCATCCGCGAGGCCCACCCGCGCCAGCAGCGACCCACAGCTCGCCGGCTCTGCGCCCTTGAGCCTGGCGAAGAAACGCAGCGTCTCCAGTCCGTTGAGGTTGTCGTACAGCACCAGGTTCTCAGGCAGGTAGCCAACCATGCGGCGCGCGGCGCGGAAAGCGCGCCCGCGCACCGAAGCGCCCGCCACGCGAATCTCGCCGGCGCTGGCCGGAATCAGTCCAAGCATCATCTTGAACAAGGTGCTCTTGCCTGCGCCGTTGTGGCCGATCAGGCCAAACAGCTCGCCGGCACCCACATGCAGGTCCACGCCGTCGACGGCATGGACAGCGCCATAGTGCTTGCTGACACCGCGCAGTTCGATGGCGGCGTCAATGGCCGGGATGTTGCTTGTCACGCCAATTACTCCAGTTCTTGTTGGCCGGCCGCATGCGCGGATAGGCATCGACAATGCTGGGCACGCGCAGCACCGGGAATTGCCGGCTCACGAAGCGCAGCGCCTGTATTGCCGGGCTGGCCAGCAGCAGCTGCAGGCTCGGGTGGCGCCAGCTCAGCCGGTCCACCATGTCGTTTGCTTCATAGGGCAGGTCGCCGATGCCGTCGCCGTCGCGGTCCCAGCCGAGATAGTTGCTCCAGTAGTTGCCCGAGGCGCGCTCGGCGGCGTTGCGGCCGCCCCAGGCCTCGTCACGCGCGCCGACGTAGCGCACCTGCTCGCGGTTGGCGATGAAATCGTTGCCCTGTACGACGTTGCGGGTGGAGCCGGCCGAGAGATGCACGCCGACGCGGTTGTCGATGACCAGGTTGCCGCGCAGCGTCGTGTATTCGACGTCATAGATGAAGAATCCGCGGTTGTTGCCCGCAACAATATTGTTCTCCACGCGCGAGTCCTGCAGCGTGCGGAGCATGATGCCGTGGTCGGAATTGCCCCAGGTGCGGTTATTGCGCACGATCTGGTCGCGCACCTCCATCAGCGCCAGGCCACCGCGGTTGTCATGGCTGTCGTTGTCCTCCCATAGGTTGTAGTAGGAGTTCATGTAGTGCGTACCATAGCGGCTGTGGTGCAGGCGGTTGCTCCTGAAGACCGCGTGGTGCGAGACATCGACGTAGAGCGCATCGCGCACAAAGCTGATGTTGTTGCCGATGATGCGGGCCCCCTGGGTGTTGTAGAGCTCCACGCCGTTGCCGCGCTGCGCGGAGTTGTAGTCGCGCTTGCCGGTGATGGTGTTGTCTTCGATGCGAACGTTGTCAGCCTTCTCGATCCACAAGCCAAACAGGTTGTATGTGAGGTCGCAATGCCGCACCACGGCGCGGTGCGCGCCGGGCCAGATATAGATGCCGGCGTTCTGATCCTTCAAGCTGTCGCCGGAGTCGCGCACGATCAGATTCTCGATGACAACATCGGGGGCAGTCACACGCACGGTATCGCCATGCTGGCCGCCGCTGAGCGTGGGCCGGTCGAGCCCGCGCAAGGTCAGCGCCTTGCCGACGGTGAAATTTCCGACATAGATGCCGCGTTCGATTTCCAGTACATCGCCAGCGCGAGCGGCATCGATCGCCGCCTGAAGTGACTGACCGGGCCTGACAGGCAATGTAGCTGCCTGGGCAGAGGCCAGTGCACCAGCCAGCAGGAGCGGTATCAGAACACACTTCATGCGATCAATAGGCCCATGGCCTTCAACGTCAGGAACAGCGCCGCGCCGATCAGCAGATTCTTGAAACCCACATAGCTGAGCATGTCCATCAGGCTTGCGTGACGGTAGCGATCCTGCCACCAGGGACCGTTCTTGACATAGCGGCGTCCCGACAGCCGGATCAGCACCTCATAGACGCTCCACCCGAACCACCAGCCGATGATGGCACCCGACGACAGCCGGCCCATGGCGGCCAGTACCCAGGCCAGGCTTACCGCAAGCGCCAGCGAAATGCCGGCCACCTGCAATGCGCGTGCCGAGGTCCAGCCCTCGCGGCTCCAGGGCCAGAAGTGGTCGAGCAACCCAGGCACCAGCCGGCGCCAGCCACGCACGCCAGCCTGGTGCGGCGACGATACCGGATCGGTCGGCATGCGCGGGTCAGGGCCCTGCGCGACGCGCGAGTTCATGGGCACAGGCTGGATCGGGATGAAATAGCCGTCGCGGCCGATGGGCGTGATCTCCAGGCCGGCACGCTCACGGCGCTTGCGCTCCTTCGCCAGCGGCGGGCAGCCCTTCACGTCGGTATAGAGCACCATGCAATCCAGGCAGTGCAGGCATTCACGATGGTCGATGCGGCCGTTGGCATCGATCGCCAGCGAACCGCAGCCCACCGCGCACGCCTTGCAAGTGTTGCAATCCTGCTTGCGGCGCAGGCCAAACCAGCGGAACGTGCTGGGCATGGCGAGCGCCGCGCCAAGCGGACAGATGTATTTGCAATAGGGGCGTTCGACAAATAGCGACAGGCCCAGCAAGGTGCAGACAAACAAGCCATAGGGCCAGGCGCGGTGGCCGATGCCGACCAGGAAGGTGGTCTTGAACGGCTCGACTTCGGCCAGCTTCTCTGCCAGGCCCATCGAGAATACGGAGACCGCCAGCAGACCGAAGAAGATGCCGTACTTGAGCCACTTCAGCCGATCATGCCATGCGCGCGGCAGGTGGCGTTGCCAGCGCCTGAAGCCAATCCACCCGCCAACCTTGTAGATCGCCTCCGAAAGCGAGCCGAACGGACAGAGCCAGCCGCAGAACAGGCCACGTCCGAACAGGAACACGGTGAGGATGATGAAGATCCAGAAGCAGAAGATGAAAGGGTCGGTGAGGAACAGGGACCAGGTCCACTGGAACAGCAACGAGTGGAACCACGTCAGCACCTGGGTGATCGACGGCTGGGCCATCGCGCCAAAACCGACGAAACCGATGCTCAGGCCCCACGCGCTGTACTTGAATACGTTGACCGGCCATTTGTTCTTGTGCGTGGCGCGGCGGGTCAGACGCTCGCGCAGCGCATAGGCCACAGTCACCGCAAGCAACAGCGCAACAAACAGTGCAATCTGCGGCGCGCGCGTGCGCCATACCCGCTGCCATGGTGCGACGGCTTCCTCGACCTGCGGACGGCCGCCTTGCAACAGGGCATCGGGCAGCCAGTATGGCGCATCGAAGCTGACAAAGCTGCGCGTACCGGTGGCGCGGTCGACTCGATTGCCAAGCAAAGACAGCTTCCACGGATACGCCGCCGAAAATGCCGGTGAGCGGATCACGAAGATGGCCGACTCGGTGTAAGCCGGCGCGCCGGCGGCGGTCAAGCCGTAGAGGTTCAGGTAGTCAAGGTCACGGAAAGTGAAGGAGTCGGAGCCCTGCTTGATCTGCACCCGGTCATAGATACCGCCGCGCACGAAACCCGAGCCCTTGAATGATTCCGTTCCAGCCGTGCGGACCACGAAGATTGCGTGCTCGCCCTCCTTTAGCTGGGCGCGCAGGTTTTGCCACCCCAGTTCGCCAAGCAGGTTTGTAGCCAGGTCGGGGTGATTGAGGTCGCCGAACCAGAGCTCGATGAAGGGTTCGGCGGCGCGCTCCAGCCCCAGCTGTTCAGGCCGCACCAACAGATGCTGGATACTGCCTTGCCTGACCAATTCAGCCCAGCTCAAGCGCTGCCCCTTCACGGCAAATCGCGCAGGATCACGCCGCGTCGGCGCCAGGATGCCGACCTGACGCGCCACTGCGGCCGTGGCAGCCGTCAATACCTGGTTCTGCGCGATCACGGTCACGGTGGCACCCGAGATCGCGTCCACGCCCAGCACACCTTCGTCCGGACGCGACTGGCCGACTTCGATCTTGTCCGCCACCGATTTGCCAAGATACTGCTTGTTGAAATTCAATAGCGCGGATTCAGGAATCCCCAACAACAGAATCGGCTCGGAATGCTTGAGCACTTTGATGCCGGTAAAGCGGCCCTGCCTGTCCATGCCGATCAAGGTGACAACCGGCTTGCCCGAGTAGCCCGGCGTATCGGTGATGTCGGTGGACAGCATCACGTAGCCAAGCAGCGTCTTCTTGCCGTCCTCGGACGCTCCGTAGGCTTCGACATAGGGCGGCTGCCCCATGCGCTCAGAGAAACGCTTGGCACCGGGAAACACATCCGCGCAAGGCACGAGCGCGCACAGCGCCTTGGCGTCGGCGAGATCGGCCGGCAGCGCGGCTTCATAGGCGCCGGTACTCGACATCGCCGGGTGCATGCCCAACGCCAGGAATAAAAGGAACGCAGCCACCCAGACCGCGAACCGTTGGCTTCCGAATTGCATCTTCCCATCCATAAGAGCGCGCGTACGCGATTGGCGCACGCGTGCGATCAAGCTAGGGCTCAGGCCTCGACAATCATGCGGCTACGCATTTCCAGGTGCAGTGCATGGCAGAAGTGCGTGCAGTAGCACCAGAACACGCCAGGCTTGTCAGCCACGAAGGTCACGGATGCTGTTTCCTGCGGGTTCACGATGAAGTTGACGTTGTACTTGGGGATGGCGAAACCATGCGTCAGATCTTCGATCTTGTCCAAGTTGGTCAGGATCAGCGTAACCTCGTCGCCTTTCTTCAGCTTGAACTCGCGCAGGCTGTAAGCGGGGGCTTGCGAAGTGAGCTTGACCGTTACCTTCTTGCCGTTACGGAACACGCCGGACTGCTTGGCGTCCTTGATGGCCAAGGGGAAGTCGTCCAGAGAGTAGACCTGCTTCGGACGTAGTAAATCGCGCTTGAAGATGATGAAGTCGTGCGGCTCGCTGCGAATCGGGTGGTCTTCCACCAACATCATCTTGTCGCCGGAGATATCGATGAACTGCTCGTTCTCCGGATGCAGCGGACCCACCGGCAGAAAGCGGTCCTTCGAGAACTTGCAACCAACGCCCAGGAACTTGCCATCGGCCGCCACGGTTTCGGACTGCGAGGCACTCAAGTGGCCCGGCTGGTAGTGCACGTCCAGCCGGTCCAGTACGTACTTGGCGTTCTTGTCTCCCTTGTGGAACTGGATCGCCTTATCGATGTTCCATTTCACGATCTGGCTATCCAGGAACAAGGTGGTGTAGGCGTTGCCGCGGCCGTCGAAGGCGGTATGCAGCGGCCCCAGACCCACCTCGACTTCCGCCACGATCGCGTCATCCAGCGCTGCGAGCTTGCCGTCGAACCAGTCGAGGATCCTGGACAGCTCGATCACCGTGACGGTGGGCGACAGCTTGCCCGCGCAGATGAAGTACTTCTGGTCAGGACTGGCGTTGACGCCATGCGGGTTCTTCGGCACCGATACATAGGCAGTCAGTGCCGTCTTCGGGTCCTGGTTGGCAGCGTGCGTGCCGTCCACGACCGGGACCTTGGAGTCGCCGATGGTCTTGAACCTGCCGGCCTTGATCGCGGCTTCAATCCGCGCCACGTTGAAGAACAGGCAGGCGTCGCGCTCGGCGGACATCATGTCCTCGTAGTGAACACCCATTTCCGTGTTGTACTGGTTGGTCGCCGCAAGCTTGCCGTCGTAGGACGTCGCCACCAGGTCGCAATTGCCGTCGATCAGCACCTGCCATCGCACGTCCATGCTTTCGGCATCCACGCAAGTGAACAGGGAACGGTACTTGCTGTGATCTTCGGTGCCGACGTTGTTCGGTAGCGGAATGCCAAACTCGCCGCCGCAGAACACGCGGCTGGTGTAGTTGATCTTCTCGTCCACCGGATCCCGCTTGTCAGGGAAGATGCCGTGGAAGCCCTGCACGTTAGGCAAATCGGTGATCTTGTCACAGACAAAATAGTCGAGCCGGATACGGGCAAGACGTGCATTGATCTTGTCGTTGACCCACGCATAGCGGCCGTCATAGTTGCCGTCCTTGTAAGAAGCGTGGACGTGGTGCGTATCGCCAACCGTGTATTTCAAGCTGCCGTCGGGCTTGGTGCCCATCACCTTCTTCGACTCATTGGTGATGCCCCAGCCGACCAGCGCATCCGGCACGAAGCACGGCACACGATGAATTTCGCGCCCTGAAGGCATGCCCAGTATGCGCACGTCACCGGCATGTCCACCGCTCCAGATACCGTAGTAGGTATCGAGCTCGCCCGGTTTCGGATGCAGGCCGGCAATAACGTGCTCGCCAGCAGGCGCCGCACCGGCGGCTGCGGCGGCGGGCACGGACGAAGCGCTCTTGTCCGTACAGGCCACCACGGATGCCAGCCCGGCCAGCGCTGTTGTGTTAATGAAGCGCCGCCGCCCGGGCGCGCTGGGAACGTCATTCCGCTGTGTCTTATCCTTGGTCATCATCAGTCCTTAAACCAACTTTAATAGAGGCCGGGCAACGGTGCCGATTCACATGTCGCGCATCGCTCCCGTTGGCAGGTAGCATCTTCGGAGCAGTAGCCGGGAAGGCACTTGATCTGGGTCAGGCATTCTTAAAATGAGTATTTTTAATGCTTCTTTTTCGAAACCAAGAAGACAGAATGCATGGCGTGCTCGTTTCCAGAGCGCTTTCAACTCATTCAAGGAGATCGCCATGCTCAAGAGAAATCTATGCCTGATGCTGGCCTGTACTGCTGTCCTGCTTGCTTGCGGACAGAAGAAAGACGCCGCCTCGGCACAGGCCGAGGCCGCCGCACCCACACCCGCGCAGAGCGTTGGGCTGACCGCCGCGTCTCCGCCGGCCACCCCAGAGAACACACTTGGCAAGAGCACCTTCGGCAAGGTCTGCTCAATGTGCCATGTCCCCGGCGTGGCTGGTGCGCCCAAGGTGGGAGACAAGGCTGACTGGGGGCCACGTATGGCCCAGGGCAATGAAACGCTCTACAAGCACGCACTGGAAGGATTCAGTGGCAACACAGGCATGATGCCGGCACGCGGCGGCAGCACCTCCCTGGCCGATGACGCGGTCAAGGCGGCAGTGGACTACATGACAGCACAGGCACGCTGAGGTCTTTGCCATGCGAACCGAACATCCTCGCAATCCTGGCCGTCGCCGCTACCTGGCAGGCATACCTTTGCTGGTTACCGGGATGTTCCTGCGGCCGGCGCTGGCTGACCCGCGCGTGCAACGCGCTTCGCGCACGCTGCTGGGCACTCGAGTCGATATCGTGGTCCAGGGCCACGGATCCAGGGCAACCGAGCCCACCATCGCTGCGGCCTTTGCCGAGATGGCCCGGCTCGAACAACTCATGAGCCGCTACCGGGCTGACAGCCAGGTCAGCGCATTGCAGCGGGCTGCCGGACGCAATCCGGTGCGGGTCGCACCTGAATTGCTGGCAGTGCTGAAGCTGGCGGCCCAGGTATCCGCGCGCAGCCAAGGGGCCTTTGACATTACGGTCGGGGCATTCTCCGGCTGGAATTTCGATCAAACGCAGGCAGTGATCCCCAGCCGTGACGAACTGGCCGGCGAACGCCATCTGGTGAACTACCGCGACGTCGTGATCAATGAAGCGGATAGCACTGCCTATCTACGCCGGCCCGGCATGAAACTGGACTTGGGCGGGATCGCCAAGCTGCCGATATTGCAAGCCGGCCTGCAGGTGCTGCATCGCCAGGGCCTGCACGACGCGATGATCAATGGCGGAGGTGACGTGCTTGTCACCGGTCAATTGCAGGGCCGCGACTGGCGAGTCGGCCTGCGCGATCCGCGTGCACCGGAGCGGCTAGTCGGTGTGGTCGCGCTAAGCAACGGCGTCGTGGCATCGTCGGGTGACTATGAGCGTTGCTTTATCCGCGAGGGCCGGCGCTATCACCACATCCTTGACCCGAAGACCGGACTGCCAAGCCATGGCCCGCACGGCGTCACCCTGGTGGCCAGCAGCGCCGAACGCGTCAGCGGACTAGGCGCGGCCATCATGGTGTCCGGCGCGGGGGCAGGGCGTCGGCTACTCGCAACGATGACGGATGTTGATGCGGCAATCGTGGACTCTCATCGGCCCCCTTGGCTATCGGCCGGCATGGCCGACCGCCTGCGCGCCTGACATGCCGGCAAGCAGGCACACGCATCGAGCAACGGCCTGGCTCCATGGCGCCAAGCACTGCGCTCTCCATGGATTTCGGCGGTACTCGCAATCCATGGCCGACCTGACGCCTTTCCGGTCGTGGCAGTCCACTCTTTCCGCCCCGCCCAAACCAGGGCGGCCATCCTTCCATCCCACACTGATCGAGGAGCACGACTGATGCGTGCGTTGCCTGCTTTTGCACTCGGCCTGCTCAGTTTTTCGTTGCTGGCGCTGAACACAATGTTCTGGTGCGCACCGCTTTTCGTTCTCGCGGTGTTGAAGTTACTATTGCCGTTTCCCGCGGTGCGGCGACGCATTGACCCGGTCCTCAACGGCCTCGCCACTGCCTGGATCACTTGCAACGATGCCTGGATCGGCCTGCTGCTACACGGACCCTGGGATGTGGAAGGTGTGGACGAACTGCGCTATGCTGGCTGGTATCTGGTGAATTGCAACCATCGCTCCTGGGTCGATATCTTTGTGCTCCAGCGCGTCTTGAACCGACGCATCCCGCTGTTGAAATTCTTCCTGAAACAGCAGTTGGTCTATGTGCCGGTGATCGGCCTGGCATGGTGGGCGCTGGATTTTCCGTTCATGCGCAGGCATTCCAAGGCGGCGCTGCGCAAGCGTCCGGCATTGCGCGCGCAAGACCGCGAGACCACGCGGCGTGCCTGCGCCAAGTTCGCCCTGGTGCCGACCAGCGTAATGAACTTCGCCGAGGGCACGCGCTTTACCCCGGCCAAGCACCAGACCCAGTCTTCGCCCTACCGGCACCTGCTCAAGCCGAAGGCCGGCGTACTGGCGCTGGCGCTCAACACGATGGGCCCGCGGTTCAGTGCGCTGCTGGACGTCAGCATCGTCTATCCCGACGGCACTCCAAGTTTCTGGCAACTGGCCTGCGGCCGATCCGGGCGCGTCGTCGTGCGTACTCGCGAACTGCCGATCCCGTCCAATCTCTGTAGAGGTGACTACGACGGAGATGCCGCGTTCCGCGCCGAGTTTCATCGCTGGCTCACCCAACTGTGGGAAGAAAAGGATCGGCAAATCGAAACAATACTGGCCCAAGCCGGACGCTAACGCAGCGGCGAAGAGTGTGGCCATGTCCCGGTCAGTGCGGGGACGATCCGGCGTCAAGAAATCAAGGACCCGGAAAGCCAGAACGGGTAGCCTGCGCCTGCGGCAGGTTGGGGGAGGGGGCACATCGTTTTGGATAGTGCCGCGCTTGAGTCCAATGACTTGCCATCCCCGTTTCCGCTTGTCGCCGATGTCCGGCAAGGACATCACGTGCCAAGGCCACGCAGGCCGCAACCGGCGCCGTTACGGGCGGCAAGACACGCGTGAACGGACACCGTTCTCAGCCGCTCCGGACAGAGCCAGAGGGATGCGATTCGCGCGCGGGCTTTGTCTGCCTCGTTCAGGCTGCGAGCATACTTGTCAGGCTAGCGGCCGAAGCGCGTCCACAACCACCGGTCCACGGACCAGTCGCCCGCGCCTCGGCTCAGCAGTACCAGCAGCATCGCCGCCCACTGAATGTGCGTGGGCCAGGCCTGTGGATAGACAAACACCTCGATGACCGCAGTCATGCCGAGCAACACCAGCGCTACGGGCCGTGCGGCCAACCCGAGAACAAGTAGCACGGGCGTCGTCAACTCAATTGATACCGCCAGATAAGCGGCCAGTTCGGGCGGCAACAGAGGTACCCGGTACTCCTCCCTGAACAGCTCGAGGGCGGTATCCCAGTTAGCCAGCTTGCTCATCGCCGAGCTCCAAAAGACTGTGGCCACCGCGAGTCGCAGCGGGATCGCAAGGACTGAGTACGGAATACGCTCAAGGCACGCGACCGCGTGCAGCGCGCGCTGGACCGCGGTCGTGCGGGTGTGAGCGGACGGTGCTGGATTTGTCATGACGAAACGTCCCGGGTGCATTGATCGAAGGTCTGGGCAGCGATGCTGAAGCGCGTGAAGCATCCGCCGGCCAGAAGCGTGGCGAGCAAACTGTGTATCTCTGCCGGCGTTGTCTCGTCGAGGCAAGCATGGAGCGGCCGCCCCGCGAAAAGAGATGCCGCGATGCGCCATTGGCAGCCGTGGAGCCGGTCGATAGCGATGCCGGACTCCGTATGGCGGATAAGCAAGCAGACCGGATCGCCGGCAATGTCGATTGCCTCTAGAGCGTCATCGTCGTGGGCCAGCACCGCGCACCAGATAGCGTCCACCGGGTACTCGGATCGCATCAGTTGTGCCGCGGGATGCCTCTCGAAACACGTGCGCCCCATCTCGGCGTCCGTGAGGCACGTGAGTTGCGCCAATGCAAGGGGTGTGGCCTCAGGGGCATGCTGCACGGTGTTAATGGTCCATTCGAGCCGGGCAGTATCTGGCAGATAGGAAAGTGTCGCGGCTCGCGGCAGTTGCTCCAGGAAGTCCGGGAATGTCGAGCCGTATTCATCCAGCCACGCGCTCTGCGGTGGAGAAGCTTCCAGGAAGAGCCTGGCGGCTCCCTCGAAGAATTCCTCGCCGACGAGCGCCTGGACAGCCGGGTAGGAGAGGCGCAGTGCCGTGGATAGCACGCTGATGGCGGTGTTACGGTAGATGTTCAGCCGCGCTTGCGGTGCCAGGCCACCCGCGACTACGTAGGCCGTCACGCCATTATCGGCGCCGCGTAGCAGGCTCTGGCCGAATGCGCGCTGGAGCTCAAGCAGAGTAGGGGCGGTCTGCGTCATGGCGTTGGTGCTCCAGAGCTGTTTCGGCAATAGCAGCCTCACTCATCAGGACATCGAGCGCCGGCACATTGGTGTCCCATTCGATCAGCGTGGGAATCGGTCCGAACCGCTTGAGGGCTGCGCGATAGAGCTTCCAGACTTCCGGTGCAACACGCGAGCCATGGTCGTCGATGAGGATCGTTGGCCCCTGCTCGATTTGCCTGACGCTGTGACCGGCAAGATGGATCTCGCCGACCACCTCCGGCGGCAGCGCTGCAATGTAAGCTGAGGCATCCCAGCCATGATTGCTTGCACTGACATAGACGTTATTGACGTCGCACAGAATGCCGCAGCCAGTGCGGCGCGCGACCGCGGAGAGAAACTCCCACTCCGGAATGGTGGAGTGACGAAAACGAAGGTAGGTCGAGGGATTCTCAACCAGGATGCGCCGCCTCAGGTGGGTCTGGACCTGATCGACGTGGCGGCATACGATGTCCAGCGCCTCTTCGGTCATGGGCAGGGGCAACAGGTCGCCAAGATACGTCCCGCCGGCGACGCTCCATGACAGGTGCTCCGACACCAGTCCGGGCTCGATCCGCTCGACGACATTCCGTATTCGCGCAAGATGGGCCGGAACTAGCCCCTCGGCACTGCCCAGGGACAGGCCGACCCCATGCAGCGAGATGGGGTAGTCCCGGCGAATCGCGTCCAGGTAGCGCGCCGCCGTGCCTCCGCCCATGTAGTTCTCGCTATGTACTTCGAACCAGGCGACGCCAGGCCGTTCTCCGAGGACCTCTTGATGGTGCCGGAAGCGCAGTCCGACTCCCGCGCTGGCCGGAATCAGACCGAATGCGCCTTGCTTTGCCGCAATTGACGTACGCATCTGCAGGCACTCGCTTATGTGGCCTTCAGCTTGCCGCCTTGAATCTTGGTGCAGTCTCCTGCTGGCAACAGCACGAAAGATCTCGAATCGCGAGCTTGGGTGGATTGCCCGGCACAGGAATGGGCTCCTTCGGCGCAATCGTTCTTGGCCACGGCGTTGATCCCATAGCACTTTTCGAGCTTGCCCTTCTCCATCCTGGCCATGTTGTCCTTGACGATCTGCGGCATACCGCTCATGTCCTTCATGGCCTGTGCCTGAGCTGGCGCGGCCTGCATGGCGAGCGCCAGGCCAATCGCTGTCGACAGGGACGAGGCGGCCAATACATGCTTGTTCATCTTGCATCCTCCGCACGCTTTTGCGGCCCCGGGGATTGGGGTCGTGTGAAGAGATTCGGCGTGGCAAGGTAAAAGGTTACCTGCGGTATGAATATTTTTTGCGCGACAGAATTTCATCTTCGAAGCAAAATCCGAACATGCCCCAACATCCGGATCGTCGTGGCGCTCTCCACAGCCTCGTGAAGGAGGCTGCGGACTCGCTTGCGCCTGATCGCCAGCCGGAGCTGCCGGCAACTCGCCCCGACGGGACGCCCGATTGGTCTATGGAAATGGAGCGGGCACAAGGTGGCGACCGCGGCGCCTACCGCCGTCTTCTGGAGGACATCACGCCCTACCTGCGGGCGCTCGCCGCGCGCCAGATGCACAACCGGAGCGACATCGAGGACGCAGTACAGGACATCCTGCTAACGGTGCATTCGGTACGCCATACCTATGACCCTAGCCGCCCGTTCGGCCCCTGGCTAGTCGCCATTGCCAACCGGCGCATCGTCGACGGACTACGCAGGAGAGGGCGCACGGGGATTCACGAAACGCCGTTTGAATCCGAGAACGAAACCTTTATGGATCCAGCCGCGAACCTGCAGGAAGAAGCGGTGGATGCGCGTACCGTACGCGAGGCCGTTCAACAGCTGCCGGCCGGACAGCGCGATGCGCTTCGCATGCTGAAGCTTGAGGAGATGTCCCTGAAGGAGGCGTCGGCAGCTAGCGGTATGTCGGTCGCGGCGTTGAAAGTGGCCGTCCACAGGGCTTTGAAAACGCTGCGTAGATTGATAGGCCCCGCGAGGTAGCGAAAGATGATTCCGACCGCCGACTTGATCGACTCTCTCGTTGAAAATGCACCGCCCATACGACGGCTTCGCTCACCTGTCGTGCGCGCAGCGTGCTGGCTGCTGTTTGCTGTGTTGGTGCTCGCGCTTGTCGCCGTTGGTCATGGCGTGCGGTCGGATTTGGCGCTCAAGCTTCATCAGCCCGCGTTTGTGATCAGCATTGCCAGTGCATTGGCGACGGGCGCGATGGCAGCGGTAGCGGTATTCCTTGCCAGCATCCCGGGCCGGTCTCGGCGATGGCTGCTATTGCCGGCACCGGCAATGCTCGTCTGGATCTCCACAATCGGCTACGGCTGCCTGACTGGCTGGATAAGCATCGGCCCGGATGGTCTGAACCTTGGCGAGACAGCACGCTGCTTTGCGACATTGGCAATGGTAAGCATACCGCTGTCGCTAGCGTTGCTGATCATGCTGCGCTATGTGGCGCGGTTGGCGCCAGCGTCGATCGCAATGGTGGCCAGCCTGTCGATCGCCGCCATGGCAGCGACTGCCCTTTCACTCCTCCACCCGTTGGATGCTACGCTTATGGTCCTTATCTCGAATCTCGGCGTCGCAGCCCTTTTTTTACTGGCTGGTGGCCTATTGGGTCACCGGCTCTTCGGGTGGGTAGCTACGGTGTGAGGGCCTTCATGCAAGAATCATGCGGGCTGTGCGGATGCGGTGTGCCAAGAAGATTAAGAAACGCAATGGCGTGTGTATCACTCCGATGATTGCGGACCTTGCGAAAGCGCTCCCGGCACTGTTAGAAAAATGTCGTGAAATGCATCCGAGCCCGCGAGCCGAATCGTCAATGCCTGCAGTCAACGATCAAGTTCAGTCATCGTCGTCGTGCCAACGATGCCAATCGCGGTGTCGCTCGCGCCATTCGCGTTCTCTCCAGCGTCTTTCACGCCATTGCTGTTCGCGCCATGCACGGGCTTGCCAATCGTCGTAGTAGCCGGGCGCAACCACGACCGGCTGGGGGGCGACATAAACGGGCGCCGGCTCATAGTAAACGGGCGGGGGAGGCGCAACCACGGCCGGCCAAGGCAGGCCGATGCCAATTCCTACGTCGACTCGTGCCTCGGCGACGCCTGAGATAAGGCCGGCGGCGCCAGCCAGCAGGCCAATTGCCAAGATCTTTCGCATGATGCTGCTCCTGATGATTCTGCAAGTACTCTATGCCGCCATTGTTCAGTTGCGTATTCGCAGAATTAAAGACGGGTTACCGTCTGTAACGATGCGCATGCTGCAGCGTTGACGCCTTGGCCGATGGAAGGGCGCCAATCGTGTAAGCAGGTGTATCAGGAGCGCATGCACCTATTGCCGACCCATAGCGTTGCCGCTGCAGAATACATATGACATCAATATTGCTTGTCATTAAATAAAAACATTTAACGTCTTATGGGATGTTTCAATCTACTGACAACTTTCGCCTTCAAGCGTTAAATAGATCTCTTTTTCGGTCAATATTTGCATCCGAGCAACACTTTCTCTCCTGGCTAAACTTTCGGGCGAAGTGGGCTGTGAACTTGCTGGTCGTCTCTCTATAATCCGGAATGCAAATTATTTGTATTCGTCTTTCGATGCGAATGCAGATGTACCGACCATAAGAAATCGCGCGCGACGCGCACCAGGGATATGACAACAAGAGCCAGCCGCGCGCAACGGCATCAGGGGAGGAGACGTGGGCGTGGATTGGCCAGCTGGGCCGCGACGGCCACGTGTAGCTTCCAGCCTAGTGGCAAGGCGGTGGACGGCTTCTTCCGCGATGGCCGCGCGGCCTCGCTGGCCGATCAGGCCGAGTTGCCGTTCACCACGCTTTTCGAGATGGCCAATGCCTCGGCGGACGAAGTGCTCGCGCGATTGCTGACGCACCCCTACCTGGCTGAGTTCACTGCGGTCCCGATCCGCACGCGTTTGTGCGGCCCATTCAAGGTGCCGGCCCTGCGCGAGATCGCGCTGACCGCACCGTATTTCCACAATGGCGTGTTCGAGACGCTTGAGGAAGCCGTGACGTGGTACATCACGCGCGATACCGATTCCACGCGCTGGTACCTCAAGGCTGACGGCACCCCCGGCATCCCTTGCAACGACCTGCCCACGGCTTATGTCGGCCATATCAACGTGGCCGAAGTGCCCTACATCCCCCGCCTGGCCCCGACTCTGACCAATAGCGAGATCGCCGATCTGGCGCGTTTCCTGTGCGCCCTGACCGACGGGTTCGATGTCACCAATCCGGCGGCCTGCCAAGTACCGGCGCAATGCCAGTCCACCGCGGCCAGTGTGGCCGCTACGCGCGCCGGAGCGGCTGCGCTTGCCACGCAAAGCAACTAAACAGGAAGGAGAGAGATGAAACGAACCATGATTGCCGCGGCGGTGCTCGCCGCGGTGGGGACGCCTGCGCTTGCCGCACCGGGCAATGCCAGCCCGGTGGTGGTGCAACAGCTCGAGCGCAGGATTGACGACATGGCCAGCCAGCTCGACGCCCTCAAGGCCGAACTCAAGGCCATGAAGGCGCAGAACACGGCGCTGGCGACGCAGCAGCAGACGCAGGCCAGGCAGCAAGCCGACCAGACCGCCCAGGTTGCGCAGCTGCAGGCCTCGCAGGAAAGCCTGCAGCAGGTCGCCGCCAAGCCGTCGCCGCTGGATAACCTGAGCGTGTTCGGCTACGGCGAGATCAACTATTCGCGTCCGACCCGCAACACCAACGATACCCGCGCCGATATCGGGCGTGCCGTGTTCGGCTTCGGCTACCGCTTCGACGAGAAGACCCGCTTTGCCTCCGAGTTCGAGGTCGAGCACGCAATTGCCTCTTCGTCCGATCCCGGCGAGTTCGAGGTGGAGCAGTTCTACGTCGACCACATGTTCACCCCCAAGGTCGGCATGACCGCCGGCCTGTTCCTGATGCCGGTCGGTCTGATCAACGAGCATCACGAGCCCACCGCGTACTATGGCGTCTACCGCAACTTCGTCGAGACCCTGATCATCCCCAGTACCTGGCGTGAAGGCGGTTTTGCCCTGCACGGCAATACGGATATTGGTCTCGACTGGAACGTGGGCCTGACCACCGGGCTCGATCTGGCCAAGTGGAATTTCGCGACACAGACCCCACTCTACAATTCCGCGCTGGAACTGCAAACCAATAGCGTGGCGCCAATGCAGGCGACCCACCAGGAAATGGCCCTGGCCAATGCGAAGAACGCCTCGCAGTATGTGTCGCTGAACTATCGCGGCGTGCCCGGGATGCTGCTGGGTGGCTCGGTGTTTACCGGTAACGCAAACCCGGCGCCAGGCGCCGGCAGCCAGCGTGCGACCCTCTGGGAGACCCATGCGCGCTGGACACCAGGCAAGTGGGACCTGTCCGCGCTCTATGCGCAGGGCAGCATCAGCAATACCGCCAAGGTCAACGCCCAGTTCCCCGGCACCGCGAACCCGATGCCAGCCTCCTTCTACGGCTGGTACCTGCAGGCTGCATACAGCCTGTGGCAGCACGGCAGCTATCGTGCTGTGCCGTTCGCGCGCTATGAGCGCTACAACATGGGCGCCAAGTATGACGGCATCGCCCCGGACTTCTCGGCGCAGGCAACGGGGTTCCCCAAACCGTACGATACGGTCTGGACGGCAGGTCTGAACTTCTACCTGAACCCGAACGTGGTGTTCAAGGTCGATTACCAGCGCTTCCGAACCAACCGCGATTTCAGCCGGTTTGACCTGGGTCTGGGCGTTTATTTCTGACCGTTCACCCGCTACCCCGGCACACCGGCGCCTTCACTGTGCGTCGATTTGCCGGCGACAAAGGAAGCATCGATGCGTTACCAGTCTGTTCCTACCGTTCTCGTCTGTGCCGCCGCGGCGGCCACTGCGGGATTCGTCGTGACCAAAGTGCACGCGGCGGAATACATGAGCGTGGCCGACAGCCAGAGAGTGATGTTCGCCGACGCCACTGAGTTCGTGCCGCTGGTAGTGGCGCTTAACCCGGACCAGCTCAAACAGCTCGCGGAACGAGCGGGCGGGCCGCCGCGCATGGGTGCATGGCGGATCTGGCAGGCACGTCAGGGCAGCAACCTGCTCGGCTATGTGGTGGCAGACGCTGTCATCGGAAAGTTCGAACTGATCAACTACGCGGTTGCGCTGAGCCCGGCTGGCGAGATCCGGGACGTGGAGATCCTGGCCTATCGAGAAAGCCACGGCTACGAGGTTCGCAACAAGCCTTGGCGTAGCCAGTTCACCGGCAAGTCCGCCCAGTCCCCGCTGCGCATCGGCGATGATATCCAGAACATCAGCGGCGCCACGCTTTCGTGCACCCATATCACCGACGGTATTCGCCGCATCGCAGTGATGGCGCAGATGGCGCTGGCGAAGGGCTGAGCGCATCGTGGGCAATGTCGCCGATCTTGCGCAATGCCGCCGCGCTCGCCCTTTGTTGGGCACGCTGGTTGAGATCCAGGCGCGCGGCGCCGGCGCCGCCGAGGCGGTGCGCACAGCATTCGGTCAGATTGAAGAGATACATCGCCTGATGAGCCGTTACGAACCAGCCAGCGATATTGGCCGTTTCAATGCGGCCCCGGTGGGCTGGCCGATCGAGATGGATGTGCGCACGCTTGCCGTGCTTGCCGTCGCGGCCGAGTTGCAGGTGGCGAGCGATGGCGCCTTCGATTGTGAGCGAAGTCCGGCGCAGTCGCCCTCCGGCTGCCCCGGCTGGACCCTCGAAGGCGCGGTGCTGCGTAAGCATCGGCAAGTGCGTCTCGACCTGGGTGGTATCGCAAAGGGCTACGCGGTGGATTGCGCTATCGAAGCCTTGCGCAGCTTCAGCCTCGACTACGCGCTTGTCAACGCGGGCGGCGACATGCGTCATGCCGGTGCAGCGCCGGCACGGGTTGCGCTGCGCGAGCCGGGTTCGCCGGCACGCACCGCCATGATGTGGCAACTCGATAACGCGGCGCTCGCGAGTTCAAGTGTGGGGGGCCTGGCGCCACCGCCCGGCGCGGCGCCGCGCATTTTCAGCCGACGGGAACCCTTGGAGCTGCCGGCAGCAGCCGGCGCCACCGTGCTGGCACCTTCGTGCATGCTGGCAGATGCCCTGACCAAGGTGGTCCTGGTCTGCCGCGCGCCGCGGCATCCGCTGCTGGCGCGGTATGGCGCCTGTACGCTGCTCTATCGCGATGGCAAACTACGCGGCTAGCAAATCCCCATCCGAGCCGATGTCCAATCTCCACTCCCACCAGCCTCGCTGGACTTTCCGCATCAGTCGACAGCGGCTTTGGGCCTTGTATGCTGCGTTCACGCTGCTGTTGCTGACCGGCTTGACGTGGCTACTTGTGCGCTTTCTGGCGGCTGAGCCCGAGACGCTGGCACCGTGGCAAGCGTGGAGCATGAAGTTGCACGGTGCGGCGGCGCTGATCGTCATGTTTCTGCTTGGAATGATCTGGTCGGCGCATATCCGTCACGCTTGGATCCGGCGTCACAACCGCCTGGCAGGCGGGCTGTTTGGAGCCGTCATCGTACTGCTGGTCGCCAGCGGTTATGGCCTCTACTATTTCAACGGTGAAGGCCTGCGCAGTCTGACCGAGTGGCTACACTGGCTTTGCGGCGTCGCCATTGGCGGGCTGTTCTGGGTTCACTTGGCCGCAGGGCGTCGTTCTGTGGCTGGCCGCAAGTGAGCCCACGGCTCCGGTCGGATACCGCATCCACTTCTCCACTTGCTGGTTTCTCGCCGCACCCACGCGACCCGCCGCGTAATCCGAATGGCATGGGTCGATGATCATTTGCCTGCGCCATCGCAATCTGTGCCCTCTAGCCGCCTCGAAAGCCAGCGGTGACCATGGCTCGATCCCAAGGACAAGGGGCAAATCCTAGAACGTCGTGCACTGGAAGAAGCCGCGATGCCCGAAGCAAGTTGTCGAAGTTGGGTAACGGCTGTAGCGCTCAGTGCTTTCCTTGGCATCCAGGCTCAAAACGCAGTCCCTCCATGGGTCGGAGTTGCCCTTATATCCGAGCTTCTCGCACGCCGGGCCATACACACTGATCATTTGGTCGACTTGGCGTTCCGCCTGAGCGGTGCGTTCGGCTTGGGTCGTGCAACCGACGAGCAGGGCGGTCAAAGCAATGTGCAGCAATATGCGCATGACAACCTCCATCTCACTCTATGTATTTGAGGTGGAAATTGCCTCCCAAGTTTCCGTTGAAGTCGATCGGGCGGACCAGTGGGCATGGATGCGCCAAGGGGGAATCGAATAGAAGGGACTCCCCCGTCCCGAGTCTGCGCCACCGGCCAGCGCCGGTGCTTACCAGGCACTGATCGGTCAGTTCGGAATGCAAGATTTATAGCCGCTCTGCGGAGCGGCCAGCGATGCTGGCCTACCCTTGCATGCTTTGCTGGCGCGGCTGCAAGCGAACCGATCGCGCGGCGCGCCTAGTCGGAACCCGACGGCCGCCGAAGCCATTTACCTCTGTGGCCGTACCCGGTGCTTACATGCGATAGCGGAGAGTCGCCATCACACTGCGCGGCGCACCCGGCATATTCAGGTTCGCGTTCGAACCGTGCGCCGACACGATGTAGCTCTTGTTGAACAGGTTGTACAGGTTCAGTTGCGCCTCGAACGGTCCGTGGCGATACCAGGCCATCATGTCCGCCGTGACGTAGCCCGGCAGCGTGACCGTGTTGGCCTGATCGGCCATCCGCGGGCCCACCATGTTCAGGCCGCCGCCAACGCCGAAGCCATGGCCCAGGGCCTTGGTCAGCCAGAAGTTGCCGGAATGGCGCGGCGTGAGCGTCGCGCGCTTGCCCTGGAAGGCGGCCGTCGACCTGGTGACCGCTGCATCCAGGTAGGCATAGCCGGCCAGCGCGCGCCAGCCGCTGCCGAGCTCGGCGGCGGCGCTCAGTTCCGCGCCGTCCGTGCGCTGCTCGCCGACCGGGATCAACGCCGTGCCGGTTGCATTCGCGATCTTCATATTGTTCCGCTCAAGCCGAAATACCGAGATCGTCGTGCTTGCCTTGCCGTCGAGCCAGTCGTATTTGGCGCCGACCTCCGTATTGTTGGTCTTCTCGGGCGCCAGTTCGGCGTTGTTGGCCGCCAGCGCGAAGGTTTCGCCCGACGGCTGGAACGACCGGCTCCACGACACGTAGTACGACTGCGCCTTCGACGGCTGCCAGACCAGGCCCGCGCGGGGGCTCCAGGCGTTGTCGGTGCGCGACAGATTTGGCTGGCCGGCCAGGCGCTGCATCGCGTCCTGCTGGAAATTGTCGTAACGCACGCCGAACAGCGCCTTCCACTGCTCGGTGAAGGCGATCATGTCTTGCGTATAGAACGCCAGGGTCTTGGCGGTGGCCAGGTTGCTCGTGGCGGGCGTGCCACCGATCAGGCGCGGCAGCGTCGGCAGCACCGGATTGAACAGGTCGAAGCGCCCCGGAACAGCGCGGGAGTAGTTCACCAGGTCCTTGTTCTGCTGGCCAACCTCCATGCCGTACAGGATTTCATGCTTGGTGCCGAAGATCGTCGCCTTCTGCGTCAGGTCGGTCTGATTGAACCAGCCGTGCTCCTCCCGAAAGACGTTGGAGTGCGACATCGTCAGCGTCTTGGTCGCTTCGATGACCGAGTTGGTCAGCGTGTTATTGCGGTCGAGCGAGTAGTGGTAATACCGCGTGGCGTTGCGGATAGACCAGTTGTCGTTGAAGCGATGGTTGATCGTGGCCGTGCCCGAGTACACGCGCGATTGGGAGTAGTCGGCGTCGCGCGCATTGGCCGCGCCGTAGTACCGGGACGCCGGTACGTCGACCGGCCTGCCGTTGTACGCCGGGATGCCGAAGTCGGTCACCCGGCGGTCTTCCAGATAGTCGGCCTGCAGCAGCACGGTGGTCTGCGGCGCGATACGCAGTTCCAGCGACGGCGCGACGGCCGCGCGGTCCAGGAACTGCTGCGAGCGGTAGCTGTTCGCTTTCTCCACGGCGCCCGTCACGCGGAAGGCGGCGGCGCCGTCGGCAAACACGCGGCCCACGTCGGCCTCCGCGCGCCGGTCGGCCCACATGCCGTAGCTCAGGGCGAAGTCGGTCACGTCGAGCCCCGGCTTCTTGGTCACGCGGTTGATCAGGCCGCCCGACGAGCCGCGACCGTACAGCACGGCTGCCGGCCCCTTGATGACCTCCAACCGGTCCACGTTCGACAGGTCACGGAAGTACAGCGCGTCATCGCGAATGCCATCGACGAACTGGTCGGCGATCGCCGAGAAACCGCGGATCGACACTTGGTCGCGCTGCCCGTCGCCCGTGGAGAACGACACGCCCGGCACATTCTTCAGCGCGTCCTGCATCGAATTGGCGTGCTGGTCGCGCATGACGTCGGCCGTCACCACATTCACGGTCTGCGGAGTATCGCGCAGTGGTGCCTCGGTCTTGGTCGCACTGACGGCGGTCGGCGGGTTGTAGCCCTCGCCCAGTTCTCGGCTCACATCGGCCTTGATGGTGACTTCCGGCAGGCTCTGCGCGGTGGTCGCCCGGCTGGCTTCCTGTGAATTGGCGATGCCGACGAGCATCGGCTGGCAGGCGAATGCGGCAAGAACGGCGCACTGCGTCGCGTGAAGATTTAGGCTCATTTTCCCTGTAATACGTTGTAATGAATATTAGAATGCGACGCATTATTATTTGCAAGCATGGCTGCGGTCAACGCATATCGTGTACACGTGTGCGGAAGGGGTGACGTACAGGCATCGCAATATGCCGAAAACATCACCATTGAGCGCTGGAAGCCATCCGTCGTCCGACGGCTCCCCCTCTCGGCCGAGCGGTGACGGCAACAAGGCCGTGTCAACTGGACATGCCGCGGCCAACCATCGCCTCGACAGCCCGTTCGAGGTAGCCCGTAATTCCACAACGATCGCTGCCGTGACCAGATTGAAGCCGCTGGCGCGGTACCGCTCTTGGTGTTCGAAGCAGTGCGCATGGATCTCACCGCGAAGATAGAAGAAGGCTCCGAGCGCGCGAGGGCATTGCGCGCCTTGCCCTTGTTGAGCCTGGCATGGGACAGCGACGCAGCCAAACCAGCGTGAACAAAGGACAGCGGTGATGGAGCCCGCAGGCTCAATGACGCCAGGTTCTTCGGGAGGGATCACGCCTCGGCCCAACGCAGCCGGCGCCTTCTCCTCGCGCCTTGCATATTGGCGGCAGTCGCGCGGCTTTCGCTGACGTCGAACGTGCGGCCCGCACGCACTGGCGATATCGCCGGGTTGCATCCAGACCTAAAGGCATTCGTGATGGCAGGAAGCGCGGCAATCCGGCAGCGCGAGGCACGTCGCATGCTGCGGGCGGGGGCGGGCGTCCTGCTAAACATGAAAGCAGGCGTTGGCTCCGCCTGCGCACGCTGGATCAGCTCATCGTCTGGCGGTGTGTTGAACAGGTTGGAAAGTCTGAAGACTCGATTCTGCGCGGCCTCGCCAATATCGACGCCGGACCCCAACAGATAGGTCCGATAGACTAGAATTATTCAAAGTCGCCCCTATGCGGAGGAGGCTATCGCCACTGTGCAAAATTCAATGCGCAGAGGTAGGTAAGATTGGATGCGCAGTGGGCACCTAAGATAATAAATGGGGCGCCTGCAATGCTTATATTGAGTGCCTTTTCGCGTTGAAGCATTGGGCAGCCGGGGTGTTGCGAAAAAGAAGGAGGTGCTCAATGAACGCTTCGCGTCGCTTCTCTGCCTTGGAATCACCCACGCGGTTTATCCATGTGCCGAAAGGCCTTCTCCCAACCCGGTTCGTGCTCCGCCATTTACGCGGCGTCATATATGGCGTCGGCCTCCTTGTACTGTCGTTCGGAGCCTCCCTTGCAGGTGGAGAACCGATCATTCCACCAACATCCACGGTCGCGTCGACCGTTCCGACCAACCACGACCTCAATCCCTACGGCATTGCTTTCGTGCCTGGCGGCGTACCGTCGGGGAGTGCACTGAAGCCGGGGGACGTCTTGGTGTCCAATTTCAACGCCGCTTCCAACAAACAAGGCACGGGAACGACCATTGTGAAGCTTGTGACCGACGGCAAGCCAGTCACCTTTTTCCAGGGGCAAAATCGGGGGCTCACCACCGCCCTGGCTGTGCTGAAGAGCGGGTTCGTGCTGGTCGGCAATCTTCCGACGACGAATGGCACAGCCATCACCTCGAACAGCTCACTATTGGTGATCACTCCTCAAGGAAGGCTTCTCAGCGAGCTGAACGATCCAATCCTCCTGGACGGGCCGTGGGACATGACGGTCGTCATCGATCAAGGACCGCAGGTCACGGCGTTCGTATCGAACGTGTTGAACGGAACGGTGGCAAGGATCGATATCAACATTGGCGCGAGTGGCGCGACGCTCTTGAATAGCTCGCATATCATTGCGTCCGGCTACTCGCACCGAACCGATCCCGCAGCGCTCGTTGTTGGCCCAACAGGACTGGCCTATGACGCGGCCCATGATGTGCTTTATGTCGCATCAACCAACGACAATAAGGTGTTCGCAGTATCGCGCGCTGCGGCGCTCGCGCGCGACAATGGACCGGGAACGGTAATCTATCAAGACATTGACCACCTTCGCGGGCCGTTGGCATTGGCGCTTGCGCCGAATGGAGATCTGGTGACAGCGAACGGCGATGCCATTAACCCTAATGCGCAACATGCCAGCGAAATCGTCGAGTTCACGCCCGATGGGCGTTTCATCGCGACGATGCAGGTCGACCCGTCACCTGGCTCCGCATTCGGCCTCGCATTCGGACTGAGCAGCAGTGGCCAGCCACAATTCGCGGCGGTGAACGACAACACGAATACGGCAACCGTCTGGACGTTGCGCCCGATCGGCGGCAATTGACCAGGAAGGCGCATCAATACTCCCGCCGCTAAAGCCTTAGGCTTGTAGCGGGGGTTTCCGGGTTCGGCGACTCATGCACCGTGCGGTTGCCCGCCCGGTGTCATACTCGATCCATGATGCGCAACACCGTTCGTCCCTGAACATTCTTAGAAAGGTGTTCATGCCTCTGGACAGGATTGGAGCTCGGTCAATCGGCCGGCTTGATATGTCGAAATGCGCGCAGGAGCGCCAGATCATAGGTAATCTTGAGTAGGCCGCAGGCGACCAGCGGTGCGCCGACCCAGCCCATTGCCAACAGCGCGCCCGCGAGGGTCGGACTAAGCGCGGAAGCCAGGCTCCTGGGTACTGCGGTCAGGCTCGCGGCAGCCGGTCGCTCGGGGGGCGTTACCACGGCCATCACATAAGCGGTACGGGTCGGTACGTCCATCTGGGACAGTGCGCTGCGCACCAGCAGCAGGGCCAGGGTCGCCATCAGGGATGTGGAAAATGCAGCCCCGATCAGGCAGAGGCTGGATGGAATATGGGTGAACACCATTGTGTTCAGCAAGCCGAACTTGCGAGCCAGCGGCACGGCAACGAGTTGGGAGCCTGCGGTGAGCAACCCCGCCCAGAAGAAGAACTGGCCGGCGATCCCCGGGGAAAGACCGAAGCGCTGCATCAACCACAGCGCCAGCAAAGAGTTCACCACCAGGCCACCAGCGAAGGCGTCGACGCTGAAGAGCAGTGCAAGGCGGGTGACGATCCGGCGAGACGGGCCAAGCGGTACTGTCGCCGAGACGGTCTCCGGGTGTAGCTCTGGCAAGCGGGCATAGATAAACCAGAGCGCGACGCCGGTCAAAGCATAGAAACTGAACATGGCGCGCATTGCGCTGAGGAACGATATTCCCAAGTGCGTGGTGAGCCAGTCCGGAAGGGCCGCGGCCAGCGCACCAATGGCGGCAGAGAAGGCGCCGGTCAGACTGTAACGGGCGAAGAGCGCCGTGCGGGCATCAGAGGTAGACGAGTCAGCCAGGCGAGCCTGCTCCAGTGGCAGGAATACGCTGACGTCCCCAGAGCTTGGGTTGAGCGTACCGACGAATGCAACGAGCAACAGCGGCCATAGGGAAGACAGACCGGCAAAGCCGATGCCGGTCGCGGCCATCAATGCAGCCGCCAACACCAGCAGGCGGCGTTGCGGGAAGCGATTGCCGAGGACTCCGACCAGTATCGTTGCCAGTGCAGAGCCGGTCAGGGTGGCACTGCTGATGAACCCGACTGCCAGTTGTCCGAAACCGAGCGCAAGAAGGTACGCAGGCAACAGAACGGCGATGAACCCGTCACAGAAGGCGCGTAGCGCGCGGCCGATGAGAAGCGGTAGAGCGCTGGCATGGACCCCTGCGGGCAGTAGCAGGCGCGCGAGCCAACTTTGGCGGGTAGTGAAAGCCGGGTCCTTAAGCGTGTACATCGCAAAGGTACCATCCACGCTGCGTGTCATAGTCGGCTGTGCGGTAGGGGAAACGGTCTAACCCGGCACGTTCGCGCGTGATCGGCTTCATGAGGATTTCCCGTGCAGCAGGGGATCTTATCCGACCAATGGGCACCGTCAGTGGCGATCTTGCCAACAAGCCCCTTCTTGATGCCGGCGACAGACAGGCGCTTGAATGCGCCTTCGGCCAGGACCGCGGTAGCAGAGCGGAGGATCGCGATGCCGATCCATATCCTGGCACTCGCGATTGGAGACTGACCGGGGCCGGATTTGCCTTCGCCAGTCGCGACGTTCCTGCCTTCGCTTGCCATTGCGGGTTGCTGGCGATGCTTCTGGTTTGCTCTGATGTGATCATTGGTTTTACTATTTCTTGGTGCTTTTCTTCGGTGCTATTTCGCACTGGGGTTTCCAAATGAGAAGGCGTCGAACAAGGTCACGCTGTCCGCCTTGGTCCATACGCCGACCGCCCCGGCGCCGCTGATGTGATCGTCCGCTACATCGATGTAGCGTTTGCCGTCCAGCGCGACCTGGATGCGGTTCCCAAGGAATTCCACGCGCAGCGTATGCCAGACCCGGGCAGCGACTGGGGCCTCCTGATACAGAATGGTGTGCCTGCGGCCGCCTGTCGTGTAGTACAGCGAGACATTGTTCTCCAATGCATTCGCCCGCGCGACATAGTAGTTATCGCTGTCCTTCCAGCGCCAGACGACGCCGCCGGCTTGGTCCTCTCGCCCAGCGATGGGCTTGAACTTGACCTCCACGAAGCCGTCGGCGATGGAAACAGCTTGCTTCACGCACCAGGGGAAATCCCCGGAGCCCGATTGCTTGAGCACGTTGGCGCCGCTCTGCGCGGCCGGGTCTGCCTCGACGGTCCATTTCGGCGTGCCGCGACCGGTGACACCCGCCACCCATCCTGCGGGCAACGCACCTTGCTTGTCCTGGTTGAACATGATCGTTTCTCCAGTTGACGGCATGGCTGTCAGCAGCATCCATACAAAGAGCAGGATCGCTTTCACGGGGTACCTCCCGGGCGACATCGCAAAGAAGTTCATGCAGGCATCTTCGCTGGCCACCGATGCGTCTCCGCCCGGCAATGCAGGCACCAGGCATACAGGGCGTCATACATCACCATGCCTCGGAAGCCTGTGTCTTCCAGCCGGGCGGCACTGTCCTGGCCGACTTGATGACCGTGTACGCAATAGACGATCACCGGCCGGCTGGTGTCGAGCGCGGAGATCCAGCCATCCATGTCATCGGGATTGCGCCAAGCACGGGTGCGATTGCCGGATCCAGCGAGGCAAGTTCCGCGGCGATGGCATTCAATCGTTTCATCGCGCCGCCATAGTTGTTCTCGTAATGGCTGACGATCAGTTTTTCCGAGAGGCCAGTGAGCTTGCCTGGATCGACGCCCAGCGGCTTCATTTCATAGATCATGATGGATGCCTTGTTCGTGCGGCTCATGCGTGGAGAAGCGGGTAGGCGACCAGGCCGATCAGTGCGGCGCCGACGACGATGACTGGCTCAGGCAACTTCTTGAATTTCCAGAGCAACGCGACCGTGACAAGCGCAAGCAAGACAGTGGGCAGATCGATAATCGAGCGTCTAGCCAGGACGATCACGGCGCCCGTGATGGCCCCAACCGCCGCCGCCGTCACGCCATCGACGAAGGCGATGATGCCGGGGCGCTTCCCGTACTTCTTGAAGTAGGGAGCCGGGATCACGGTAAACAGGTAGCAAGGCAGGAATGTGCCTAGCGCGGCCACGGACGCCCCCGGCAGGCCGGCAACCAGATAGCCGATGAACCCGACCGTGATCACCACGGGGCCCGGCGTGATCATGGCCACTGCCACTGCGTCGACAAACTGCTTGTCGTTCAACCAATGGTGCTCGGTCACGACGCCGCCGTACAGGAACGGCACGATGGCAAGTCCGGACCCGAATACGAAGGCGCCGGCCTTGGCGAAGAACACGCCGATCTGCGTCAACAGCGGCCAGTCCACGGTGCTGACGATCCCGCTCACCGCGGGCACTTGCGTCGCCGCAATGGCGGTGAGGCCGCCTTGTCGCAGCCACTTCGGTGGCGCGCGCCAGAACCACACTACGATCCCGGCCGCCAGGAACAGCCAGGCGATCTCGGATTCGGTCACCACGGTCACCGTTGCCAACACCAGGTAGATCACCCACAGCAGCTTGTCCTTGCCCACACTTTTGTTGGTGAGCTTGTAGGCGCTGATCGCAATGATCCCGATGACCGCCGCGCCAACCCCATAGAACACCGACTGCATCCAGGTCAGCCCGCCAAAGCGGACGTAGGCCCAACCCAGCGCCACCACCATCAGGAATGACGGGATGACGAATGCAATGCCGACCAAGGTCGCTCCGACGATGCGGTAATGCACATAGCCAAGATAGATGGCGAGTTGCGCAGCCAGCGGACCGGGAGCCAACTGTGCCAGCGCCAGGCCTTCCTTGTAATCGGCATCGGTAATCCACTTACGTGCATCCACCAGGTCCCGGTGCATGTAGCCGGCGAGGGCAACGGGGCCGCCGAAGCCCAGCGTACCCAGGCGCAACATATAGAACACAAGTTGCCGGAACGAATAGCTCGGCCGTTCGGCCGCCGGCGCTTGCGGAATGTCGGTTCGCTGCGGGTTGCTCATGGAGCTTCCTTGAGATGGACTCGGTGACGGCTAGCGTTTCCGGTGATTCAAAAAGTGGGCATGCAGGGAATCCAGCACCAGGCCGATTTCGGCCAACAGCGCATCGTCGTCGGCCAGCCGCTCGCGGGCGCCGGCCAGAATCGCCTCGAACCCGCTCGCTTCGGGGACGGTCGGGCCGCCGACATCCAACGCGTGGACCATCCCCGCCAGGCGCTGCAATCCTGGATTTGCGTCCAGGCCAAAGCTTGCAAGCAGCACCTCGAAGGAAACCTTGTCGCCGACATGGGTGAATGTCGCGTCGTCGAAATCAAAGCCCAACGCGTCGGAGGGGCAGTCGCTTGGCGATTCGAGCCACTGAAAACGGGCGTGGGGATCGATGAAGCGCTGGATCAGCCAGGCGCACGCCACCCTGTCGACCCAAAGATGGCGGCGGGTCGCCCATAGCCGCCCCTGGTATTGCGTGGGGTCGCGCCGCGCGATCGACCCGGCCGCAGGATGCGGCTCGCCCGGCGACAGGATCGTTTCAATGGCGCCCGTAAAGTCTCGCCACTGCGCTTCAGCACGCAAGGACGCCTCGTTGGGGAAGAAATCGACCTTGCGAATCGCTTCATAATTGCGTCCGAGCCGCCGCAGCAAGCGATTGAGCTCGGCTTCACTTAGTCCGGAAAGCGTCTGGCGAGCTTCCGAGACGGAGGCGAGGAAATCGGCATAGTCGCCCGATCGGTCGAACAGTGCGCGGTAGACGGCGGCGTCGTCGTCCTCTTGGGGATGTACGGTCAACAGCCAGGCTTGGCCATCCTGCAGCTGGGTTTCGTCGGCCAGTTCGCGGAACTGCTCCACTTGCTCGGCCCTGGCCGGCAGCAGATAGGCCCCGTCGCGCAAGGCGGCTCCGCCTAACGCCTTGAGCGTGCGCCAAATCCGCATGCGGGCGGTCGCGCCCGATGTGGGAAGGCTGACGATCAGCAGGATCCAGGAATCTTGGGATGTGGTCATGGAAGGCAGCATAGGGGGGCTTAGCACGAGTTTCAATGATGTAGAGATCATTACAAAAACGGAGGCAGCCTTGTAGAGTGCCGTCTTTAGATGGATCGATCCTGGATTGCTTGGCGTCGCCTCGCAGACCAGCCTGGAAGCTGGGCAAACGTGGACGGGACACCACATCCGGTGTCGCTCGCGACCGCTCAAGTTGGGAAAAGCGTTTCGACTGGAAGCCAGTTCACCGAATTCTGAAGCCGGCTACTCGAAGGCGGCATGGGGAGGGGCAATAGGCCCTGCGGCGAGCCAGAGCAGGACATTCGGTATCGCCGGCCACAAGACGAAGGAGATCATCACACCGCACAAGGGGGGGGCCACTGAAAAGTAAGCACCTGTCCTGGCCTCGCTCCTCAACATGGGAAACAGCGCTGCCGGCCCGGTTGCCCCGGCGCCTGGCCGGAGGGTTACCGCGCTAGCGGTCTGGTCCACTGACCGGAAGTTGCCGACCACCATGGCCGGCCGAGCGGCCGTCGCCGACCCATTTCGAACACTCGGCTCAACCCAATCAAACGGCTGCAATGGTCGACGAGCCGTCCGCCGCCGTGTCGGCCAACGCCGGCTCGTCGGCCAATGCGGTCAACCTGACCCAACCGGCAGCCGCCGCCGTTGCGCCGATATTGCAACGGTCCCTTGCGTCAATTGCTTTGAAGATTCGCCAGGACGGTCAGGGGGCGTACCCTTGCGGTGCCGGCGGCGGGGAGTAGGGCTTGTAATTGGCAGGTGGCGTCGCGGGCGGTGCCGCGAGCATCTGGCCGTAGACCGGGACCCGGTGTCCGCTGGCGTACATGCACTGAATGTAGGCAGCGTCGTATTGGTGCTGCGCACTGTCTCCTGAGTCGCTGGAATTGCTGGCACCGACCGCCGAACTGCCCATCGCCGCCGTGTTGGAGGCTTGATGCGAGCTCACACCGCCGACCTGGCCCAGCGCGAACTGGCGGCAGTTATGGTCATCACCGAGAAACTGGTCGAGCGTCTTGCTACTGCCTGGGAGCACCATCACGCTGGGACTCGACGGCATTGCCGTACAGGCGCCCACAACTAACGCGGCCGCCATCAGGAGGGGAACGGAACGCGGCTTCATCTATGCCTCGGCATTACGGCGACGGCTGGGCCGGCACTGTTTGCCAGCCGCCAGGACAGTCCTTGATATATGGGTAATAGCCACTGGGCTGGTCGCAGCGGTACCACCATGCGTTAGCCGACGCACCGTCCGACCCATCACCTTGCTCGATGTATTGCGCTGCGGGCGTGTAGTAACCGGGGTAGGCATTGGGGTATGGCCAGCCGTCGTATGGATATCCCCACCAGCCCGGCCAGCCGCCGCCTACCACGAAGACCACGTGCCTGTGCCCATGGTGAAAACCGTCATGGTGGAAGCCATCGTGACCGTGAAAGCTGCCGTGCATGCCACCGCCGCCACCACGACCGCCGCCCCGACCGCCGGCCAGCGAGGGACCGCCGGCGGCCATCGCCGCCCCTGCCACTAGTGCGAGGGCGATCTTGCAAAACCTGCGCCCGTTCATGATGTGTCTCCTGCTTTGCTGCCCGACTTCCGGGTCACTCGGGACCCGCGCCGGACCGTTCGCTCTGTATCGTTTAGTTTGCTTAGATACCCCGTGCACGTATCTCCGCTTGTATTGAATATCAAATTGACGCATCCGGCGCCGGCCATGGAGCCCCGGAAAATGTGGCGTCGTTGCCGCTATTACCGGCACGGCACCCGGCCACGCCTGGCCTGAGGGGGGTGCCGCGTTATCGTGTAAACGGCTGAGAGGTCGGATTTATTCCATCAACCAGCCCCTCGACTTCCTATCATGCTTTCATGATTTCGGCCAAGGTTCTGAACGAGCAACTCGGCTACCTGACTGCTGGCGGTGTGCTGCAACGCATGCCAGAGAAGGCGGTTTTCCCATGTGGATCCCTAGGGCGCAGGCGTCGAGTCCGTGCCCCGCATATCCCCACAACCATCAAGGAGAATCAGCATGACCGCGACCCGTCCCGCCGATATCGTCAGCCCCATCACTGACAACGCACTTCCCAACCGCGTGTCCGCCGCCGACGCCCGCGTTGCCGGCCGCTACGGCCACGACAAGCCGACTGCCGAGAACAGTATCGTCCTGCTGGTCGATCACCAGATCGGGCTGATGGCGGGGATGCGCGACACCACCTCGCTGGCCGAACTCAAGAGCAATGTAGTCGGTCTTGCCCGCACGGCGAAGGCGTTGGGCCTGCCCACGCTCATCACCTCGTCGAACGCGCAGTGGCAAAACGGCGACAATCTGCCGGAGATCAAAGAGATCTTTTCCGACCAGCCAATCTACCGCCGCACCGGCATCATCAACTGCTATGAAGATCCGACCTTCCGCAAGGCGCTGGAGGATCTTGTCGCCCAGACCAGCCGCCGCCACATCATTATCGCTGGCGTGACGATCGGCACCTGCTGTGCGCTGCCGACACTGTCGATGCTGAACGACGGTTACAGCGTATACCCGGTGGTTGATGCGTGCGGCGCTTGGAACCGCTATGAGGCGGATGCCGCCATGTCGCGTATGGCCAATGCTGGCGCGGAACTGGTCACGACATTCGCGCTTGCCTGCGAGTTGCAGGCCGACTGGAAGCTGTCCAGTGCAAATGCGATGCTCGAACCGTTCAACCAGAATCTTTCCGAATATGGCTTTGTGCTCCAGAACTTCTGGAACAACGCCAACGGCCATGTCGTCCCCGATCCGTTCGGGATGGTGAAGTAGGGGAGTGCCGGCGCGCGGAAAGCGACGCAACGTAGTGCGGCGTGAGCGTACCGCCACGCGAAAGGGTATTGATGTGGATGCCTCTCTCTCCGAGCGCTATGGCCAACGGTTCGTAGCATGCAAGGGCTACGGAGCGATGTGAATAGGTAGGTTTGGTTGTGCTTGCAGCCTAGATGAACAAGCTGTGCCGTTGGAGCCCCCCATGACCGCTCCTGAACAGCCCTCAGCGGAGGGCTAAGATATGCGGCATTCGATTCGCCGTGCGTCAAGAGGCTTACGAGGAGGACATCAGCCAGCGCTCGTGGGTTAACGCTGATGAGCTTCGATCGAGATAGAAGCAGTAAGCCGCGATCAATGGTGATCAATGGTATGTAGGAAAAGTAGCCAGTGGCTTACGGGCCACAATTGGATGGGCTTACGGGAATTTCCACATACAATTGCGCCGGAGCACTGCTACGTTGTGGGCGACTTCGAGTGGGTGTGCCAGGTTTGCAATGATCGGTAGTTGTTTTTCGCGGATCCAACATTCTGGTGCCGGGCTACGGCAGCGGAGAACGGCAAGCCGCACTGCATTCTATTGATTTAACATAATCCTTATTATGCGCGGCAAATCAAACTTTAGGTTTTAAGCAATTAACGAGTTACAAGCCCCCACTGCCGGGGGTTTAGCAAGGCAAGCCAGCACCGTTAGGTGACTGGCTTTTTTATTGCCGGAGACGACATGAAGAACCCGTCCAGGCGCTGGGTCAGTACCATCGAATTCGAACGACTTGCCAGCGGCTTACCACGAAAACACCTAGCACGTCTATTGCGTAGATGCGACAGAACCATCCGGGATTGGCAGACTGGAAGACGCCCAATACCAGCATGGACCATCGACACGCTACGAATCCACCAGTACGAACGAGAACAAGTTTTTCGACAAATGTTCCCGCAAGCCCCAAGCGCACCAAACTAACAAAAACAGAGAAATAAGCGTAACGACTCCCTGTAACGTAAAATGATCGCCACACAAAAAAGGGGGTCACATGCGTACTGCAGTTGCCATAGCTTTCCTTATCGCGGCCACGCCAATGGCGCAGGCATACACCGTCACCACGACAACCACCACAACAAAGAATCCTGACGGAACGGTGTCCGTAGAGACAACCCAAAGCGCCCCCTATTCCGCAGCTCGATGCCAACAACTCATGGTCGACCAAAACATGCTACTTGACCAGCTAAGACGCACTGGATGGAAGCTTGAGCAAGACTTGGCGCGAGCCCAACTTGCCCAGGTTCAAGAGGAAATCATCCTGCGCCGCTGCTGACCAGGGCACCACAATCAGGAACGCAAGAGCGCCACGAGCCCTCAGAGCAACGCTACGAGAGCACAACCGCGGTGGGAGTTTGGCCTTCGGCCCGGCTTGCATAGAAAGGGGGTTCATCGGTGCGCAAACGGCACCAGGAATGCGAAAGCGCCCGGCAGATCGGGCGCTTTTTTGTTACTACCTTGCGCGTTACGACATAGAGTCACCGGTCATCGCGTTCCACAAGGCTTTACGCATATCGCTAGTCGTCCGCGAATCCGCCGCGAAAGCCTCCCAGCCAGGCAGATCTGCAATGGCGTGACGTGCCGTCCAGCTCCGGGCCTTCCGCACGCGACTCACCAGATCCACCATAAAATCGAACTGCACCGGATTTCCGTTACGCGTTACGGATTTTTCGACGCCCTTCTTCGCTGCGGCCAGCTCGGCCTTGAGCTTGCCTGACACAGCAGCAGCCTCATTGCGCTGAAGCCTCATGCGAGCCAGCTGACCGGTCATGTCATCGATGGTCTCATGCGCTTCGGCCAGCTCGGCCTTGGTAGCCTCCAGTTCGGCCCGCAATTCCGCCATCGCATCCTCCAGGCCCCCGACGTCCTGGTGCATCACCTCGCCACGGAACACGCCGGCATTTTCCGTTACCGTAACGGAAGCCTTGCGCCTAGCGCGATAGGCTGCCTGGCGTTCAGCGTTGCTCATGGCATCCGGCTTACGCGGACGCCCACGACCAGGTCGAACGCCAGCCAGCAACTCCGCAGTACGATTATCCGTTACGTCACGCATATTCATCGACCCTTCCCAAGAAAACCGCCCGCTGCACCAAATACGCCCAACAGAATGCACATCAACCCGACGCCGAGCACGAACTTTACGTACTGCGAATACCCTGCCACTTGAAGGCAAACAGCAAAAATCAGCAGCACGAAAGACGCAAAGATCATTTTCACTGTTAGCTCCCAATCAGATTCTTCGTTACGTAACGTTTAACAGCCATTAAATCTATTTTATGTTACTAGTAACGAATAATCAATATCCGTTACATTTCTAACCGTAACGAAAATTAGCGTCGATACCCAAACCGAGGTTTTTCCGGCTGATCGAGCGCTTCGAGATCCATCGCAGACGGTGACCGGCGATTGTCTAGCACCACGAACTGCGGCATTGGCGCGGGCTTTGCCGCTTCCGGTGGCGGAGCCGGCGCCACGACCGGGACCGGCTGCGCAACCTGTTGCGGACGCTCCCCATCCGGATCAAACGCCATGAAAAACCCGGTCTGCACGATCTGCGCGCATTGATCCTTCTGAACCGGCAACCGCGTGCCCTGCTGCGTGTAGCAATTGCAACCGCCCTTGAACGTGACACACGCCGCAGGCACCGGCACCCGCTTTGGCTTGGTCAAGTCATCGTAAGCCGGCGCGGTGTAGTCCAGCCCAGGAATCCGCGGCGTGTACGACTGCACATACTCCGCAGTGGTCAGCGGGCGCGCACGCCGATCCCCTTCCGTGCCATACGCAATCTGCCCGCCCTTCTGCGAACCTGCCGCCTGCGTGAGCTCAGCCTCGCCGTGCATCGGCTTGTAGACCTTGCGATAGCCCACATACCCCAACAGCACCAGCGCGGCAATCGAGAGCGGCACAATGGCCATCACCTTGGGAGGAATCTTCCGCTTGACGGTATGCACCTCCGCAGACTTGTACAGGCCATACACCGACTTGGGAAACTTGAAAGTGGAGCGTTGCGAATCCTTCCGTCCGGCCGGCTTGTCGCAGTTCTCCCGCACCGCATTCCACTCGTGCAAGCTCGACGCCTGCGCGCCAAACTTGCGCACCAGATGGATATGCCGACCGCACAGCCGGCGCACATTGTTGTCCAGCAACATCGGATGCTGCGTGAACAACCACAGCCGAATCCCGCGATGACGCAATGTCTCCAACTCACTCACCCAACGCGGCACCGCTGCACCGTTGGCACGCACCCGAAACAGCTTCTGTGCCTCATCAATGAACACCACCGAGCCATCCGGCACGTCCGGCCAGTCCTCCGGTTTTTCCAAAGGCAACCACGGCAACACAAGCTCATTGATCCCGTGATAGAACACTGCCCCCTCCTTCGCGCCCTCCTCTTCCCAAAGCTTCTTGACCGAGTGAATGCCAAAGAGGGTTTTGCCATTCCCTTGCAGACCCGTAACCAGGGTAACAACCGAGGTACTCATTTCAGCACCATCTTGGTAATTTTGTCTGAGGTCAAACCAGACAACACCAGACGCGCCGCCACCGCCGAAAAGAAGATGCTGACGCACACATCAAGCTTCACCAGCGCAAGCACCTGGACGAACTCAATCGGCAGCGCGCCCAGGTTCGACAACACCTGCGCCTTGTAAGAATCGATCAGCACCGACAAGCCACTGTAGGTCACGTAAGAAATGCTCAGCGCGATCAACACGCGCCCCACCATCGAGGCCGCAATGGACACCAACCCGCCAAGCAGAGACAGTAGAAATACCGGCATTATTTAACCCCTCCCATTACGATCTTCGCCGCACCCAACATCGAAATGGCCACGAACAGCGTGCCGATGTAGGACAGATACTGATTCAGCCGAGAGAACGGAAACGTGATCGCCTGACCCGACACAGTGAACGTCTTGTCTTGCAACCCGCCGCTACCCGCCAAGAACGCCGACTGATCGATCGAACTACTCAACGCTAAGGTAGTCCGTTGGGTCGCATCCGCCGGATTTGACACCGTATCGTTGCCAGCAAGAATGTTCCCAGCAAGGGCACTCTGTGGGTTCGCCTTCTGGTTATCGCACCGCGTCCCATATTCCTGCTTAACCATCATGCACTGCACCGCATCACCGTTGCACACCGGCGGCGATGTGCAGTCATCCCCGCCCGATGCTTGGCTTTGATCCGTGCCCTTGCACACCTTGTCGTTCGGGTTCGTTGCGCAAAAACTGTCCTTCGGTTCCGTGGTCGAAGTTTTCGTGCCGTCCGGATTCGTCTTCGTCTGCGTGACCGACTGCACGCCATTCACGTTACTGACATTGGTCACCGTATTCGTGGTCTGAGCCGCAGCCTGAACCCCGCTCGCATCGGTGGCCTGCGTAGTCTGCGACGTGTTCTGCTGTACTGTCGAATTCGGAACGGTCCCAGCCTGGGCGCACATCCCAACGCCGTTCACCGTGCCGTAAATCAAACCACGCTTCTGGCAACTGACCAGCGACGGCGGATCGGTCGCCTTGGTCGTCGTATCGATGGTGTCGTAATTCGCCCCGCTACAGGTAGCCCCGGTCCCCATGCCGATATCAGAGGCATAGCTCGTGCCGGACTGCACACCAACCGAGCCTCCAGGGTAGGCGCAACCCTGAATGCAGATCGTGCTCGGCAAGGACGTTGCCGTGCCCTGTACCGAAGCCCCCAGGTACTTCGACTTGACAGCAGCATCCGTACATACAGGCCCAGGCGAAGAACACTGATTCGCAAGCGGCTTCGTTGTATCCGGTGCAACACCATTCGCGCACCAAGCCCCAAAGGTATAAACAGTCCCCTGATTGGCTGTTTGCACGAACCCATCACTATTACGCTTCATAGTGACTGAACACGCCGAGACCCCAGCCACATACCCAGGCGTGCCTTGCATAGTCCAACCAACCATTGCAGTAGCCCATGGCCCTGGCAAGACATCCGAACACACAGCCGCTTGGGATGTGCGGATATAGGACGCATCCTTGTAGTTCACATTGTTGTAATTCAGGTAATAGCCCGTCACGGGCGCATCAGCACGAGCCTCAGAATCCCAAATCAGGCCACAGGCACACAGAGCCAAGATAATGAGACTGACACGAGCCAGGAGGCGACTTGTCCAAAGCAGCGCACCCCGAAAGCACCAACACGACCAAAACATAGACGACCCCTCTCATTTGTGCGTGAACATGATCCAAGCCGCGCCAACCAGCGCCAGAATGACGAAAACACCCATAGGAGCCTCGCAAAAAAAATGGGGACCATCGGCCCCCGAAAAACTAAAAGAGCCCGCTAGAGCCTTACAGCGCCGAACGCAGCCACTTCACAGCCTTGACCGCCAACACGATCAGGATCACACCGGCCCCGACCGTGGCCGCATCCGTCGCACCGGTGCTCAGTGCCGTGCTGACAGCCGGATCGATAGCAGCATTGGCAGCGCCAGCAGCCATCAGGGGAACCGCATAGCCCAGCTTACGAACAAGTTTCATTTTTCCAACTCCCGAAAATGCCGGAATGCCCCGGCAGGCTCTCAGCTAAGCGCCGAGGTATCGTCGCCCGACGCCAGAGCGCCAAGCACTGCACGTATCGCGTACGCAACCGCCCAAACCAAGAGAATCGCCGTACCGATCGTTTGCCCATCGCCCGCTGACAACGCCAGCGGATTGTTCAGAAACTCCGACGACGCCTGCACCACATAGGCACAGGTGCTCAAGTCAGCCGGCTGCGGGCTGACCGCAACCAAAGCACCGGAGCCGTTGACCTGAACACATAGCGCCACGACTCACCCCTCCTGCATGTCTTTCAGCAGCTCATCGACACACGCATTCAAGGCTTCGACATGCACCTCAACGTCGCAATCGCCTTGAATCAGCCCGCGCAGATACGCACACGCCTGCACAAGCTTCGGACCACCATAACGACCCACTTCCAGCAGAATCGCCAGCAGCGTCGCTATCTCGACCGGCCTGAGCGAAATCGAAAAATTCCGCTCCTGCTGATGCAAAAAATCTTGCGTATCTTCCATAGCCCTTTAACCCCTCTCGTTGAAAACGGCCACCACGTCGAACGCTTCGTCGCAGTGATCGCTCGCGGTCTCAAATGCCTCTTCACGCGATTCGAACGTGCCCGCTTCCTTCAGGCGGTGCGTGAAGCCCACGTCCCCGGAATACGGGCACAGGAACATGCCCGAATCCACCTCCTGAACAACGAACACAACCGCGCCCATGGTTAGGCCGCCTTGATAGGCGAGAGGCTGTGCACGATGGTCTTGGAGGTCTTGCCGTTGCTGACGATCTCCATGTCAGCCTTCGCCATGAACGGGAAAGGCAGCTTTTCGTACTTGGCGAATTCGTCGGAGGTGCCAACGTTGTATTCACCCGCCGCCATCCCCTTGGCCGTACCCTTCGACGCATCCAGCGGCGTCACGATGTACGCCTTCGTGCTGTCGTATGTCTGGCCGTTGTCCATCGCACCCTTACTCGACTTCATGCCGAGCACTTGAACTTCCGTCGTAAAACGCATCTGACTTCCCCTAAGCGCGGCTATACGACCATGCCCAGCGCGCCGCTATAGTCGCTGGAGTCGAGCTTGAATTCGTTGAAAGACTTCCGGCGTTCCTGGCGATGCACAGGAGTATCCGCATAGAAGTAGTCGGGCACCTTGAGCCGCTTGGGCCAATCGCCCAGCCTGTTGCGCGTCTTCTGCACAAGCTCTTCCGCACCGAAGAAATCGGCCAACACACCGATGTACTTGCCGAACTGCGTGTTGAGCAGCTTGAGCGATGCATCCACGCTAATTTCCGCATTCTTGCGCTTGATCTCGGCCCGCTGCGGCGTCACCGTCAGATTCAGCAAGGCAAACGCCTTCTTGTACGCACCCATGAAATAGCCGCTCGGATCGACCAACACATCGAACGGAATCAGGCGCGATTTGTTCGACATTTCCACTTCGCCACGCACCCATGGCGAGGTACTGTCACCCTGCTCCATGCCCTTCTCATACCCACGGAACATCAGGCCCGCCTTGCGCGTGCCGATATACACCGTGCGGCCCTTACCACTCGGATTCTTCCAGTCCCCCGCATGCTGGCAGCAAGGAATGGTGTACGCATTGGTAAAGAATCCATCCGTGTGCATCTGGTCAAGCTGATCCACCGTGACTTCACCGTGAAACCAGTCATGCGCGAGATCAACACGCGTAATCACCGGACGCCTTGCCCGCGTGGTCAGGAACGTATGCAAGCGCCCTTCCCATCCTGGCTTTGCCGCGATGGTCCCCTGCCCCGCCAGCGAAATCAGAATGGTGCTGTTCTGCTTGGCTCCGCCGAAACCCACGTGCCCCCAGTTGTCGCCTAGCTCCCACGTTTCGCCGTAGAAGTCCCGGCGCTGGCCGAGGTTGCGCGTCAAGCCGAAGCCAAACACCTCTTCGAGTGCTGCGCTGGTAGCCCGCACAAACGCTTCATCGTCCACGCCATCGACCACCGGCAAGAACGTTTCTTCGCCGATCACCACCCGCAGCCCGTCGATGATGGCAACCTGACCGTTCGTCGGCACACGCACCGATACCACTTTCAACTCGCCAGAATCAGCCATCACGAGGCTGACATCGCTGTGGTCCGCAATCGCGAGCGCTTCTAGTTCCCCCCTATTAGTAAGGGGGGAACTTCCGGTCCCCACCGCCGACATGGTGGGGTGTCCTTCGCTCCGCTCGGCGCTGGCGCGCGCCGCAAGCGTCGCGCCACCATCGCCGCGCTTCGCTGCGGGACGTGCTTCCGAAACGGTCGCTTTGAGCTTGCCCATGCTTACCACTCCCCCATCAAGCCGCCGAGCATGAACAACTCATGACAAAGACCAACCTCAACATCGCACCCGATTGCAATCGAATCACGACAAGCCGAAACCGTGACCTCACGCTCCCACAGCAGCCGAAGCAGGCGATCCCGATTGATTTCCATCAACAACGTGTAGGCGTCCATCACCACTCCCCCATCAGGCCGCCGAGAGCGTGCAGGCAAGCCCGCGCACCAGCCCGGTTATCACCATGCTCAAGCGCGGAGCACAGGACCGAATACAAGACATTCGCGCCAATCACTCGCATCACGCTGCCCCCTCCAACCAACTCGGACGCCGACCGCAACCATGCCCACCCGCGACCACCATCCCAAACGGCCCAGACAAGCCTTCACCGCGCAGGAGCATCTCCACTGCTGCGCAGGCGTGCGCACCATCGATCGCGTAGACCTCAAACGACCGTTGACCGGTCGGAAGCGCCACAACGATGACAAAGACCCGTTGCCCACTCATCAGGCACCCCTCCGCACGTCCACAAGCGCCGAGGCGATGCGCGTAGCGGCCCACAGGCCCGCCCACGCACCCACAGCGGCGGCGGCACCCACGCCCGCTGCAACAGCCAGTAGCAAGCCCATTTGCGCCATTCGTTTACCCCTGTTCGTTTACCGACTACACTCCGGCCTGTGTAACCCGACTCTGGGTTACACAGAACTGTGTGACGTATGGCGCGAAGATTACACAGAACTGTGTAACCAACAAAAGAGGAATTTTCTATGAGCTACAGTGAATTGATAGATAAGGCGCTTCATGGCCGGAGCGTCAACAGCGTGGCGAAGGCCATCGGAATGAAGCAACAGACGCTCGACAGGTACGTCAAGGGCCAGACTCTGCCCGACTACACAAGCGCGTTTTTGCTGGCCCGAGAAGCAGGCATCGACCCCCGCGAGATGTTCCTCGCGCTGGTCGAAGAAGAGGCCAAAAAGAAGGGGGTATTGGAAAAAATTTCCAAGGGTTTTGAATCGCTGCTATCGCTCGTCAAGCCGCGCCGGTATTGGGGTCCGGCGTGGCGATAGCAGACTAAAGCTTGATTTGACGTGCTCCTTATTATCCGTAAAACGTAATGTAAAGGCCAAATCAGAATGTCCGCTTCCAGCCACATCAGAATGTCCCCTGGATAGACCTATACTGGTAGCGCCTGGGTTGGACGGGAGCGCGCCATGAAGGATCGAGGGTTGAT
>NZ_JARJLM010000370.1 GCF_029335485.1 Cupriavidus basilensis
GAAGCGCCAGCACGGAACTTGAAGCGCCGTGGTTTGGCCCAAGCTATCTGCAAGTGGCCGAACGGGCCATGCCGCGCATGCCAAGTGAAGGAGGCCTCTCATGTGGAAACGATTTTCGGCACTGTGGACACTGGTGCGGCGCGACGGCCGCCTGCTGTGGTTCGCGCTGCGCCACCCCGACGCCCCGCGCTGGCTGCGGCCGGCCACGTTTGGCCTGGTGCTCTATGCCATCTCGCCCATCGACCTGATTCCCGACTTCATCCCCGTGCTGGGGCTCATGGACGACGTGGTGCTGATCCCGCTGGCGGTGCACTTCATCCTGAAATGCCTGCCGCCGCACGTGCTGCGGCAGGCCGAGGCGCGCGCGGGCGCCCGGACGGTGCGGGCGGGCTAGCCGCCGGCTAGGCTCGCACCGGCTGCCGCTCAGGGCAGCAGGATAGTGGTACCGGTGGTCTTGCGGCCTTCCAGGTCGCGATGCGCCTGCGCCACATCCGCCAGCGCGTAGCGTTGGCGGACCTCGATCTTGACCCGGCCGCTGGTGACCATCTCGAACAGCTCGGCCGCCATCGGCTCAAGCAGTTCGCGATGCACCACATAGGTCATCAGCGTCGGCCGCGTGATACGCAGCGAGCCCTTGTTGCCCAGCACGGAAAGATCGAACGGCGGCACCGGACCCGACGCATTGCCAAACACCACCATGGTGCCGCGCGGCGCCAGGCAGTCCAGCGAGCCATTGAATGTGTCCTTGCCCACCGAGTCGTAGACGGCTGCGACACCCTTGCCGCCGGTGATTTCCTTGACCTTGTCGACAAAGGATTCGCGGGTGTAGACGATGGTGTGATCGCAGCCGTGCGCCCGCGCCAGCGCGGCTTTTTCATCACTGCCGGCGGTGCCGATCACGGTCGCGCCCAGCGCCTTGAGCCACTGGCTGGCGATCAGGCCAACCCCGCCCGCGGCGGCGTGCAGCAGCACGGTGTCGCCGGCTTGCACGCGGTAGCTGTCGCGCACCAGGTATTGCGTGGTCAGGCCTTGCAGCATCATGGCCGCGCCCTGCTCGAACGAAATGGCATCCGGCAGGCGCACCACGATATCCGCCGGCATCACCCGCACCTGGGCGTAAGCGCCCGTGGGACGGCCGGCATAGGCCACGCGGTCGCCCACGTTCAGGTGCGGCACGCCATCACCCACCGCCTCCACCACGCCGGCGCCTTCCATGCCAAGGCCGGCCGGGAGCTGCTGCTTGTACAGTCCGGTGCGGAAATAGACGTCGATGTAGTTGAGACCGACCGCTTCGTGCCGCACGCGGACTTCGCCGGGGCCGGGATCGCCGACCTCGACATCGATCCACTGCATCACCTCGGGACCGCCGGTCTCGAAAATACGGATAGCCTTGCTCATGTGTCGCTCCATTTATCCTGGTTTTGGTGGATGGCTATCGATGCCGTCGATGACGTTGATGCCACCGGCACCGTGAATGCCCGCGGGCGCATCGATGTGCAATGCGCGGACTGCGTGCGGGAACTCAGGCCGAAGCGCCCGGTTCCGGATACAGGCGCCGCAACTCGGCAATCAGCAGATCGGCGGTCGCCACATTGGTGGCGCAGGGTACGTTGTGCACGTCGCAGGCGCGCACCAGCGCATTGATGTCGGGTTCGTGCGGCTGCGGCGTCATGGGGTCGCGCAGGAAGATCACCACGCCCACGCGGCCCTCGGCCAGTTGCGCGCCGATCTGCAGGTCGCCGCCCCAGGGGCCGGACAGCATGCGTGTCACCGTCAGGCCGATCTCGTCGCTCAGGCGGCCGCCTGTGGTGCCGGTCGCCAGCAACTCGCAGCGGGAAAGAAAATCGCGATGACGGCCGGCAAAGGCAACGATGTCGTCTTTCTTGTGGTCGTGCGCGATCAGCGCGATACGGGGGGGAGTCATCGGCATCATCCTGGCCAATCAGCAAAGACCGGGCCGGCAAGGCCCGGCGGAAAACACCCGGTCGGCAGCGACGCCGCCACACCGGGCAGTATCGAGGCAACCGCTTAGAACGTGCCCGGGTAGGCGCCGCCGTCGAGCAGCACATTCTGCCCGGTCATATAGGCCGCCTGGCGGCTGCACAGGAAAGCGCAGGTGGCGCCGAACTCGGCCGGCTCGCCGAAGCGGCGGCTCGGGTTCTGCGCGGCGCGGCGCTCGGCGACCTCCGCAACGGACAGGCCCGCCTTCTTGGCGCCGCCTTCCATGGTCTTGTAGAGGCGATCGGTGTTGAATGGGCCGGGCAGCAGGTTGTTGACGGTCACGCCATGCTGCGCGACTTCGCGCGCCAGGCCGGCGACGAAGCCGGTCAGGCCCGAGCGGGCGCCGTTGGACAGGCCGAGCACGTCGATCGGCGCCTTCACGGCGCCGCTGGTGATATTGATGATGCGGCCCCATTTGCGCGCGATCATGCCGTCCACGGTGGCCTTGATCAGCTCGATCGGCGTCAGCATATTGGCGTCGATCGCGGCCAGCCAGGCATCGCGGTCCCAGTCGCGGAAATTGCCGGGGGGCGGGCCGCCGGCATTATTGACCAGGATGTCCAGGCTGCCCAGCTTGGCAACGGCATCCAGCGCCAGCTTGCGCCCCTCCGGGGTGGTGATGTCGGTGGCCACCGCCACCACGCGCCGGCCGTGGCGCGCACGCAGGTCCGCCGCCGCTTTCTCCAGCGCCTCGGCGCCGCGCGCCACGATCACCACGTCCACGCCTTCGGCGGCCAGCGCGTCGGCGCAGGCAAAACCGAGACCCTTGCTGGCGCCGCACACCAGCGCATGCTTGCCGCGCAATCCTAGATCCATCTCAGTTACTCCTTTGTGTCATCGAGGCGGCCACCCGCCTGCTCGTTATTCTGCCCGTGCCTCGCCTTGGCCGCCGTGCCGGCTGGCACCGATACCACCGATGCGTCCGATGCGTCCGATGCGCCCTAAGCCCCCCGGCCGCGCCGACAGCAAATATATCCCGCCCATCACCAGCACGCTGCCGGCGAGCTGCACGCCGGTGATCGGCTCGCCCAGCAACCAGAAGCCGAGGAACAAGGTCGACACCGGCCCGAGCATGCCCGCCTGCGACGCCATCGGCGCGCCGATGCGCGCCACTGCCACCATGGTCAGCGATACCGGCAGCACCGTGCAGAACACCGAGTTGACCAGCGACAGCCACATCACCGGAGCCGGCTGCAACAGCTCGGCCAGCGGCCGCCGCAGCACCAGGTACTGCACCGCGCAACAGGCCGTGGAAACGCACATCGCATACGCCACCAGGCGCAGCGAACCGATGCGCTGCACCAGCTCGCCCGAGGCGATCAGGTAGATGCCGTAGGTGAGTGCGCTGCCCAGCACCAGCGCGGCGCCCAGCCAGACCTGGCTGCCGCTCACGTCGAGATCATGCGCGAAAACCAGCACGATGCCTATATAGGCGAGCAGCAGCGACAACCATTGCCGGCGGCCGATGCCGCGCTTGAACAGCACGGCGCTGGCCAGCAGCACGAAGGACGGCGTCAGGAACAGGATCAGCCGCTCGAGCCCGGCGGTGATGTATTGCAGCCCGAGGAAGTCGAGGAAGCTCGACAGGTAGTAGCCGATGACGCCGAGAAAGACGATGCGGCCCCGGTCGGCCCAGGACAGCGCCGGCAGCCGGCGCGACTGCCACCAGCCGATCGCCATGAACAGCGGCGCGGCGAACAGCATGCGCAGGCTGATGACCATGACCGCGTCGACCTGGTAGCGGTACATCAGCTTGGCGACGATGGCCTTGCCGGAAAAAAGGATGGCGCCGACGGCGGCCACGGCAAGGCCGGCTCGCTGCGATGCCGGCTGGGCGGGAAACACGGTGCTGGAGAGCTGGGATGCGGACACGGGGAAAACCGGATAGGGAGGCCGCGCGCCGCTGGACGCGGGACGGACCGCTGAAGACGCGAGCCATTGTATGCGAAAAGAGGCAACTGCACCGGCGCCCGCCCGATGCCCCGGCGCCGTGCGTATCCGCGCAACCTGGCAGGCATTCGCAAACTGCCGTAAGCTCGCCGGTCGGCGCGTTCCGCACGCGCCCCATAAGAAAAACCGGGAGCATTTATGACGGCAGTTCAGCTTTTCCTTCTTTCCTCGCACACGCCGGTCTCCGGCACCCGCCCCACCGGCCAGCG
>NZ_JARJLM010000371.1 GCF_029335485.1 Cupriavidus basilensis
GAAGCGCTGTACCGGGAGAAGACCGGTCAGCTCGTCGACGGCGCCACGCTGGATTTCGCGTTGAACTACCGGCGCATCGCGGAGAAGACACCGCGCCACAACCATTGAGCCTCGTCTGCCTTGCAAGCGCTGCGCCGCAGGCGGGCGCGCGGCTTGGGCTGCGGCTTGAAACCTGAAAGGAAATCGTATGAGCGAAGTGACAGCGGCCATGCTGGCCGGTGCGGTGAAGCACGTCCAGGTGTTGCCGGACGACGGCCTTGCGGGCACCCTGGTGGGCCGTGTCTGGGTCGGCGGCGCCCTGCCTGGGCCGGCCGTCGCCGCCCTGCGGCCGGAGGGCGTGTTCGACCTGAGCGAACACTACCCGACCATGAGCACGCTGCTCGATACCGAGCATCCCGCCGAGGCGGCGCGCCGGACACCCGGCCGGCGCCTGTGCAGTGTCGAAGAGTTGCTGGCCAGCAGCCTGCCGGGCACCCGCAACGAGACGTTGCCCTGGCTTCTGGCCCCCTGTGACCTGCAGGTCGTGAAGGCTGCGGGCGTGACCTTCGCCGCCAGCCTGATAGAGCGCGTGATCGAGGAACAGGCGCGGGGCGACGCCAGCCGGGCCCAGGGCCTGCGCAACCAAGTGATCGAGCTGATCGGCGAAAGCCTGGCCGACATCCGTCCCGGCTCGTCGGAGGCGATGGCGCTCAAGGCACTGCTGCAGCAAAAAGGCCTGTGGTCGCAATACCTGGAGGTGGGCATCGGCCCAGACGCCGAGGTCTTCACCAAGGCCCCGGTGCTGGCCTCGGTGGGCTGCGGCGAGGACATCGGCATCCGCGCCGACTCGGACTGGAACAACCCGGAACCGGAAGTCGTGCTGGCGGTAAACAGCCGCGGCGACATCGTCGGCGCCACCCTGGGCAACGACGTCAACCTGCGCGACATCGAAGGCCGCAGCGCGCTGCTGCTGGGCAAGGCCAAGGACAACAACGCCTCTTGCGCGATCGGTCCCTTCATCCGGCTGTTCGACGCGGGCTTCGGTCTGGACGAGGTGCGCCGCGAGACCGTGCACCTGCGCGTCGCGGGTGCGGACGGCTTCGAGCTGCGCGGCATCAACACCATGAGCAGCATCAGCCGCGACCCGGCCGACCTGGTGGCGCAGACTCTGGCCGCCCACCAGTACCCCGACGGCTTCATGCTCTTCCTGGGTACGCTGTTTGCGCCCATTGAAGACCGCGACCAGCCCGGCGGCGGCTTCACCCACAAGCTCGGCGATGTGGTCACCATCCGCAGCGCCTGGCTGGGGGGGCTGCACAACCGGGTGACACACAGCGAGACCGCGGCCCCCTGGCGCTTTGGCTTGCGCGCCTTCATCGGCAACCTGGCCGAGCGCGGCCTGCTGCAGGGCCGCGCGCTCTGAATCAGCGTTGGCGGCCTGCCCGCCAGCCAGGTCGCCGGCGTCGGCCCCCTTCCCCGTTCCAAGACAAGCATTGATGGCGCAGACCATCAGGGAGACAACCTATGCTCAATACCCTCATCGACCGGTATTGCCGGTTCATTAACCTTCTCATCGCCCTGGCTCTGGCCGTCATGGTGGTGCTGGTTTTCGGCAACGTCGTGCTGCGTTATGCCTTCAATTCGGGCATCGCGATCAGCGAGGAGCTGTCGCGCTGGCTGTTCGTCTGGGTCACCTTCCTGGGCGCCGTGACCGCCATCAAGGAAAACGCCCACCTGGGCACGGACATGCTCGTGTCGCGCCTGCCGGTAATGGGCAAAAAGGTCTGCTTGGTACTGGGTCACCTGCTCATGCTCTACATCACCTGGCTGTTCTTCGACGGCAGCTGGCAACAGGCCAAGATCAATTGGGACGTACAAGCGCCGGTCACCGGGGCCTCGGTGGCCATCTTTTACAGCTCGGGGGTGGCTTTCTCGGTCTGCGCCGGCTTCCTGCTGGTGCTTCAATTGCTGCGCGCGCTGACCGGCCAGCTCAGCGATGAAGAGCTGGTGATGGTCAAGGAATCCGAGGAACAGGCCGAGCTCGAGGCCCTCCAGGCCGAGCTGGCGCGCGAGAGCGCTGCCGGCGGCTCGCAAAGCCACTCCCCCCTGGGCGACACGCCGCTGCCTCACTCGCGCAGATAAGAAACAAGAAAAAGAACCGGAGACCTCAACATGACCGTACTGATCTTTCTCGGCGGCCTCATCGGCGCCATGGCGCTCGGCATTCCGATCGCCTACGCGCTGCTGGCCAGCGGCGTGGCCTTGATGTGGCAGCTCGACCTGTTCGACGCCCAGATCCTGGCGCAGAACTTCATCAACGGCGCCGACAGCTTTCCGTTGCTGGCCGTGCCCTTCTTCATGCTGGCTGGCGAAATCATGAACGTCGGCGGACTGTCGCAACGCATCGTGAACTTCGCGCTGGCGCTCGTCGGCCATCGCAAGGGGGGCCTGGGTTATGTGGTGATCCTCGCCGCCTGCCTGCTGTCGGCCCTGTCAGGCTCGGCCGTGGCCGACGCCGCAGCGCTGACCGCGCTGCTGCTGCCGATGATGATCAAGGCAGGCCACAAGAAGGAAGTTTCGGGTGGCCTGATCGCGGCCTCCGGCGTGATCGGCCCGATCATCCCGCCCAGCATCGGCTTTGTGATCTTTGGCGTCACCGCCAACGTTTCCATCAGCAAGCTGTTCATCGCGGGCATCTTCCCCGGCATCCTGATCGGTGTCGGTCTGGCCACGGCCTGGTGGTGGCTCGGCCGCAAGGAGGACCTGGTCCTGCCCGAGAAGAAGACCAAGGCCGAAATCTGGCAGTCAGCACGCGAATCCATCTGGGCGCTGATGCTGCCGGTGTTCATCCTGGTAGGGCTGCGCATGGGCGTGTTCACCCCGACCGAGGCCGCGGTGGTGGCCGCCGTGTACTCGCTGTTCGTGGCCAGCTTGGTGTACCGTGAACTGCCGCTGAGCGCGCTGCTCCCGATCTTCACCACCGCCGCCAAGACCACCGCCGTGGTGATGTTCCTGGTGGCCGCCGCGATGGTGTCCTCGTGGCTCATCACCGTGGCCAATCTGCCGGCCCAGATGGTGGAACTGCTCAAGCCCTTCATGGAAAACCAGACCCTGCTGCTGATCGCGATCATGGTGCTGGTGATGCTCGTCGGCACCGCGATGGACATGACGCCGACCATTCTGATCATGACCCCGGTGCTGATGCCGGTGATCAAGGCAGCCGGCATCGACCCGATCTATTTTGGCGTGCTGTTCATCATCAACAACTCGATCGGCCTGATCACGCCACCGGTGGGCACAATCCTCAACGTGGTGGCCGGCGTGGGCCGCATGAAGATGGATGAAGTCACTAAGGGCGTGTTGCCCTTCATGCTGGCCGAGTTCGCCGTGATGTTCATCATGGTGGCGTTCCCGCAGACCGTGATGGCACCGCTACGCTGGTTCGCGGGGTGAGGCGCGCGGTCGATCAGGCCCGGGGCTGCGTTCGGTGAACGCGCCCCCCAGTTTGCAAATTGCTTGTATTCAACCCGATTCCTGCCATGAACCAGACCCTTCCACCCTCTTCCGTCATCGAAGCCCTGCTCGCCGAGCTGGGCCCGCTGGCCGTGCTCGCCGGCGACGACGTGCCGGTGCGCAACCATAATGACTACAGCGGCCTGCAGGCCAGCCCGCCCCTGGCCGTGGTTCGCCCTGCCAATACGGCCGGGGTAGCCGCCGCGATGCGCATCTGCCATGAGCACGGGGTGGCAGTGGTGCCCCAGGGCGGGCTGACCGGCCTGTGCGGCGGCGCACGCGCGCCGGCGGGGCAGGTCGCCCTGTCGCTGGAGCGCATGGTGGGCATCGAGGAAATCGATTCGGCCGCGGCTACCATGACCGTGCTGGCCGGCACGCCGCTGGAGACGATCCAGCTGGCGGCCACCGCCGCCGGCTTCTTCTGTCCGCTGGACCTTGGCGCACGCGGTTCGTGCGCGATCGGCGGTAACCTGTCGACCAATGCCGGCGGCAACCGCGTGATCCGCTACGGCATGGCGCGCGAGATGGTGCTGGGCATCGAGGTGGTGCTGCCGAATGGCATCGTGGTCACCAGCCTCAACAAGATGATCAAGAACAACGCGGGCTTCGACCTCAAGCACCTGTTCATCGGCAGCGAGGGCACGCTGGGCATCATCACCCGGGTGGTGCTCAGGATGTTCCCCAAGCCGGCCTCGGCCATGGTGGCGATCTGCGCCGCCAAGGACTACGGCAACGTGCTGACGCTGCTGAACTCGGCGCGCCAGAACCTGGGACCGCTGCTCTCGGCCTTCGAGGTCATGTGGCCCGACTACTGGCAATTCGCCACCACCCAGGCCCCGGGTGTGAGCAACCCCCTCAAGGGCGACAACACCGCCTACGGCGCCTACGTGCTGGTCGAGGCGCTGGGAACCGACCCGGTGCACGACGCACAGCGCTTCGAGTCCTGGCTGGGCGGTCTGCTGGAGTCAGGCGTGGTTCCCAATGCGGCACTCGCGCAGTCGCTGGCCGACGGCCGCGCGTTCTGGAGCATCCGCGATGCCAGCGGCGAACTGCACCCGCTGTGGCCTAGCCACCTGGCCTTTGACATCGGCCTGCCGGTAGCCTGCATGGACGACTATGCGCGCCGCTGCCGCGAGGTGCTCCAGGCCCGCATCCCCAGCGTCCAGGCCCTGTTCTACGGCCACATCGGCGACGGCAATCTGCACATCATCGTCTACCAGCCTGGCGCGGCGGAGCAGCCCAAGGCACTGGTCGACGGCATTGTCTACGGCCTGGTGCGCGAGTACGGCGGCACGGTCTCGGCCGAGCACGGTATCGGCACCCTCAAGCGCCAATGGCTTGGCCATGCGCGCTCGCCCGAGGAGATCGAGCTGATGCGAGTCATCAAGAAGGCGCTCGATCCGCAGGCGCTGCTGAACCCGGGCAAGGTGATCTGACCGGACCGCTCCCATCGACGCGACATTGTTCCCGGAAGCAAGCCGCTCGCTGCGCGTTGATCAGCACGTCGTTTCAGTGCCCAAAGCAACCCCTGAACTCACTCGAAGAATCGTCATGACACTCCGACTGGCTGGAAAAACCACCTTCATCACCGCGGCCGGACAAGGCATCGGCAGAGCGACCGCGATCGCTTTTGCCGCGCAAGGCGCGCGCGTGATCGCAACGGATATCAATCAGGAGGCGCTTGCTTCCTTGCGCCAGGAAATTGCTTGTAGCACCCACGTCCTGGATGTCACCGATGCCCAGGCCATTCGCGACGTGGCAGAGGCTGCGGGCCCGGTTGATGTGCTCTTCAATGCGGCAGGCTTCGTCCACGCAGGTAACCTGCTGGAGTGCACTGAAGACGAGTGGACGTTTGCATTCGACCTCAACGTGCGCGCCCAATTTCGCACCATCAGGGCCTTCCTGCCGGGCATGCTGGAGCGAGGCAACGGGTCCATCATCAATGTGGCATCCGTCGCGGGAAGCATCAAAGGCGCACCCAACCGATTCGTGTACGGCACCACCAAGGCCGCTGTTATCGGCCTGACCAAAGCCGTCGCTGCCGACTTTGTCGGCAAGGGGATCCGATGCAATGCCATTTGTCCCGGCACGGTGATGTCGCCATCGCTGCTGGAGCGCATCACGGCCCAGGCACAAGCCACCGGCCAGACGCTGGCCCAGGTCGAGGCGGGCTTCGTGGAGCGCCAGCCCATGGCCCGCCTGGGGCGAGCCGAAGAAGTTGCGGCCTTGGCTATCTACCTGGCCAGCGAAGAATCATCTTTCACAACAGGTACCGCCCAGATCATTGACGGCGGTTGGTCCAACTAAGCTCCCATTTCAACCATGAAACTGCTTCGCCACGGCCCCAAGGGCCAAGAAAAGCCCGCACTGCTGCACACGGACGGCACGGTTCGCGACCTCAGCCCGGCGCTGCCCGACATCGTCCCCGGCACCTTGTCCCAGCCCGGCATGGCGGCCCTGCGCAGCCTCGATGCCAGCACCTTGCCCATCGTCCCGCAGGGCCGTCTGGCCGTGCCATGGACCGGCATGCGCAAGTTCATTGCCATCGGTCTGAACTACGCGGACCACGCCGCCGAAGCGAACATGCCGATCCCCAAGGAGCCGATTGTCTTCACCAAGACGGTCGACTCGGCCGTGGGCTGCAATCACCCGGTCGTGTTACCGCAGGGCTCGGTCAAGAGCGACTGGGAGGTGGAACTCGGGGTGGTGATCGGCACCCGCGCCCGCTATGTCAGCGAGGCCGATGCCCTGAACCACGTGGCGGGCTACTGCACCATCAACGATGTGTCGGAACGCGAGTACCAGCTCGAGCGTGGCGGCACCTGGGACAAGGGCAAGGGATGCGACACTTTCGGCCCCATCGGCCCCTGGCTTGTGAGCGCCGACGAGGTCGGTGACCCGCAAGACCTCTCGATGTGGCTCGACGTGAACGGTGAGCGCCAGCAGACTGGCAACACCCGCACCATGATCTTCACGGTGGCCCAGCTGGTCAGTTACCTGAGCCATTTCATGACACTGGAGCCGGGCGACCTGATCACCACCGGCACGCCACCCGGCGTGGGCATGGGCAAGAAGCCGCAGCCCCAGTTCCTGAAGCCTGGCGACGTCATCACCCTGGGCATCGAGCGGCTTGGCGAGCAGAAACAGACCGTGTTTGCCTGGGATCCGGAATTGATCGACGGATAAAGGCGTACCGCTGCCGGAGCCGATCGACCCGCGCAATTCCGGTTCCGTGGTGCTGCGGCAGCGCAGCCATATCTCGAAGTCGTCGATCAATGGGCCGGTTCTTTTCGGCTTCGATGACGCATAGCTCGGCAATCCGGCGCAGCGCTTCCGTGTTCACGTCGTTCTTTCGAGTGCTCGCCGGATAAACGAGCGCACGAATACCTCGGGCGGGTATCGGTACTCGATCAGGCTTGAAAGAACATTCTCAATCTGGGTGTCGAGCCTCGCGAGACTCTCTTGGACGGCTTTGCGGAATGCAAGTTCGGATAACGTTGGCACGTGACTTCGACCCCTAACGTTTGACCTGAGTGGCAGACGCAAGTGGGCGAAGCCCCCTTGCGGCTCTCCGCTCGATGGAAGGGTTAGACCGCCCTGCGAGCCGGCTCACTCTGATGCAGGAACCTGGTGTAGAGATCGCGTGGCGGTACAACCGAGATAGACTTCAGGACTTGCCCGACATTGCCTCGGTGATACCCGCCATGCGTGACTATGTGAAGGAGGATTTCCTCTCGGGACATACGACCGCGATCACCATCGGTGAAAGTGAAATCCAGAACCCCCGATGCCTCTTCCGAGGTGAGCGACGAGGTATACCTCTGGTACCACGCATCTGTTGCCGCGACTTCTTCTCGAAGCTGGCCAAGTGATGGGGTGGTCTTAGTATTTGTGTCGTCAAACGGCCGCGGCTCTCCGCTGAGGTGAGCGCGAAAGAGACTGTCGACTACGTAGACGTGGTTGAGCGTACGAACGCAGGTGTGAAATTCTTCTGCATGCTCTGCCGGTAGTGTCGCCAGGAGAGCAAACAGCTCCGAATTGGCCCAGGCCTTGTAGCCAAACAATGAAATCAAGGTTGCGATTGACATTGCGAACTCCTGGTGCTTGCTTTGTGGCTAATCGGGATAGGAAAAAACCTTGCGGCCCCTTCCATCGGACGTACCGGTCACGTATCCGGCGGTTCGATGAATTGAATTCCTAACGTGGTGCAAGGCTTGGTAGCCCCAGTATTCCGAAGAAACTCAATGGTAGCGCGAAGGCTGATGCCGGTGTCTTTGACGTAGCGCTGCGCATCGGCAACGATCAGGGTCGAACAAATGATGCCACAGTCCGGTCGCGTAACTTCAACCCATCCGGAAATGCTCCGCCGACCGCCCCGCATTGACAGCCCGCTGCAGCGAGGCTGGCATCAGGCCGCGAGCCCTGCCATCGCCATTTTTTACACGGAAAGTACGATCACCCCAAGACGGCCGGGAACGCGGCCGACGTTGCGCAGTCGATGCTGGTCACGGCCTGGAACATGGCGATCGCGGGCGACAGCATCATTGGCGGCATGCTGCTGCATCGCCTCGGCGTTACTGCGCTCTCGCCGGCGCTGCTGGTGCTTGCTGGCGTGGTGTTGGCCGCCAGGCATCACGGTTTTCCCGCTGTATTTGAATGAAAGGCGACGGGCTAAGTCTGCTTGTCAGATTTCGTACTGCGCTGCGATCTAGCCGCCGGCGGCTGCCAGTTTTCCACCAATGCCAACAATCCCGGAAAACGGATTTCCAGATCCTCACGGCGCAGGCGGCTGCGCCGTTCCAGTCCATATTGTCGCTGGCGGATTACTCCGGCTTCGCGCAGGGCCTTGAAGTGATGGGTCAGCGACGACTTGGGCCGGTCGAAACCGAACCAGCCGCAGGGATGGTCGTAGGCGTCCGAGTCCCGCATCAGCTTATGCACGATGGTCAGACGCAAGGGATCGGCCAGAGCGCCCAGGATGGTTTCCAGCCGCAAGGTTTCGACGGCCGGCTCATCCAGCGGCGGCGGGAGGTCAGGCGTGGCATCGGCGGGCGTGTCATCGAGGCACTGGTACTGCTCAGCGCCTTGGCCGTGGCTATACGCTTGCCGGCCCGCCGTGACAAGGCGACCGACCCGTTCCGCTTACGCCTGCCGCACGTGCCGGTCGCGAACCGTCGGCAAGTCCTCTGCGGCATCGCCACCTTCTGCGCCGGTATCACCGCTACCTCGTTCGTGTTGGCATTGGGGCCGTCGCTGCTGGCGCGGCTGCTCGACGTGCGCAGCCCGCTACTGGCCGGTGGCATGGCCTGCGCGATGTTCTTCTCGGCGGTCGGCGTGCAGTTCGCGGTGCGACAGTGGCCAGTCGCGCGCATCTTCGCCGCCAGCGCCGCCGCCACGGTGCTGGCGATGGCGAGCCTGGCTCTGGCGATCCACGCCTCGCTGGTTCCCGCATTGGTCGCGTCCGCGCTGCTGGCCGGCGCGGGGCAAGGGCTGGGCCAGCTCGGCGGGTTGACCTTGATCGGCCTGCACGTGCCGGACAGACACCGCGCGCAGTCCAATGCCGTGCTCAACATCGGCGGCTATATCCCAGCGGGCCTGCTGCCGGTGGCGACTGGCTATCTGATAGACGCCGTTGGGCTGGCGTCCGGCGCGACACTATTCGCGTTGGTGCTGGCAATCGGCGCCTTGGTCGGAGGCACTTGGGCCGTGCATTGCGCCGAAACCTGATCCACCAACAAGGAGAAAGCGAAGACATATGGACATCCGCCATCTCCGCTGTTTCCTTGCTGTTGCCGAGGAACTTCATTTCGCCCGTGTGGCCGAACGGCTGCACATCGAGCAGCCACCGCTGTTGCGCGCCATCAAGGAACTGGAAGAATATCTTGGCGTGCAGCTTTTTGTGCGCACTACACACAGCACCAGACTGACCCGTGCAGGTAAGCTGTTCATGGAGTATGTGCCGCGTGTTTTCACAGCTTTGCAGCAGGCGCGAGACAGCGTGAAAGCCGCCGCCAAGGGTTTTCACGGTCAGTTGCGGGATGCACTTTCGGACGGCATTACGCCGTCGCGCTTCTCTATCTTCTTGGCGTTGTGCCGCCAAAAGGAACCAGAGATCGAGATACGTTTATCCGAGGTTCCTTTGGTGCAACAGATCAAGGGGCTGCATGGCGACCTCTGTGACGTAGGTTTTTCCCCAGTCGGATGAAGTCGGCGATGGCATTATCGCCTACGGCGGCCAAGGCCAGTCCGGCGCTGCCCGTTTCCATCACCGCGCTGCACGACAAGATCAGCCGGACCGAGCCGGGACTGGTTCGTGCCTTGATGCAAGGCAGCGCGTAGGCCAATAGCGGATGCCGCGCCGGCACTGCCACCATCAGCGGATCATCCCAAACAGGCGGCGGCTGGGGCGCGAACTGCACGGCTCGGCGACCTGCCGACGCTCAACGATAGTGAGCGAAGTCGAAGCCTCCCGGCGAGAAACCCTCATCTTATATACGCCGCATAAAGCATATAAGAGCGCCTACGTAAAGTCATTTCTGGGACGCAACACTAGTGTCGCCCGCGTTTGAATTCGGCGGGCACCGAAGGCGATTCGCTGGAATGATGAGCCAGGACACGGAATCGTCGCACAAGGGTAATGAAAAGCTTAGACATGTACCAGTAAAGCATTGCAGTCAAAGCAATATAGAAGAACATGTGAACAAAGTATCCCATCGGCTCGTCCGCGACGCGGTAACTTTCCTTGATGCGATGAGATACGTGATCGACCTCACCGAGCACTAACCCTCGAATAAACAGGTAGGCTCCAAACGTACACAAGAGGAAGAGAACGAGAATTCGCAGAGCGTCGGGAACCACCTCAAGCCAAGTCTTTCGACTCGCTCCAACTTTCCATGTAATTTGAACGATGGCAAATATGCCGCCCAACGCCGCGGCTCCGGTAGCCAAGACCGCCAGAATGAGAACGAAGGCACCCAAAAATCTGGCCGGGGCGTAAGGGAGGCTGTAGAGAAGCGGGAAAAACAGAACGATGCTGCAATATGTGAAAACAGCAAGGCCCGCAACAACGGAAAGTACGCGGACGGCAACCCGAGCAAGGAAACGGGAGGGAGGTTCGTTATCGCGCTGTACCACTGAGAAAATGCGATCCAGCATAGTGTGCGTCCTAAAACCTAAACCAAGCGGGGGCGACCGCAATGCGCTCTAGTCTAACTCAGTCAATCTGCAGTCGTCCGGCACTCCCACCGCACTCTGGCAACGCGCCATCAAGCCGCCGGCGCAGCGGCGTCGGGCGGTGCCATCGAAGCGCAAGAAGCTGCGAAGGTCGGCCCGATAGGTGCGTCACGCAGTTCCATTGCTGAGATTGGCCAGCCGCTCGATCTCGCGCGGCACCGTGGCGCGTCGGCTGACTGCGGAGGCGGTAAGCTTCCTGGTCGTCCCATGGTCGCTCCTTACAAGGGAAGTGACCATCGGACGTCGCACCATTAATAAAGTTTCTTGCGGGACAGAACACTAGATGTGAAGCGTCAAGACGTTATTTCTCGACGCTGGAAGTCGGGACATGGGCGCGAGGCCGCCAATGCCGCTATGTGGCCGAGCCAGTTGTAGTGACGCTGCCGATTGGTTAGGGCTTGGGCACGCTCAGGGCATGTTCGGTGATGTCTTGAACCATCTCCAGTCGACAGGCAAGGGTGAGTCGGGCATTCTTATGGATGTTCATCCGGCTGAGATCCTGGCGGTCTGGGTGTTTGGCGACTTCCAGTTTTCCTGACTCAGTTCGGATGAACCATGGATACAACGTATTGAAGCTTCACACCTAGAGGAACATTGCGCCGCAATGACCCGCATCCCCCGTCACGAGTTGCATCGGGGCGGAATCGCTAAGCCGGCATCGGCCAACGAACATAGCCGACCGTGCAAGCCTGCCGGAAGCCAGCACGGTTTGACGAAATCGACCTCCCCATTTTTTGCGCGCTCTCTCGCTCAGCGGCCGAGATCCTTGTCGGCGCTGTCCATGTCGAGCACAGTACCGTGCCCGTCCTTGAACTTCATGTCGAGGCGGTCGCCCATGGCCGGCACCCTGTCGAGCAAGCGGGTGTCATGGATGACAACCTGCCTACGACCGATATGCTGGGCGACGTGCAGCGTGGACACGGCCACGATGGGGCCAATGTATTGCCGGTCTTGCCCACCGGACTTCTCGGACACGGTATAGCCACCCGCTTCGACTGCAGCGCGTACATTCCGCTCGGACTGCTTGGTCTCGCGCTCCTCGTCGGCAACGACTGAACCCACTTCCGCATCTGGACCAATCGGGCTCGTCTCCATCCCTACGCCATGCGCCCACCCCGGCACGCTGATGTAATAGCGCACCGCTTTGCCCACGCCGTGGCTCCACAATTGCCCGCCCATGACCATCTCGGTGAGATCGCGTGTAGCCGTGGCCTTTGAGATTCCGGTCATCTTCATATACTTCTCAGCGTTCAGTCCGCCCGAGAAACCGCCGTCTCCGTCATCGAGGAGTCGCTGCAACACTTTGCGCTGCCGCTCATGAAGACCGCTGCCCTCCTGCTTCTCCCAAAAGCGCCTTTTCTCGATCGCCTGGTCGATGACCTGGCTCGCGGCATGACAAGCGGCCGTGATTTGGCGCGCAAACCACCGCACCCACGCCGTAACGTCGGTTTCACCGCGCTGGGCGTGGTTTAGGGCGTCGTAGTATGCCGCGCGTGAGGTCAGGAACTGCCGCGACAGACTGTACAGGCGCACCGGCTGTCTCAGATGCTGAGCCATGGCCATGTCGACAATAGCCCGACCAATGCGGCCGTTGCCGTCCTCAAACGGGTGGATGCTCTCGAACCACAGGTGTGCGATGGCGGCGCGAGCGAAGCCGTCGATGGGCTTGCCACGTGCCGGCAACGCCGTGGCCTGCGCCGGCGAGGTATCGGCGAACCAGGTGAGGAAGCGTTTCATCTGAGCCGGCACGTCCTTCGAGGGCGGCGCCTCGTAATGCACCACCTCGCAGCCCGGTTGACCGCTCACGATCTGCATGGGATCGGCATGGCCACGATAGCGACCGACGGCGATTCGATGAATGCCTGAAGTGCCACCAGGGAATAGCGCAGATTGCCAACGGCACAGACGATCTTCGTCCAGGGGCGTATCAATCGCTGTCGTTGCGTCACTGATGACTTCCACCAGCCCATCGACATTGCGGTTGATGGGTCCGGACGTCGCCAATCCAAGCCGCCTCATGACGGACGAGCGAACGGCATCGAGCGAGAGCCGCTCACCCTCAATGGCAGCCGTGGCCAGCACCTCATCGGACAGCGCATCAAGGGCTACCTGGCTGGTACTGCCAAGGCCGATGGCCATGGCCTTGCCCTCCAAGACACCGTGTATCCGGTAGGCTTCCGCCAAGTCAGGCGCGGCCAACTCGGCGTCATGGACGAGAGACTCTGCGGGCCAATCTGCGCGACGCCAAATCCAAGGGGAGCTCGTAGTCATGAGCCGTATTTTGCCATATACGCCTCAATTTGTGAGCTGCTTTTGAGGATTTGCGGCTCACATGATGCACTCGGCATGAGAGCCTGAGCCTCCTCGAGGGATGGCCGGGATTCGTCAAAAATCCGCCGCACCTCCGGCTGACCGTTTGACTTCAAATCGGCACCTCCCCTCGCGGCGCGCTCCATTACCCCGGCGATGGGCACCCGGAAATGTTCCACGGTCTGCCCGGCATGGACCGCCCGCTGCAGCCAGTCCGGCATGGGGCCGCGACCGTCCCAGCCCTGCCCCTGCGCGTTGCGATAGCACACCGCGCCAGGCGATGGCGCCGACGGCGGCTCATTAAAGCAGCCGGCGGCCTGGAGGTCGGCCAGAGTCAGGCGGCCAGCCACTTCCAGGCCATGGGCCTGGAAGTGGCTGCCGTGATTGGCGCGCTGCAGTGGGCCAATCACGGGCTGATGTTCGCCTCAGGCGTTCTGGGCTTCGCTCAGGGTCGGGTAGTCGGTGTAGCCCTGCGCCGCGCCGCCGAAGAATCCAGTGCGGTCCGCCTCGTTCATCGGCGCGTGGTCCTTCAGCCGCGCGACGAAATCCGGGTTCGCAAGGATCATCTGGCCATAGGCCTCCAGGTCGGCCAGCCCCGCCGCGAGGTCGGCCCCGACCTGCTCGCGCGGGCGGCCCGGCCGGTTGAGGATCAGCGTGCCCTGCCAGAGCTTGCGGAGATCGGTCAGCAGCGGCTCGTTGCCCTGGTGCACGATGTGCAGGTAGGCCAGCCCGAGCTTGTCGAGTTCGGCGACCAGGTAGCGGTACAGGTCCGGGCCTTCGACGCCTTCGTCGATGCCCCACATCGTGGTGCCGGGCGACAGGCGGATGGCGGTGCGGTCCGCGCCGATCTCGTCGGCGATCGCGGTGGCGACTTCGATGGCGAAGCGGGCGCGGTTCTCGATCGAACCCCCATATTCATCGGTTCGCGTGTTCGCGCTCGGGGCGAAGAATTGCTGGATCAGGTAGGCATTGGCGCCGTGAATCTCGACGCCATCGGCACCAGCCTTGATCGCGCGGCGGGCCGCATAGCGGAAATCCCGGACAGTCTGGCGCACTTCCTCGGTGGTCATGGCACGCGGCACGGGAATGTCCTGCATGCCCTTGGCCGTGAACATCGGCGTGCCCGGGGCGATGGCCGACGGTGCGACGCCCTGCCGGTGATGCGGCGCGTTATCCGGGTGCGACATGCGCCCGGCGTGCATCAGCTGGATGAAGAGGTGGCCGCCCTTGGCGTGCACGGCATCGGTGGTTGTCTTCCAGCCGGCGACATGGGCGTCGGTGTAGATGCCCGGCGTGGTCAGGTAACCCTGGCCGTCGTCCGAGGGCTGGGTGCCTTCGGTAACGATCAGGCCGACGCTGGCGCGCTGGGCGTAATACTCGGCGGCCAACTCTCCCGGCGTGCCGTCGTACTGCGCACGGCTGCGGGTCATCGGTGCCATGACCACGCGGTTCTGCAGGGTGTAGCGGCCGACGCGGACGGAATCGAACAGTTTGCTCACGATGAAATCCTCGGTTGGGGTGGATGGAGGCATCATCGCGCGATCCTCGTTCGGGATAAATATGGTAATTTGGAGAACATTGATCCGCTCATGGAGCAATGTGCATGGAACTGCTTAACGACATGGCCTTGTTCGTCGAGGTCGTCAAAGCCAAGGGTTTTCGCAGCGCTGCGGAGGCGATGGGCGTGCCGAATTCGACACTATCGCGCCGGATCAGCGGATTGGAGAAAGCAATCGGACTGCGCCTGCTCCATCGCACAACCCGCAAGATCGAACTGACCGAGGCCGGCCAGATCTACTTCGAGCGCTGCAAGCCCATCGTCGATGAAGCCCGGCTGGCGCACGAGCAACTCGGCGAAATGCTGGCCCAGCCCAGCGGCGTGCTGCGCGCATCGTTGCCGGTGGATTTCGCCGTAACCTACCTGGCGCCCTTGATCGCAGAGTTCGCCGGCCTCTATCCGGGCATCACCTTCGACTTCGACCTGACGCCACGACGAGTCGACCTGGTCAGCGAACCCTTCGACGTGGCGATCCGCATGGGAGAATCCGAAAGCTCGCAACTGATCGCGCGTACGCTGGCTTCACTCGCGCCTTACCTCTATGCCTCGCCCGGCTACCTGGAACGGTCGGGCGAGCCAGGCAAGCCCGCCGACCTGGCACGGCATGAGTGCCTGGGCATCCTGAAAGCGGACTCGTGGACATTGCACGACGGGAAACGGACCGCTACGGTGTCGGTGGGTGGTCGGTTCGCCCTCAACAGCGTTGGCATGATCCGCCGCCTGGCGACGCTCGATATGGGCATCATCCTGATGCCCGAGGAAGTCGTCGCCGATGAACTGGCCAGCGGGAAGCTGCGTCGCATCATGCCGGCCTGGCACGGCACGCCGATGCCCGTCTATGCCATCACGGAAACCCGTCTGCTGCCGGCGAAGACGCAGCGCTTCATCGAGTTCCTGCGGGAACGTTTAGGGCGATAGCGCTAGCGCCATAGCGGATCGGCCCCGATGTTCATGCCAAAAGTATGGCCCGGGCGAATCCTGGAATCTGGCTCTTACCACGCAATCGTGGCCCGCGTAGCGGCCGCGCGCTGTCCTGGGAACGGATGTTCAACGCCATCCACTGCCTGGGAGACTGCGCATCAACCGCACACACGTCGTGTGAAGCGTGAAGGAACGGCGCTACCACCACTAACGGGTGCTTGCGCGCTGGACCGTCCATCGACGGTAGCGCCGCGTCTGGCACGAGGTGGACAACTGCTGCAACAATAGCGCTCTGAGGGGCGAGACGCGTGGATCCGTGACACGTCCCTCGCTGAGCCTCTTGAGCTGGAACTTGACGACAGCCATATTGGCCAGCGAACCCAGCGTCTTGTTCTTCCAGCTGATCGACCGCAGCGCGGGCGCGTTGTTCTTTCCTGCATGCCAATTGCGCGGCAGATCCGGGTCGATTGACAGCGCTGTGGCGATGCCCGCCATGGCGATGCCACCGTCGATAACCTGTTCGGCCACGGCGCGGCGGCGAATGCCTCCGGTGACCATCAAGGGCATGCGCGCGACGGCGGCGATGTCGCGCGCAAACTCCAGGAAATAGGCCTCCCGGGCGAGCGTGCGGCCATCGCGGGCTTGCCCCTGCATTGCCGGCGCCTCATAGCTTCCACCCGACAGCTCGATCAGGTCGACGTTGAGCGGATTGAGCATCTCGACCACCCGCTTGGCGTCCTCGGCGCTGAAGCCGCCGCGCTGGAAGTCGGCCGAATTCAGCTTGACCGAGACCGCGAACTGGGGCGATACCGCGCTTCGTACTGACCGGACGATGTCGAGCAGCAGGCGCGCACGGTTCTCGATGCTGCCGCCCCATTGGTCTCGCCGTTTGTTGGTGAGCGGTGACAGGAACTGGCTCAGCAGGTAGCCATGGGCCGCATGGATCTGCACCCCGGTAAAGCCGCTTCTTTCCGCCAGTCGGGCGGATCGTGTGAAGCGCTGCTGCACATCGGCGATATCCCGGCCGGTCATTTCCCCGGGCACGGCGAACTGCCTGGACAGCGCCCCCAGGTCCAGCGCAACGGCCGACGGCGCCAGTGTGGTCTGGCCGAGTGCCGCAGGCATCTGGCGCCCGGGGTGGTTGATCTGCATCCAGACATGGGCGCCGCGGGCCCGTGCGATCCCGGCCCAACGCTGGAAGCGGTCCAGGTGTGTGTCGTCTTCCAGCACCACACCGTTCGGCCCGGTCATGGCACGGTGATCGATCATGACATTGCCCGTCAGGATCAGGCCTGCCATGCCGTTGGCCCAGGCATCGTACAAGCGCAGGAGCGCATCCGATGGGGCGTGGTCCGCGTCCGCCATGTTCTCTTCCATGGCCGCTTTAGCGAGACGGTTGGGAATCACCGCGCCATTGGGCAGGGCAAGGGGTGTGAACAGCGCCATGGGAGACCTCCTGATTTGACGAGAGCCTGACTTTAAGCTTAAAGTCAACTTCAAGGTCAAGACCTGGGAGAATGCGGATGAAAATCGGGGAGCTGGCTCGGCAGAGCGGCGTTGCCGCCTCACGCATCCGGTTTTATGAAGCGAGCGGCCTGCTCGAGCCCGCGCAGCGGCAAGCCAACGGCTATCGCGAATACGCGCCGGAAGCATTGACCAGGCTTGAGATCATCATGTGCGCGCAAGATTCGGGCTTCTCTCTGGAAGAGATCCGAGCCATCCTGCCACCGGACCTGGACAAGTGGCCGCATGACCAGCTCCTCCGGGCCCTCCGGCGCAAGATCGGCGAGATCGAGTTGCTGGAGCAGCGTCTGGCGCAGAGCAAGCACCGCCTTGTCGCACTGATCGACGAGATCGACGGCAGCACGGAAGGCGAAGACTGCGAGGGCAAGGCCAGGCGGGTCCTGGAGCGATTGAACCACGATGGCAACAGAAGTGCCTCGGAGGGCCCCTCAGGTCGTAGCAAGAGAAAGCGCGCCTGATTGCCGGTTGGATCACGGAAGCAGTGCAAATGCCGTTGAAAGCCGGCCGGCACGGAGGCCGAAGCATCGTGCAACGATATCAGCACACAAGCTACGTTGATGGCGGTGATCGCTAGCCGACCGGCGAAGGTGCTGGCCTATCCCCTCGACCTCTCCATGGCGGCATCCGCCGTCAACATTTCAGCGAGTCGGTTCATTCGGGCTTGACCCGGAAGGGGCGCCCCCTTGGGCCAGGGTTCTTCAACCGCGGGGAGACGAGGCCCCGGATTGCAGGCATTGTCCGCCCCCACTCAGCGACGGTATCTCGCCCGAAAGCGGACACATGCCATTCCTCCGTTCGCAGCCAAGGCAGGCGCATACGCTTTGGCGGCTTTCGGCACGCGGTTCCTGCGCAGGCGCGACTCTGCCGTTCTCCCCCCATGCGACGTCCGTCGGCCACCTACTGAACCATCTTGACCAACATGCGCGAGCGGACTGCTGCGGCGGGATGCTTCGGGCCGCCAGCGGCGTGATCTCCGATTGCGGGAATAAAGCGGACGCCGCCGCAGTTTAGCGGTTGGAACCACCCGCGCAGACCCGCCGGCCGATCCGGCGACCTGTCTCCTGAACCGCAGTCGAGAGGACACCATGCCATCAGATCTTCCTTCCAATCCGCCGCGCCGCGATGTATTGAAATGCCTCGCATTCGGCAGCGCCGGCACCCTGTTTGTCCTGGCTGGGGGCGTCCTCACGCCAGTGGAGCTGGCCCTGGCCGCCAGTACAAAGGCGCAGTCAGCGGTTTCAGGCGTTCCCTTGTTCCTTCAGATCAGCGACACGCACATTGGATTCAACAAGGACGCCAATCCGGACGTCGCGGGTACGCTCAGGCAGACGATTGACCTCGTCAACGCCATGCCAGCCAAGCCAGCCCTGACGATCCACACGGGCGATATCACCCATCTTTCCAGGCCGGCTGAGTTCGATCTCGCGGCCCAATTGCTGTCGGGACTGAGTATCACGGAATTGCACACCGTGCCCGGCGAACATGATGTGACAGACGGGCCTGGCGTCGAGTACTTCAACCGTTTCGGCCAAGCGTCGGACAACAGGGGCTATTACAGCTTCGACCACAAAGGCGTGCACTTCATCGGGCTCGTCAACGTCATGCATTTCAAGGCAAATGGTCTGGGCAGCCTGGGCGACGACCAGCTTGCCTGGCTGGAAAGTGACCTGAAATGGCGCGCATCCAGCACACCGATCGTCGTGTTTGCGCACATGCCGATGTGGACGATCTACGAACCGTGGGGCTGGGGCACCGGCGATGCCGGCCAGGCGCTGAGCTACCTGAAGCGTTTTGGTTCGGTCACGGTCCTGAACGGACATATCCATCAGATCGTTTCCAAGGTGGAAGGGAATATCACCTTCCATACAGCGCGCTCGACCGCCTACCCGCAACCTGCGGCCGGCAATGGCCCTGGCCCCATGCCGCTGAAGGTGCCGAACGATCAGCTCCCCAGGATGCTCGGCGTTACCAGCGTCAGGATCTCGCAATACCCGCTCCAGGCGACGCTTGCCGATGCGACGCTCGCCTGAATCCATCCCCTCACCCACCAAGGATCCAAACCATGCTATCCACTATCATTCAATGCGTATCGGCCGCCGCCATCGGGCGCGCGATGCTCATGGCAGCATTGGCATCCGTGTTCACCGTCGCGCAGGCGCAAGACGCCAATGCGATCCTGATCAAGAATTTCATGTTCTCGCCCATGTCGCTCACCGTCAAGACCGGCTCGACCGTGACCTGGAAAAATCTGGACAGCGAACCGCATACAGTCGTCAGCGAAGCTGGCATCTTCCATTCCAATGCACTCGATCAGGACGATACGTATCAGTTCAGGTTCGACAAGCCCGGGGTCTACAACGTATATTGCGGTATCCACCCGCATATGAAAGCGACCGTCACCGTGCGGTAGGCAAGGTCCGGTGGAACGCAGGGCCGCCACCAATCCGCCGGCGGCCCTGGAACGCGGATTCTTGCCAATCGTGCGTGCGGACCAGCGGGTCCGTGTGACACTGCCCCAGGATCCGATCGCGCCAGATTGCGGCCGTCGGGGTATGTGGAGAGTCGCGCATGTCACACTTTCGCTCTTTTCGCTGGTTGTGGCCAGCCGGCGTGCGATCGGTCCGGCTGGCAACCGGCATGGTGCTGTTCTGCTATGTCGGCACGCACCTCCTGAACCACTCGCTCGGGAATATTTCGCTCGCATGGCTGGAGCGGGATCTGCTGGTGCAGAAGTTCATCTGGCAGGGATGGGTTGGAACGGTCGTTCTGTACTCCGCACTGGCGACGCATTTCTTCCTGGGGTTGTGGGCTCTGTACGAACGGCGCTCCTTGCACTGGACCCCGGGTGAAGTAGCGCAACTCGTGCTCGGCTTGTGCATACCGCCGCTGCTGGCCAACCATGTTGTAAATACGCGGATTGCCTTTGCCGAGTTCGGCCTGGACAAAGGTTATGCCCAGGTGCTGTACGCGTTCTGGATCGATTCCCCTTTCTTTGCGCGGGTGCAGTTGATGCTGTTGGTGGTCGCCTGGCTGCATGGGTGCTACGGCATCTGGTTCTGGCTGCGATTGAAACCGTGGTTCGGGGCATGGCGGAGCGTGCTGACGAGCGCCGCCGTCCTGCTCCCCATGCTCGCGCTACTGGGCTTCCTGCAAGGCGGACGTGAGGTGGTTGCGCTTGCGCAGGACCCGGTCTGGCGCGCCGCCGCGATCCGGCCGACGACCGTCGGAACCGGGCCGCAGAATCTCTGGCTTGCCGGGCTGCGCAACGATTTCCTGCTCTTCGATGGTGGTGCGCTGCTGCTGGTGCTGGCCGCGCGACTCGCGCGCACGGTCCGGGAGCGCCGGGGCGGGCGGTTCCGCATCACGTACCCGGACGGGCGAACAGTATTCGCGCCGCTCGGATTTTCGGTGCTCGAGGCAAGCCGCATGGCCGGCATTCCCCATGCCAGCAGCTGCGGTGGTCGTGCCCGATGTACGCTGTGCCGGGTGCGTGTGCTCAGCGATGTTCCGCTGCCGGCCCCTGCCGGGGCGGAGCATCGCGTTCTGGAACGGCTCGGCGCTGACACGCAGACATTGCGCCTGGCCTGCCAGTTGCGGCCCACCCATGATCTCTCCGTGTGGCCACTGGTACCCCCGGCAGCATCGACAGCCTTCTTGCAGCGGCGCCAGCAGGAAGTCATGCCGCAAGAGCGGTTCGCGGCGTTCATGTTCGTGGACATGCGGGATTCGACAAGGCTTGCCGCGGCACAATTGCCGTTCGACAGCATATTCGTGGTCAGTCGCTTCGTGAGCGCGGTCTGCTCCGCGGTAGTCCAGGAGGGCGGTCTCCCAAACCAGTTCATGGGAGACGCCGTGCTCGCCATATTTGGCTTGAGCAGCGAGCCGTCGGCCGCCTGTCGACAGGCGCTCCGCGCGGTACCGTTGGTGGCGGCGAAGATTGACGAGCTCAACGCCGTGCTCGAGCAGCAGTTGCAAACAAGAATCCGGTTTGGCATTGGATTGCATTGCGGCCGTGCCGTCGTGGGCGAGATCGGATTCCGCGAGCATGTCACATTCACCGCAATTGGCGATCCATTGAATGTGGCCTCGAGACTTGAGCAGCTGACAAAGGAGATGGCGTGCGAGGCGATCGTTTCGGATCAGGTATTCCACCATGCCGGCGTTTCAGCCTCGGGCCTGCCGCACCTTGCCGCCCGCCTGCGGGGCCGCGATGAGCCGGTATCCGTCCGCGTGCTGTCCAGGGCAGCGCAGATACCAACGCCTGCGGCCTGACCAACGCGGGGCGGGCCAGGAACCGCCCTCCTGGCTGTATGCGTGATATGGCAGTGACGGAGTCCCGGCTGCGCGCGCGGTCAGTGTACGGGTCGCGCTCATCCGTGATTCTCGCAAACAGCCTTTCCGGGCAGCACACTCAATCCGGACTTTTCCCGGTCAAAGAGGCGGAGATCGATGGCGTGCAGATGGGCGTCCCGAGCGACGGCGCCCTTTACTTGACGATGCGCGGCCTGGCTCGGATGCGCTGCATCGACAATTCTGTGCTCCTGCATCGCCCGCATCGCCCGACGCCGCGTGGCGCATCGCTCGCCAGACCTCACACGCGCTTGATGCGCGCCTAGGTTGCGGCTAGGGACGCCGCCCTGCGCGGAGAGCATTACCACTACATTGACTCCGACTATCGTTGAGACCTGATGACCGCGTCTGCTGCCTCGATGAAGCCACGGCCCCCAGGACCATCCGTGATCCATACCGGTGGGACCGGAATATCCGACAAGTGCTCTCTTACCGTGCTTACGCCGATGGTATGTTTGAAGAAGGCAAACATAGGAGCATCGTTTGTCGAGTCGCCCGTGTAGAGAATCGCGTCTCGCTTCGCATCGATGTCGACGCCATAAGCTTCGCGCATGACACGGCGCGTCATCGACAGCTTGTCGTACCCGCCAAGCCAACCCAGGATCCACAGATTGTTGACCGTCGTGTTAGCACCAGCTTCCCGCAAGGCATCAACGATTTTCTTGTCAACCGAAGGATCGTAGGTTCGGGAAAAGGCAATACTGGTCAAGCGAAACGCCTGGTCATCGGCCATAACCGCCTCCGGCACTGCTGCCTTCACTGTATGCGCAATGCGCTGCAATTGCGTCGCGACTTCAGCTTGCGCTTCCACTGCATGCCAATACCGGCGAACTACGCCATGAGCATCCGGACTGCGCCTCAGGAAGATTCCACCGTTTTCCCCGATCACACCATCGATCGGCCACATCCGAGCCATCTGGTCGCACCAACCCGCGGGCGCGGCCGTGACAGGTATCACTTGTATGCCGAGGGTCTGCAACCTTTCCAGTGCTGCGTATGTCGCGGCGGAAAGACGCCCCCGATAGGTGAGGGTTTCGTCCATATCCGTGAGCACAAACCGAATACCGCGAAAGTCGTCGAAAGTTGAACCGGACAGTTCCTGCATGTCGCTCTTATGAAGTTCCGTGAACTGGAATTGTCCTCCCAAATCTCGTCAGCCAATATACGAAAATGTTGCTTACATATTCGAAATCCCCAAAGTGGCGGCTTACCAGCATTTGAATTTGAGGCCGTCGAAGCAAAAGGCGCCAAACTTGGGGACTACATCCAGACCGGCCATCTGCTGCAGGAAGTCGACGTGAAGTGGCCCAAATAGGAGCCCTTTGATTCCAATGCAGTTTACCGGGATGGCCGTCCCTGGCAGCCATGTGGAGTTTCAGGCACGCCTGGGCCCAAGACTCCCCTCTTTGACCGCTTCCGGCCAGTTTGGGTCATCCAAAGATGGGGCGTTGAATGACTGAGGCACCCATTCCCGGCCGCTCAGGACCGGCCCGCTCGAAACCTGGGTACAGCGATCTTGCCCGCATATGTCGTCGCTCCCTCCCAGAGAGGCGCCACTTCCGTATACAGCCCGCACCTTTGGAAAGAAGACATTGGCGCGCAAAGTACAAATGGAGGCAGCGTAGGTCAAGTTTCTGGTCGCCGATGCCCTTTTAATAGCCACTGGATATCGAGCACCTTTCCACTGCAGTGCCCGTCCTATCCCAACCTTGACCAAACGGAGACGCTCCCCAATGAAAGCAGAAGCCACGCAAGTCCTCAACGAAGTTTCCGCGATCGACACAGTTCATATCAGCGGCAAATCCTCCCCTTGGATCCCCTTCACCCCGGTTAGCGGCAAGATCCTGCTCAAGTCGGCATGGCATTGGTTGTGTCGACCGGAGAACTGCACTTCCTCAACGAAGCCGGGGAGGTTGCATACATCGAGACCTGGCGCTCGGCCCTGGCCCGTTATCGAGACAACTGCAAGGCCAATCAGACTCCCGAGATCAACCTGATCGGGCGACACGTCCCAAGCCAATTGGCCCCGACGAACATGGTCCACACAACCGCCCGATTGGTGCTACACCGATGACCTGCCTTGCCTCGTCCACCTCGCACTCTGCGCTTGAGACGCTGTCACTCGTCTCCGAGCCAAATACGCATACGGCTCTCGCTGCAGGTCCGCGGCGTGGCGAATGCGTCCTGCTGCTGCACGGGTGGCCCGAGTGCGCCGACTGCTGGCACGAGGTGCCGGTCGCGCTCGGCGGGGCGGGCTATCGAGCGGTTGCTGTCGACCAGCGCGGATTCGCCGCTGACGCCCCCAAGGACATCGCATCCTGCGCCTCCGGGCACCTCCGGCCGGACGCCTTGGTGTTCGCCGGCCAACTGGGCATCGAGCGCTTGCATCTGGTTGCGCACGACTGGGGTGGCCTGGTGGCGTGGGGCCGACCGGATCTCGCCACTGCTCCTCGAGCATCTCGCCGACACACCGCTGGCGTGATCTCTCATTCTGGTATCGATGGCCAACGGAGTTCCGATCCATGTCCAGCGCGGCGGCTCCGGTAAGCACGACACTGGGAAGGTAGCCTTGCATTCTGTGTTCAGACCGTCATCACCGGCCGATTCACGGCCGCACATGCCGATCACGCCGGTGAGGAGGCCAATCGATGAATGTCGGCAGGCGCCAGGATGGCATGTGGCACGCCGTGTCGTACGGCGTTGAGCATGGCGTCACCGATGATCTGCGTGGTCAGAACACTCTCTGGGGAGAGACGCCGAAGCATGGTCAGCATCGGCTTCAGCAAGATGCACATCCACCGATATACGTTGGTGCGCGACGCGATGCCGTCTTCAGGAATGATTGCGGAAGGCCGGAAGATAACCACCTGGCGAAACGGCAGCCGCCGCAAGGCGTTCTCCGTTTGACCGCGAACACGGGCCCACATCGTGCTGCCTTTCTCGCTGCTGTCTGCGCCGGCTCCGGACACATACACCATTGTCATGCGCGGATTGCGAGCAAGCAGTTGTTGCGCGACATGAAGCGTGAGATCGTAGGTCACCGCGCGGTATGCGGACTCCGACATGCCGAAGGAGGAGACTCCCGCACAGAAGAAACAGGCATCGACACCAGCGAGCGCGTCGCCTACAGCCTGGAGACGTTCCAGATGCGGTGTGATGACAACGTTGAGGCGCGGATCGTCGTAGCCTTGCAGGGGACGTCGGCCGATCACGATAATCTCGGTGACGTCCCCGCGCCCCGCCGCCATCAGATCGCCGACGGATGCTGCGCCAGCGGCGTGACCTGGATGGTCATATAGGGAAACAGCGGCAGCGACGACAGCAGCGCGTGCAGTTCATCGTTGCTCTGCACGTCGAAGATACTGACGTTGGCGTAGCGGCCCACGACGCGCCACAGGTGGGGCCACTTCCCGGACTTCTGGATCTCGATGGCACGCGCCTTCTCGGCGGCCTTGATGGCATCGGCCTGCTCGACCGGCAGGGAGTCGGGGATCTTCACGTCGATATGCACATGGTAAAGCACGGTGTCTCCTTGAAGGTGATTTCGGGGCCCGCCCGGTAGTGGACCGTGGAGGCCGGTCCAGCTCAGCCCGTGCCATCGCCGCCGACCGTCTCGGTGCGCAAGGGCTTGAGCCGGCCGATGAAGGTCTTGCCATGCTCGAACCACGTCTTCCGGATGTCGGAGGCCATATAGGTGGCGTAGGCCGCTTCGTTCTCGAACCAGCATTCGCCGATCGCGTCGACGTGGCCGATGTCGAAGAAGGGCACGTGGGTGTCGGTGGGCTGCTCGGCGACGAGGCGGACCTCGTACTTGTGCAGGCCCGGCACGTCGTGCGACATGTCGTAGTGCCGCCGGCATTCGGCGCGGAAGGTGGCATCGGACATGCCTTCTGGCTTCACCAGCAGGTACAGCATGCGGATCATCGCGTCTCCTCTTGGTATGGATCAGTTCTGTGTGGCGCGCGCCTGCCGGCGCCGCGCGTCAAGTATGCGCCCGCGCGGGCTCGGCGAGCGGTGCCGCGGCATGGGCACCTTCCGCTGCGCCGATGTGCTCGATGGCGATGCCACGCGTCTCGGGCAACAGCAGGATGCCGAACACGGCGATGGCATAGGCCACCAGACAGAAGGCGCCCATGGCGTTGGCGAGGCCGATGTGGGTGGACAACACGCCGACGCCGACGACGGAGCCCGCGCCTACCGACTTGCCGACGTTGTAGGCGAAACCCATGCAGGTAGTGCGCACGTGGGTGGGGAACAGCTCGCTCAGGAAAGGCCCCAGCGCGGCGAACATGCCAATCGCGGAGAAGCCGACCAGGAAGCCGAGCACGGCGGCCAGCACCGGGTCGAGCGGCAGCAGCATATAGCTGGCGGTGACGATCCACGCGCACACGGCCAGGCCGATCAGCGTGGGGCGCCGGCCGATGCGGTCGGCCAGGTCTGCGGCCACGGCGAAGCCGCAGAACGAGCCGAAGGACATGATGAATACGGTGACGATCATCGAGGACGCGGCCACCTGGCGCTGGGCGAGCAACGAAGGCAGCCAGATCAGGATGGCGTAGCAGCCGGCCTGCAGGCCGATCACCAGTACGCTTGAGAGGATCAGCGAGCGCGCGTACTGACGGCTGAACACCGAGGCCAGCGAGGCCCGCGGCATGCGGCTCTGCCTGGCGCGCTCGAACATGGCCGAGTCCTTGATATGGCGGCGGATGAAGAGCACGATCGACGCCGGGATCACGCCGCTCCAGAAGGCCACGCGCCAGGCCAGGTCGTGCGGCAGCCAGGCCAGCAGCGCCGTGGCCACCACCACCGCCAGAGCCCAGCCCAGGGCGAAGCCGGACTGCACGAAGCCCATGGCCTTGCCGCGGTGCTTGGGGTCGATCACCTCGGCCATCAGCGCGGCGCCGACGGCCCATTCGCCGCCGAAGCCCAGCCCTTGCAGCGTGCGCGCGACCAGCAACTGGTTGTACGACTGCGCGAAGCCGGCAAGCACGCCGAAGAACGTGAACCAGACAATGGCGAACACCAGGATGCGCGCGCGGCCGTAGCGGTCGCTGAGGATGCCGGCGCCCCAGCCGCCGATAGCGGTGACGACCAGCGCCACGGTGCCGAGGACACCCACTTCGGCCTTGCTCAGGCCCCACGCCGCGGTCAGCGCGGGCAGCAGGAAGCTGAACATCTGCATGTCGAAGGAATCCAGCGCCCAGCCGGAATAGCAGGCCCAGAACGTTTTCTTCTGCTGGGCGTTCCCAGCCTTGTACCAACCTGTCATTGTCGTCTCCTGTCTGTTCTGACTCTTTTGTTTTGTCTTGTCTTGGTCCCGCTGTCGCGCGCGCCGCCCGCCCGATGCTCAGGCGTACTCGGCCATGACCATGGTCGTGAAGTCGAGCGCCACGTCGGTGACCGACTGCAGCCCCTGCGGCGACATGTCGCCAACGATCTCGATGACTGACACCCCTTGCGGGCCGATGGCAAAGGTGCCGAGCTCGGTGTACACGCGGCTCACGCATGCCATCCCGGTGAGCGGGTAGCTGCACTGGCGGCGCAGCTTGCTCGCGCCGTCCTTGGTCAGGTGGTCCATCATCACGAACACCTGCCTGGCGCCGATGGCCAGGTCCATGGCGCCGCCCACCGCGGGGATGGCGTCGGGCGCGCCGGTGTGCCAGTTAGCGAGGTCGCCGCGCTCCGAGACCTGGAAGGCGCCAAGCACGCAGATGTCGAGATGGCCGCCGCGCATCATGCCAAAGGCGTCGGCATGATGGAAAAAGGCCGCGCCGCGCTCCAGCCGGATCGCTTCCTTGCCGGCGTTGATCAGTTCCCAGTCTTCCTGGCCGGGTTCGGCGGCCGACCACTGCCCCAGCACGCCGTTCTCGCTGTGCAGGATAATTTCGCGGTGGCGCGGCAGATGGTTGGCCACCAGCGTGGGCAGGCCGATGCCGAGGTTGACGTAGGCACCGTTGGGGATGTCGCGCGCCACGCGCGCGGCTAGCAGGTTTCTTGCCACTTGGTCCATTTGCCTCACCTTGTCTGTGCGCTTGCGTGTGCGCTTGCCTTCGCGCCCGCCTGCAGGTTTGCCGCCGCGCCTTCCAGCCGGCGCATCGGCAGCGCGCAGGCACCGTCGCGCAGCACCACGCGCTTGACGAAGATGCCGGGCGTGACGACGGCCTCGGGGTCAAGCTCGCCCAGTTCGCACACACGCGTCACCGCGGCGATGGTGGTGGTGGCGGCCATCGCCATCACGGGCGCGAAGTTGCGCGCGGTCTTGTTGTAGACGAGGTTGCCCCAGCGGTCGGCTGCCGCGGCGTTGATCAGGGCCACGTCAACGTGGATGGGATACTCGAGCACGTAGTCGCGCGCGCCGATGCGGCGCGCTTCCTTGCCTGCCGCCAGCAGCGTGCCGTGGCCGGTCGGCGTATAGAAGCCGCCGATGCCGCAGCCGGCTGCGCGCAGGCGCTCGGCCAGCGTGCCCTGGGGAATCACTTCCAGCTCGATCTCGCCCGCGCGGTACAGTGCCTCGAAGACATAGGCATCGCGCTGGCGCGGGAAGGAGCACATCAGCCTGCGTACGCGGCGCGCCTTGAGCAGCGCGGCGAGGCCGGTATCGCCGTTGCCGGCGTTGTTGCTCACCACCGTGAGATCCTTGGCGCCCTGCTCGATCAGGGCGTCGATCAGTTCGTCGGGCATGCCGGCGCCGCCGAATCCGCCGATGGCGATGGTGGCGCCGTCGGCCACGTCGGCTACCGCCTCGCGCGCCGTTGCGTAGAGCTTGTCGATCATGTCTCGCGTCGTTGTTATCGGGTACGGCAAGGTTGCCATGCACCTGCCGGCCGAACAATTTCGCGATTTGCAAGCACCCTTAGCACTGCGTTAAGCACTGGGCCAGAGCCGTAGTGAAGGGCTGGCGGGAAGCCTTCGGCAAGGTGCGCTCATGCCACGCGGCGAACGGCGAAGGGCCTGGCGCGCCGTGCCGAGGGCGACGGCGAACGGTGAAAGGAAGGCGGCGAGAAGGCGCCCTGGGCGTGCAGGAAGCGTGAGAGGTGGCCTGCCGCCCCCGCGGCTAGCCCGCGCCGCCGGCGGGCGCGTAATGGCCGATCAGGCGGTTGGCGAACTCGCGCGCGAAGCTGGATAGGCCCTCCAGATCGCGCGCGCAGACCTGGAAGGTGCGCACGGCCCAGTCATCGCGCAGGTCGCTGCAGCCGATGCGCTGCTCGCTCCTGAGACGCGCGAAGGCGGCCTTGGGCACGATGGCGATGCCGGCACCGGCGGCCACCATGCGGCAGGTGGCGTCGTAGCTGGCCACGTGCACGCGGATCGTCATGGGCTTGTGCAGCGCGCCCGCGGCGCGCGTCAGGAACATCTGGTAGGCGCTGCCCTCGAGCAAGGCAACGAAGGCATGCTCGAGCGACTGCTCGAACCACACGGCCGGCTCCGCGAGCAGCGGATGGCCGAGCGGCGCGACCAGGATCAGCGCGCTCTTGACGAAGGGCACTGCCTGCAGGCCTGCTGTAGGCACATTGCCGGAGATGATGCCGAGATCGGCGCCGCCCTCGCGGACCACGCGCACCACGTCATCGCTCAGGCGCTCGCGCACGTCGATGCGCACATCCGGATGGGTGGCGAGGTACTCCCCGATGACCGGCGGCAGGTATTCGGTGATGGCGGTGGTGTTGGCCACCAGCTTGACCTGCCCGCTCAGGCCTGCGGTGAAGGGCTGCAGGTTGCCGGTGAGCCGCTCCAGCTCGGCCAGCACCACGCGCGCGTGCTGCAGGTAGACCTCGCCGGCCGCCGTCAGCGCCACGCCCTGCGGCGAGCGCTCCAGCAGGCGTACGCCGAGCGTGTCCTCGAGGTTCTTGATGCGGTTGCTGACCGCCGGCACTGAAAGAAACGAACGCTCGGCGCCACGGGTCAGGCTGCGCGTTTCCGCCACGTTGACGAAGAGGCGGAAGTCGGTGATGTCGAAGGGAACAGCCATGCAGCATGGTCTCGCGGCTCAATCGTGTAGTGGGGATGATACCCCCGATGCGGGAGAGACCTGGCGCCATGGAGCGGGTGCCAGCGCGCAGCCCGGCCGTCGTGGGCTACCAGCCCGCCGGCTCGAAGCGGAAGCCCTGACCCTGGCGCCGCACGTAGCCGCAATACGGCTCGCCGAAATGCACCGGCAGCACCAGCGCGCCGCTGTCGGCGGCCTGGTTGAGGAAGGCCAGGCGGGTGCTGCGGGCAAGGTCGGGGCGGATACAGTAGCCGGAGTTCAGGTCCGGGCGCACGATCTGCAGCGGGCTGTGCAGGATGTCGCCGCAGAAGATTGCCTCCTCGCCGTGCGAACGGACCCGGAACGCGACCTGCCCCGGGCTGTGGCCGGCAGCGGCCTCTACCTGCAGGCAATCGGCGATCTCGCGCCCCGGATCGATCATCTCGGCCAGGCCCGCGTCGACCACCGGCATCACGCTGTCGAAGAACGATTCGCCGAACACGTCCACCACGCCCGGCTCCTTGTTGCGGCCCTGCTCGCAGAAAACGAAGTCGTCCTTGGGGAGGTAGTAGCGCGCGTTGGGGAAGGTGGGCACCCAGCGGTTGTCCTGCCAGGTGGTGTTCCAGCCGACGTGGTCGGCATGCAGGTGCGTCATGACCACATGGGTGACCTTCTCCGGCGGTGCCCCGGCCGCGATCATCCATTCGCGCACCAGCGTGTTGAGCATGTTCATGCGCGCGATGCCCGCGCGCGGCTTGAAGTTGCCCACGCCGGTATCGACGACGATGATATGGCTCCCCGCATGCACCACCCAGAACTGGATCGTCACGATCAGCTTGTTCATGTGAGGTATCCAGTGGTGCGGCGCCATCAGGCCGGCATTCGCATCCAGGACCGAGCGGTCGATGTCGGGGAACAGGAAAGCCGGATCGTGCGTGGGACCCGCATATTCGAGGATACGGGTGACCTTTAGGTCGCCGACGGTGCGCGTTTGCATCATGATGCCGTGTCTCCTTCTTTGTTCTATGCGGACCGGGAGCGGCGCGCCGGATCGACGGCTCCGCTTGGCAGGCTCCAAGCATCGGCGATTTCACCGCTGGCGCCAATTTCGCTTTCCGAAAGTGGGGTTTCAGGCGGCTTTACCCGGCGCATCCGGCGACATCCGCCCTGCCCCTCCGCCCCGCCTGCCTGCCGCTCCACTCCCTGCGCCTGTGCTACCGCGACCTGCCCGGGGTGCGCTCGAGGTCCATCGAGAATTGGGTACGCAACGCCTACAGCAGCCGCTGGCGAGCCTCGGCCCGGCGCTTGCTCTCCTCTCCCGGAGCGCTTTCGTGGCCGTGTGGGCCTGACGTTTGGCATCCCGCCAGTCCGCCCCAAGTACACCGAGCGCTTCGAGTCCCAAAGCAGACATGGAAGTATGGCGTGCAAAGCAACGTACGGCATTTTGGAGCGGCGCGCTGAAGATTGCAGGATTGCCCCACAGCTTGAAGACGGCAGCAGTGTGTACACTACCGTGCCTCCATTTTCATTTGACCCATGACGATCACCATCAACGAAGACCTCCGCGCCTACATCGATCCACTTACAGAAGGCGAATACGCGGCACTCGAACGCAGCTTACTCTCGGAAGGGTGCCGCGATGCGCTGGTGTTGTGGGGCGATCTCCTGGTGGACGGACACAACCGCTACAGCATCTGCCAGGAGCACGGAATCCCTTTCAATACGGTGCAAAACCAGACGTTCCAGTCGATGGACGATGTGCACCTGTGGATGATCGACAATCACCTCGGGCGGCGCAGCGTATCGGATTTCCAACGAGGCATACTCGCACTGCGGAAGAAGGAAATCGTATCCGCGCGTCTGGCACAAGCGCAAGCCCAGCGTTGTTCCGCAGAGCCTGCCGGGGCCGAAGTCGCCACGCAATCCGGCGCCGATCCAGTGTTGACTCGCGAGGCTGTTGCCCGCACAGCGCGGGTGAGCAGTGCGACGCTCGGTCAGATCGAGAAAATCCAGAAGACAGCTGCGCCGGAGTTGGTCAGCGCAGTGAAGGCGGGCGTGATTTCCATCAACGCTGCGGCTGCCGTGGCCTCCTTGCCTGGCGAGAAGCAGGTAGCGGCCGTTGCTGGAGGCAAGAAGGAACTGCGCCAGGTGGCGAGGCAGGTGCGCGAGGCCCGCGTGCCACCCAAGCCCGAACCGGCACCCCCACCCAGCGACGCCACACCCGATCAACTTGCAATTCACCGCCTGACACTATTGGTTGCACAGATCACAGAAGAGCGCGATCAGTTGAAAAAGAAGGTGCAGCATTTGACGGTTGCACTTGCAGAGGCCCGCGGTGGCCAATAGCCTGCCGCGCATTTCATGAACGGCCACGGCGCAATGGCGCATCGTTGCCACTTGGAGTGGCGGAGATCGCCGGTCGAGGATCGAAGGACATGAGCCATTGTGGGTGGCTCATTATCCTCCTGAGGGAGGCCTGACCGTAGCCCCCGCTTTGGCGCGGTCCCCCAACGTTGCTTCTCGAAGCGGAACAACTTTACGCTGGCGGACGCGTGCGCGCGGCAACTCCCCGATTCCATTGCGACTGTCATGGCTGCCCTCACATTGCGAGGTTTGGGCAGGGCACTACATCAGCCCCTCCTGCTAAAGGGAAACGCTGATCAAATCGCTGTGCGGTGAGTCGTCGCGGCATGCGCCGAGTGCGTGGTCACAAGCATATCCATGAGGCAGGTCTGGAGATGAAGCGTTAGATCAGTTTTGCAGAAGCGGGATAAGCGGGATGCCGGGCTTGTGGCCAGAGAGGCTCCGATTCCGCTGCACCGAATTCGCCTGCTGCCTGCCTTCCTTCCTGGTTCAGAATGGCCTCGCTATTGCACCGCCGACAGGGCATTGGACGACATAGCGGTCCAACGCCCTGTCGCGGACGGCATCGTCTGACACGGCAAACCGCGGTGCCGGTCGGATACAGACGCCATCCTCGGCGCCAGACTGCCGAAGCAGCTATCCGCAGGACCTACTTTGCCTCAGCCTCTTCAGACAGCAAGCCGTTCCAGAGCGCACCGGCTTCTTGCTGAATCCGGTCGTTCGGCAGCCATGTCTTGTTGGAGCCTGGGAAGACCACCAGGTAAGTCTCGCTCGCCAGCGAGCGATTCGCCGCACACTTGGGTCTGCCTGCGACTTTCCCTACGACCTCGTGACCTAGCTGGCGATGTAGTTGGATCGACCCTTCGCCAAACTTCTTCTCGGGCCCCGAGTCTGCTGCAATAGCAAATGCAATCTTGTCCCCGGAAATCACGGTTGCCAGGTCGCCCAGTTGCATGCCTAGTTGCTTGTAAGGAGCCTTGCAAGCCGCTTTATTTGCGGCATCGGCGCACCCAGGCAAGACAAAATATGGCGTGATGTTTGCGTCCGTCGGCTTTCCCTTTGGACCTGGAAGAGCGGTGCCGGCGGCAGACGTGTTGTCACAAGCCCGGATCTCCTTTGAGGCACCATCAGTATCGAGCTTCAGGTCCGCCGCCTTGACGATGATGGCCTTCCCATTGGACGTGCGGTAAACGAAAGGGTTGCCAATCCACTGGCTTGTGCCATCAGAAAACGTGACCGGTGCTGCACTGGCTTTTGCAACGAGTCGTTGCACGTCCTCCAGTGGCCCGGCGTGCGTCGGCCCGGCAGCCCACAAAGTAATGAGAGTCAAGGTGAGACCAAGCTTGCGCATATTTCCTCCGCTTGTGATGTGAAGCATGGGTGGGGCAAGCGAATGCTACCTATCGACGTGCGCTCTGGGCATCCCTACAGAGAGGGGCTTTGACCCTGCGTGCCGCGCGCGATGCCGGCCCTTGGCCGCGCAGGCACAGCGTCGCGTGCCCAAGTGTCGTCGGGCCCTGGCAGTGATGGCGGTGCAGCTGGCAGCAGCTCGCGGGACACTTCCCTGCCGCCTGTTGCCGGCATGAACAGCCAGCTCGAACCGCGCTGCTTCTCCCGCCCCGCTGATGGTTTTCGCCCCACCTCAAGAGTGGAGCATGAGACGCAAAAATGCCGTTTTCGCGCGCAGCGTCAGCCGATGTCAGAACTTGTCAGCTTTGCACGCGGGGGGCTCGCTAGCATCGGCGCCTGTCAAAAAGTGACTGGTCGCCCTCCATGTACCGCTTATTCCCCAGCTTGCCCCGCCGCCCCGCCTCGCGCGCGCGGCA
>NZ_JARJLM010000372.1 GCF_029335485.1 Cupriavidus basilensis
GAAGTCGATGTCGGGGGCGTGGCTGGCGAGATCGAGTTCGAGGCGGTCGAGCTGTGAGAGGCCTTCGTCGAGGGTGAACGCGACGACGTCGAGGTCGATCTTGCCGTCGGTGCCGTGGATGGCGAAGGTGAAGCGCAGGTCGGATTGGGTGGGCATAAGCGTTGTCCGGAGAAAGCCTGTTCTGCAGGGCGCTCGCGATGCGGGGCGATAGGAGCGGAGTCAGGGTCACTGGCGATGGGGTGGCCAATCAGGAGGTCAGCCTGCCCCAGTTCTTCAGCGATAGTTAGCCGCCTTGTTGTGAGCGGCCATCGCAATAGAGCCAGCACTGGCCCTCGGCATCGACGATGGGGGTGATCGGGTCGTCGAAGTGCTGGACGACCCAGTAATGCGGGTAGGCGCTGGTTTCGTCTTCGGGGTAGACCCAGAACTCCCGCTCGCCGATCGTGCGCTTGACGGCCTTGGTGCAATTGCCGTTGAGGTAGAGTTCCCCCCCTTCATGCAGAATGCCGTATGCCTCGGCGATCAGTTGCGTGGGGCAGGCGTGCCCGTTGACAAGAACAAGGCCGTCATCGGTGCCAAGTAGGTCATTGCCGTATCCCAATTTTCCGGGGGCTAGCAAGCGGTACACCTGTTGACCGCCTTGCCACAAGGGCCTGCCCTCCTTTCCGCCGAGACGTATTTCAACTGCCCGTAGCGGAAGTCGTGTTCCACCTTGAATCAGATTACCCTGTCGGTCGAATTCGAAAGCCCCTGCGCGAGAATTGAAGATTGCGCGTACTGGCCAATTGGTCGCAGGAACTTCTTCCTGTTCACGCTTGTCGCGCAAACGCTCTTCAAGGGTAAGTTGACGAAGAGCATTGTTTGCCGGAGGGGAAAGATCGACCTCCGGCCTGAGTCCGGGACGGGTACGGTGTGCTTCGTTGGAGGATGATGTCCCTGATGGACTGCCTTTCGATGGCGGAAGCGGACGACCCTCACAATACAGGCGACAGATACCAGCGGCATCGAAAATCGGTTCGATGGGGTCGTCAAATCTCTGAAACGTCCAGCGAACCGGCGTGTCGACAGACATGTTTGCGATTGCGTCGTTCCATTCATCGGGATACACCCAGTAATCATGCGTGCCGATGCGCTGTTTGACTGAATCTCTGCAAAGGCCATTGAGAAAAATAGTCGATAGATTTCTATAGAGTTTATAGAAATCGCTGATGTACGACGGGGTGCATGCTTGCTGATCGGCAAGCACAATGGCGTTCGTGACATCCTCTGGCCGGAAGTCATCGCGTGTCTGTCCACGACGGACGATGTAATAGATGCGTTGGGAACCGGGCCAAAGCGGAGTTCCACGTTGGTAATACTCGGCCACATAGGCGCCCGCAAAAGGACTTCCATTCTTGCTGACGACGTTGCCTTGACGATCAAATTCATATAGGGCGGAGGATGAACTGTAATACACGCGAACGGGCCAAGATGCCGTTCTAACGGGGAGAACTTCTGCATCCTCGAATACATCGGTCAAGCGCAATGCCGAGCGCGGAGGTGGGGTGACGTCGCGCTCTTGTCCGTCCTCGATGTCACATGCGAATAGTTTGCCGTTCGTGGCGCGTACTTGGTCAGGCGTGCACTCGCTAGCGTTTGAAGTTATGGAGATAGACGCGATAACCCACGCGAACAGCCATCGCCATTGAAGGGATAGGCATCGAGATGCTGTCATGGCTGCTCCGTCCCTACACTGATATGCACGTGGTGTTCGTGACTGCCATTGGTTTCTATGAACAGGCCGTTGTCGGTGACGCCCACCTGGGTATAGGTGAGCGCCCACGGGCCGCCCAGCCAGCCAAGCTCTTTGGCCGTGCGCTTCTCCGCCAGGTAGCGATGGAAGGCCAGGGAGAGTGCGGGACTGCGCTTTGCGCGCCTCTGCGGTATCGGTGCCCAACGGATTGGATTGTGGGCCGCTACCATTCGTTTGATGGAAATGGCAGCGCGCTTCGACAACGGTTTCTTCGTCGATGTTCACATTTCCTCGAATATGAGTCACATCAAGAGCCGACGCATACGGGAGCACCCTTCGGCGTCGCTGCTGCCGCAATAGCGGGCCGTGCCAGAGGGTGAGCAGGGCTGGGCGGTCGAGCACCTGATCGAAGTCGATGTCGGGGGCGTGGCTGGCGAGATCGAGTTCGAGGCGGTCGAGCTGTGAGAGGCCTTCGTCGAGGGTGAACGCGACGACGTCGAGGTCGATCTTGCCGTCCGTGCCGTGGATGGCGAAGGTGAAGCGCAGGTCGGATTGGGTGGGCATAGCCGCTTCCTTGAGCAACGCGTGGACGACCGGCAATTCAGCCGGTCGTCCGGGTCAAGCCGATGCGATCATCGAAGGCGGCCGGCCGATGTCCGCGACGCCTTCGGTGCGTTGGGCTTACGCTTCCTGGGGCTTGCGCCAGTCGTCCGATGCCTCGGTGCCGGCGATAGCGTGCGTCCAGGTGATCTTGCGATAGGCCATGGCGACCTTCACCAACTGGGTGTACTCGGCCTTGGTCGCGTCCTGCGCGTGCGGCAGCACGGTGTTGATGTTGACGATGGTGGCGTCTTCGAGCTTGGTGGTGAAGAAATGCTCTTGCTTGCCTTCGGTCGAGGTGCGGTA